>DASZTT010000001.1:0-11382 GCA_035547895.1 Rhodanobacteraceae bacterium
GTGGAACGCCATTCCCGACATCGGCATGCCGGACGAAGCGCACATGGCCCCCGGATCGGCCGTCGAATCCGTCGCCGTCGAGCCGGCGGCATCCGATGTTCCCTCGCCCGGCGTGCCTGCATCGCAGCTCGTCGATGCACCGGTCCACGCGTGGTCGGTGCCCGCCGCGAGCGGCGCGATGCGGCCGTCGATCGGCAGCGGCATGCAAGGCGTCTTGCACGCGGGGGCGGCGCCGCTGGTGGTGCACGTCAACAAACCGCAGGCCGGAACGGCGGCCGCCGAGGCGACGGATCGCGACGAAGCCGCGCCTTCGCCCGAATCGAAGGGCTGATCCGGAAGATCGGCGCGCGGATTGCCGTCAGGAGGCGTCTTTCGAACAGTTCGGGCCCAGCCACTTGCCGGACGACTGGCCTTCCATCACGAAGTGGCCGCCCATGTGCGGATCGTCGCCTTCCATCCTGAAAGTGCCGGCGTAGCTCTTGCCGCCGTTGCCGATGTCGCCGTCGATCACGCCGTGGCGCGCGCCGGTGCTGCCGCCGCAGGTAATGTCGGCGTGGAAATGGTCGCCCGACCACTGCGCGTTCCGCGAAGTGCAGCTCTGGTCCTGGCTGAAGTCGGGGTGTTCGTCCTTGGCGGCCTGCTCCGGCGTCAGGCAGTGCTTGTACGTATGCGGCGTACCGAAGTCCGGCATCTTGATGCCGCGCGCTTTCATCTGGGCCCGCACCTCGGGTGGAATCTGGATGCCGCCCTTCACGAAGTGCATCTGGGTGGTGACTTCCCACTGGCCGGGCACGCGGTGCGCTGCCTGCGCGACACAGGGCAGTGCGGCGATGGCGATGACGGCTGCTGAAAGAATGGACTGGCGCATGGTGAATTCCCTCCGGCTGGAATCGCGCGGCGAGCATATGCCTGCGGAAATGCCGCTGCCAGTGCCGCGGACTGCGCAGGCTCAGGGGCCGGATTGCTTCAGCCGGTACAGCGCGTCGAGCGCTTCCTTCGGTGTCATCGCATCGGGATCGAGCGCGCGCAGCGCGTCGGCCAATGCTTCGAGGCGCGGGTCGGCGCACGGGGCGGCGAACAGGTCGGACTGCGGGGATGCGGTGCCCTGGGTGGACACCTTGGCCGAATCATTGTTGTGCGCGCCGCGTTCGAGTTCGGCCAGGGTCTGCTTCGCCTCCGCAATCACGGCTTTTGGCAGTCCTGCGAGCGCGGCCACCTGCAGGCCGAAGCTGCGATTGGCGGGGCCTTCCTTCACCGCGTGCATGAAGACGAGTTGGTCGCCCTGTTTCGCATCGTGGTATTCGACCGCATCGAGGTGCACGTTGGCGATCGTCTCGAACTGCGCGGCGAGCGCGGTCAATTCGAAGTAGTGCGTCGCGAACAGCGTGAACGCGCGATTGACCGTTGCCAGATGCACGGCCGCCGCGCGCGCCAGCGCCAAGCCGTCGTAGGTCGAGGTGCCGCGTCCGACTTCGTCCATCAGCACCAGCGATTGCGCGGTCGCGTTGTGCAGGATGTTGGCGGTCTCGCTCATCTCCACCATGAAGGTCGATTGGCCGCGCGCCAGGTCGTCGCCCGCGCCGATGCGGGTGAAGATGCGGTCAATGCGGCCGACCGTCGCGCGCGCGGCGGGAACATAACTGCCGATGTACGCCAGCAGCACGATCAGCGCGTTCTGGCGCATGTACGTCGACTTGCCGCCCATGTTCGGGCCCGTGATCACCAGCATCCGGCGAGCGTCATTCAACGCGAGATCGTTGGGTTCGAACGGTTCGCTGCGCACGGCTTCCACCACCGGATGCCGGCCGCGTTCGATCGCGATGCAGGCCTCGTCCACCAGTTGCGGGCGCGACCAGTTCAGTGCGTCGGCGCGTTCGGCCAGCGCCGCCAGCACGTCGAGCTCGGCCAACGACTGCGCGGCCTGTTTCAGCGGCGCCAGCCTTTCGATCAGCGCATCCAGCACGCCGTCGAACAGCGCGCGCTCGCGCATCAACGAACGTTCCTTCGCGGAAAGCACCTTGTCCTCGAAGGTTTTCAGCTCCTCGGTGATGTAGCGTTCGGCGTTCTTGGTGGTCTGGCGGCGGGTGTAGTGCGCGGGTGCCTTGTCGGCCTGGGCCTTGCCGAATTCGATGTAGTAGCCGTGCACGCGGTTGTAGCCGACCTTGAGCGTGGCGATGCCGGTGGCGGCGCGTTCGCGCGCTTCGAGTTCAACGAGGTATTGGTCGGCGTGGGTTGAAAGCCGGCGCAATTCGTCGAGTTCGGCATCGTAGCCCTCGGCGATCGCGCCGCCTTCACGCAGCAGCGCGGGCGGGCGTTCCACGATTGCGGCCTGCAGCAAGTTGACCGTATCGTTGTGCTCGCCAAGCCGTTCGAGCAATTCGTGCAGCAGCGGCGAATCAAGCCGAGCCAGCGTCGAGCGCAAATCCGGCGCGGCGGCAAGCCCGTCGCGCAACGTCGCAAGATCGCGCGGGCGGGCCGAGCGCAGTGCCACGCGCGCGAGGATGCGTTCGAGGTCTCCGATCGCGCGCAGCCTGTCGCGCAACTCGGGAAGTGCGTCGGATTCGATCAACGCCGCCAGCGCCTGGTGGCGCAGCCGCAACACCGTGTGGTTGCGCAGCGGCCGGTGCAGCCAGCGCCGCAGCGCGCGCGCACCCATCGGCGTGATCGTGGAGTCGAGTACGCCGAGCAGGGTGTAGCGCGTATCGCCGCTCGGGTGCGTGTCGAGTTCGAGATTTCGGCGGGTGGCCGCATCCATCGCCACGGTCTCGTCGGCCGATTCGACCGCGAGGCCGGTCAGGTGCGGCAGCGCCGCTTTCTGGGTTTCCTGCAGATAGCCGAGCAGGCAACCGGCCGCCGCGACGGCCAGCGGCAGGCCATCGGCACCGAAGCCGGAAAGATCGCGGGTGCCGAAGAACCGCGTCAATTCGCGGCGCGCACTGGTTTCATCGAAGTGCCACGGCGGACGTTTGCGCAAGCCGTTCAATGCCGCGACCGCGGAAGGCCACGCCGCGTCGTCGCAGACCAGCGTTTCGGCCGGCGCAAGGCGCGCGAGTTCGGCGGCCAGCGCGTCGGCGTCGGCCACTTCGCTCAAAAGAAAGCGTCCGCCCGCCAGATCGACCCACGCAAGCCCGAATCCCGATGGCCCTGCCGCGATCGCCAGCAGCAGGTTGTCGCGGCGTTCCGGCAGCAGCGCCTCGTCGGTGAGCGTGCCCGGCGTGACCACGCGCACCACCTTGCGGTCCATCGGTCCCTTGCCGTTGGGATCGCCGATCTGTTCGCAGATGGCCGCCGATTCGCCCGCGCGCACCAGCTTCGCGAGGTAGGATTCGACCGCGTGATACGGCACGCCCGCCATCGGGATCGGCGCGCCGGCTGATTCGCCGCGCTGGGTCAGCGTGATGTCCAGAAGCCGTGCGGCCTTGCGGGCGTCGTCGTAGAACAGCTCGTAGAAATCGCCCATCCGGAACAACAGCAAGGTCTCCGGGTATTCCGCCTTGGCGGCGAAGTACTGGCGCATCAGCGGCGTGTGGCGGGCGAGGTCGGCCTGGTCCATTTCGGGCGTGGCGGGTCGTGGCAAGCGCGCAGTGTCGCATGCGCGGGCACCCGGCCCAAGTTGTAACGAGACTGTCATGTTGCGCCGCTGCAATAATCACGTCACGTGCCCGACACGGAACCCGAGATGCACAAACGCATTCTGGTCGTCGAAGACGAAGCCTCGATCCGCGACATGGTGGCGTTCGCCTTGCGCAAGGCCGACATGGAGGTGATCCACGCCGCGGACGCGCGCGCCGCGCTGTCGGCTATCAGCGATACGCCGCCCGACCTGATCCTGCTGGACTGGATGTTGCCCGGCATGACCGGCCTGGAATTGGCGCGCCGCCTGCGCGCCGAGGAACGCACCAACGAGGTGCCGATCATCATGCTGACCGCACGCGGCGAGGAGATGGACCGCGTCAGCGGCCTCGAAGCCGGCGTGGATGATTATGTGGTCAAGCCGTTTTCGACGCGCGAGTTGATCGCGCGGATCAAGGCGGTGCTGCGGCGAACCCAGGCCGACGGCGGCACGGGTTCGATCGAGAGCGGCGGCTTGCGGATCGATGGCCCGGCGCACCGCGTCTACGCGGGCGACACGCAGATCGAGATCGGTCCGACCGAATACCGGCTGCTGCATTTCTTCATGAGCCATGCCGAACGTGCCTACTCGCGCGCGCAACTGCTGGACCAGGTATGGGGCGGCAGCGTGTATGTCGAGGAGCGCACGGTGGACGTGCATATCCGCCGCCTGCGCAAGACGCTGGAGCCGTTCGGACTGGACGGACTGATCCAGACGGTGCGCGGCACCGGTTATCGGTTTTCCACTTCACCATGAATGCCGATCGCGCGCGCGCGCGGCGTCTCGCGGCGCAACTGAGCGACCTGCGCACGGTGGCGTGCGCCTCGCGGGACGCGCTGGTCCTGTTGGATCCGGACGACCACGTGCGCTGGTGCAATCCGGCCGCGCAGCGCCTGCTGGGCGTCGCATGGCCGCGTGATCGCGGCCAGCCGCTGACCGCGCGGTTCGGCGAAGGCGAGGCCGGCGTGTGGTTGCGGACCGGGCAGGGCGATGGCGACGACGTGGCGTCACCCGTCGATGCCTCGGTGCGGCTGGAATTGAACCTCATTCCCTATGGCGAACATCGCCGCCTGCTGATCGCGCGCGACATCAGCCGCGTGACGAAGCTGGAACAGGTGCGCCGCGATTTCGTTGCCAACGTTTCGCACGAACTGCGCACGCCGCTGACGGTGATCCACGGCTACCTGGAATTGCTCGATCCCGAGGACGTGCCGGCGCTGGCGCCAGTGCTCCATGAAATGCGCACGCAGTCGCAGCGCATGCGGCAGATCGTCGAGGACCTGCTGGAACTGTCGCGCCTGGAGATGCAGCAGCACATACCCGAAGAGCGCGTGGAAATGACTCCGCTGCTGGAATCGCTGAGCCGCGAAGCGGAAGCCTTGAGCCACGGCAAACATCGGGTTGCGGTCGAAGATCAGGGCCATGTGGATCTGCTGGGTTCACCCAAGGATCTGCACAGCGCGTTTTCGAACCTGGTTAGCAACGCGGTGCGCTATACACCCGAGGGCGGCAGCATCACGATCCGCTGGCGGCGCACGCCGGCCGGCGCCGAGTATTCGGTCAAGGACACCGGTTACGGGATTCCCGCCGACCACCTCTCGCGGTTGACCGAACGGTTCTATCGCGTATCGTCCAGTCGCTCGCGTGCGACCGGCGGAACGGGGCTCGGCCTGTCCATCGTCAAGCACGTGCTGAACCTGCACGACGCGCAGTTGCGCATCGAAAGCGAGCCTGGCGAGGGCTCGACATTCACTTGTGTGTTCGGCAACGCGCGGCTGCTGGAGCTGGAGTAGTGCGGTAACGGTTGCATGCTCGCCGCGCAGCGCCATCCGACTCGCTCGTTCCGTGGACCGGCTTCGTTGTCCGCGGTGGCATTTCGCTGATCAACCGGAACAGGCGGCTGTGCAAGCGCAGTCGCTTCGTTTGATTCGGCTGCACGATCCTCGCCAAAAAAAGCGGCGGACTTTCGCCCGCCGCCAACGCTGGAGCTGTCAGGATCGGAACGTCCTGGTCAGGATCTGGATCCCGGCTCGGTGCACATCCCTGTGCTGGCCGGGATTCCGGCATCCTGTCAGAACTTGACTTCGCCCCACGCACCGATCTCGCGGGTGTGGACGTCGGTGGTGGTGTCGTTGCGCAACTTTTCGTCCTTGTAGGCGATCGCCACCCGCACGCCCTTGGTGACCGGGAAGGCCACGCCCGCATTCCAGTAGGTGTCCTTGAGCGACGGATCGATGTCCTTGCTGAGCTTGACCTGGTCGTAGCGCGCGAACACCGAAGCGGACGTGAAGTCGTAGCTGCCCCACACCGAATAGCCTGACGCCGTATCGGTGGCTGGCGTGGTGACGTTCTTCCAGTTGTCGGCCTTGAACCACTCTGCGCCGAGGCGCAGGCCGTCGCGGTTCCACGCGGCCATCGCGTCGTAGCGGCGCGCGCTGTGCAGGGTGGAAACGGTTTGCGTGTCCTTGCCGAGATCGCCGTCGTAGGCGCCGACCGCGAACATCAGGCCTTTCACCGGCTGCAGGCCGACGCGGCCTTCGAAGTCGACGTGATCGGAGCGCGAGGGATTCTTGTAGCCGCCGCCGTTCACCGCCGACACTTGGTAATTGAAGATGCCGTTGTCCCCCAGCAGGTGCAGGCCCCAGTCCGCGGAGTTGCCGAGCTTCTCCCTGTCGACCAGCGTGTTCTCGACGAAGCGGTAGCCGTACCAGTCTTCGACGAAGGGAATCCACGCCATGTTGGCCGAACCAACGCGCAGCGTGGCGAGCTTGGAGAACGCACCCTGCAGGTAGGCCTTCTTGACGAACAGCTGGGTTTCGCCGGTCACGCTGGTGTAGTTGAAATCGGTGGTCAGGTCGGCCGACCAAATGTCATTGAACTGGTGGTCGATCGAAAGATAGAAGCGCTTGACGTCGAGGCCGGTACCGGACGAGTCGGTTTTGGTGCCGTTGCTGGTCTGGTCGATGTTGGTGAAATCGACGTACATGGTGCCGCTGACCTTGGTGTTGTCGGCCCATGCGGCAAGCGTGTTGGAGGGGGCGGGTGCTTGCGCCTGGGCCTGGGCTTGCGCCTGCTGCTTCTGCTCGAGTTCGTTGACTTTGGTCTGCAGTGTCGCCAATTGCGCGCGCAGCTGCGCCAGGTCGTTGGAATCGTCGCCGGCCGTTTGCGCCTGCGCGCCGAGGCTGGCGAGGGTCAGTCCGGCGGCGGCAGCCGCCGCGAGCATCTTGATACGCACACAGTTCTCCTTGGATGGGGTTGGGATGCAACGCGGCGAAAGATGCGCGGCCCGGGTTACGGAGATTTGGCAGCGGTGTGACGGTTCGATGACACGAGCGCGCACCAGGTCGCTGTCATCTGCCTGAAACATTTCTCTCATCGAACGGCAACACGCGGGCTTTGCAATGTGCGCAGTCAACCACCACGCACTCAGGAGACTCGCGTGACCACCATGCATCGCAACAAGCTTCGCCTGCTTGCACTCGCCACCTCGCTTGCGCTCGGCATTGGCGCGGCGCACGCCACCGACATCACCGGCGCCGGTTCCAGCTTCGTCTATCCGGTGATTTCGAAATGGTCGGCGGCTTACGCCGACAAAACCGGCAACCGCGTCAATTACCAGTCGATCGGTTCCGGCGGCGGCATCGCGCAGATCAAGGCCGGCACGGTGGATTTCGGCGCCAGCGACATGCCGCTGGACGAGGCGACGCTCGCCAAGTTCGGCCTCGGCCAGTTTCCCGACGTGATCGGCGGCATCGTGCCGGCGTACAACATCGCGGGCGTCGCGCCCGGCAAGTTGGTGCTGGACGGCCCGGTGCTGGCGAAGATCTTCCTCGGCCAGATCACCAACTGGTCCGATCCCGCGATCGCGGCGCTGAATCCGGATGTCGCGCTGCCGAGCGCGAAGATCACCGTGGTGCATCGCTCGGATGGTTCGGGCACCACCTTCAACTTCTCCGACTACCTGTCGAAGGTCAGCCCGGAATGGAAGTCCAGGGTGGGCGAGGGCACCGCGATCAACTGGCCGACCGGTATCGGCGGAAAGGGCAATGAAGGCGTTTCCGCTTACGTCAAGCAGGTTCCGAATTCGATTGGCTACGTCGAATACGCGTACGCCGTGCAGAACCATCTTGGCTATGCGCGCATGAAGAACGCCGCCGGCAAGGTGGTCAGTCCCGAAACGGCGAGCTTCCAGGCCGCGGCCGCGACCGCCGACTGGTCGCACGCGAAGAACTTCAACCTACTGATGACCAACGCGCCCGGCGCCGATGCGTGGCCGATCACCGCCACCTCGTGGGTGATCATGTACAAGCAGCCGAAGAACGCCGCGAACTCGAAGGTCGCGTTCGAGTTCTTCCGCTATGCGTACGGCGACGGCAAATCCGCGGCCACGGCGCTGGACTACGTGCCGCTCCCGGCCGGCCTGGTGAGCCAGATCGAGGGCTACTGGAAGGCCGAGTTCAAGTAGTGAGCGACGCGTGGAGCCCCTCTCCCCACCGGGATAGGCGGCCGCAGGCCGAGCGCGTAGCGCCGGGGTGAGGGTTCGGGCACGCGATACGCCGCGCTGGGACCGAACCCTCATCCGCCCTTCGGGCACCTTCTCCCGGAGGGAGAAGGCAAAACAAACCTTCAGCGATCTCCCATGTCATCGATCCCCGCCATCGCCATCATCAGCAACGCAGAGCGCCGCAGCCGCGCCGATGCGCGCCACGATGTGTGGTTCCATCGGCTGTTGAAAGCCTGCGCGTTGCTGGTGCTGGCGGCGCTGCTGGGCGCCGCGCTGTCGACCTTGTGGGGCGGACGCGAAGTGCTGTTCGGGCAGGGACTGCATTTCCTGACTAGTGCCGCGTGGAATCCGGTCGCCGACGATTACGGCGCGCTGGCGCCCATCTTCGGCACGCTGGTGACTTCGGTGATCGCGCTCATCCTCGCGGTGCCGCTGAGTTTCGGCATCGCGCTGTTCCTCACCGAGATCGCGCCGACCTGGTTGCGCGGTCCGGTCGCCACGGCGATCGAATTGCTGGCCAGCATCCCGTCGATCATCTACGGCATGTGGGGCTTGTTCGTGTTCGTGCCGTTCATGGCCCGCATCGAGCCCAGCCTGTCCGATACGCTGGGCCGCATTCCGTTGCTCGGACAATTGTTCCAGGGGCCGCCGCTGGGATTGGGCCTGCTCACTGCGGGCATCGTGCTGGCGGTGATGATCCTGCCGTTCATCTGCTCGGTGATGCGCGAGGTGTTCCAGACGGTGCCGAACCGGCTCAAGGAATCGTCCTATGCGCTCGGCTCGACGACCTGGGAAGTGGTGTGGGACATCGTGCTGCCGTACACGCGCTCGGCGGTGATCGGCGGCATCTTCCTCGGCCTCGGACGCGCGCTGGGCGAGACCATGGCGGTGACCTTCGTGCTCGGCAACGCGTACAACATCACGTCTTCGCTGTTGATGCCCGGCACCTCGATTTCCTCTTCGATCGCCAACGAATTCAACGAAGCGGTCGGCACGCACCGCTCGGCGCTGATCGCGCTGGGCTTCCTGCTGTTCGTGGTCACCTTCGTGGTGCTGTTGATCTCGCGCCTGATGCTGCGCCAGCTCGCGCGGCGGGAGGGCGCGTGATGGCCATCGACATCCATGTCCGCCGGCTCGCCGTCAACGTGGTGGCAATGGTGCTCAGCGGGCTCGCCGCGGCGGTGGGCCTCGTGTTCCTGGTCTGGATCCTGTGGGTCACGGTGAAGAACGGGATCGCCGCGCTCGACCTCAAGCTGTTCACGAAGATCACTGCCTATGCCGACCAGGGCGGCCTCGCCAACGCCATCGTCGGCAGTCTGGTCATGGATCTGATCGCGCTCGCGCTCTGTGCGCCGGTGGGGGTCCTGGCCGGCACCTTTCTTGCCGAATACGCGAACCGTTCGAAGCTGGGCGCGGTCATCCGTTTCTTGAACGACATCCTGCTGTCGGCGCCGTCGATCGTGCTGGGCCTGTTCGTGTACGTGATCGTGGTGCTGCCGATGTCGAACCTGACGCACGGCGAAGTTTCATTCTCAGGGTTGGCCGGTGCCATCGCACTGGCGTTGATCGGGCTGCCGGTGATCGTGCGCACCACCGACGAAATGCTGCAACTGGTGCCGGGCACGCTGCGCGAAGCGGCGCTGTCGCTGGGCATCCCGCAATGGAAGCTGACCTTGCAGGTGCTGGTGCGCGCCGCGCTCTCGGGCATCGTCACCGGCGTGCTGCTGGCGCTGGCGCGGCTGGCCGGCGAAACCGCGCCGCTGTTGTTCACCGCCTTCGGCAACAACTTCATGGCCTTCCATCCGCTCAACAAGATGGAAAGCCTGCCGGTGGCGATCTACCAGTACACCAACGACCCCAACCCTGCGCTACACGCTATCGCCTGGGCCGGCGCGCTGCTGATCACGCTGTTCGTGCTGCTGCTCAGCCTGTCCGCCCGCTGGTACCTGCATCGTCACAAGGTCACCCATGACTGAGGACATCGTGTTGCTCAATCCGCCTCCAGCTTTCGCACAGACGGTTCCCGCCGTCGCCGTATCGCCGCAACCCAAGCTGGCGGTGCGCAACCTGAATTTCCTGTACGGCGATGCGCCAGCGCTGAAGAACATCAGCTTGGACATCCCGGAGAAAAAGGTCAGCGCGATCATCGGCCCGTCCGGCTGCGGCAAGTCCACCTTGCTGCGCGTGTTCAACCGCATCTATGCGATCTATCCGAACCTGCGGGCGATCGGCGAGGTGCTGCTGGATGGCGAGAACATCCTCGACGCCAGCTACCCCGTCCACAAGCTCCGCAGCAAGATCGGCATGGTGTTCCAGAAGCCGGTGCCGTTCCCGATGACGATCTTCGAGAACATCGCGTGGGGCATCCGCCACCACGAGAAACTCTCGAAAGCGGACATGGAGGCCCGCGTCGAGCACGCGCTGCGCCGTGCGGCGTTGTGGGACGAGGTGAAAGACAAGTTGAAGCGCAGCGCGCTGGGCCTGTCGGGCGGCCAGCAGCAGCGCTTGTGCATCGCGCGCAGCATCGCACTGAAGCCGGAAGTGCTGCTGCTCGACGAGCCCACCTCGGCGCTCGACCCGATCGCCACCGGTCGCATCGAGCAGTTGATCGAGGAATTGAAGCGCGACTACACGATCGTGATCGTCACCCACAACATGCAGCAGGCTGCGCGCGTATCCGACCGCACCGCCTTCATGTACCTCGGCGAGCTGGTGGAATTCGACGAGACCGAAAAGATCTTCACCAAGCCCTCCAGGCAGCAGACGGAAGACTACATTTCGGGAAGGTTCGGGTGAACGACGTCTCTCTCCTGGGGTGAGGGTTCGCTGCCACGGCACGTTCCACACTTGCCAGACCCTCATCCGACCCTTCGGGCCACCTTCTCCCGGAGGGAGAAGGAAACAACACGAGCCACGACATGAACACACAAACCCACGACCACTTGGTGAAAAGCTACGACGAGGAGATGTCGCGCCTCACCGGCGAGATCGCCGCGATGGGCGAACTCGCGGCCAGGCAACTGGAAGCGGCGATGGATGCGCTGGGCAAGCGCGACAGCAAGGCGGCCCAGCGCGTCGCGGACAACGACGACGCGATCGACGACCAGGAACGCCGGATCAGCGGCGACGTGCTGCGATTGCTGGCGCTGCGCCAGCCGATGGCGCGCGACCTGCGCGAGATCCTGGCCGCGTTGCGCATCGCTTCCGACATCGAGCGCATCGGCGACTACGCCACCAACGTCGCACGGCGATCGATGACGCTGAA
>DASZTT010000002.1:0-8008 GCA_035547895.1 Rhodanobacteraceae bacterium
GTCTGGACGTTCCTCGCGGTCGAGCTTGATGTTCACGAACGCGCGGTTCATCGCGGCGGCAATGTCCGGGTGCTCGAAACACTCATGCGCCATCACGTGGCACCAATGGCAGGCGCTGTAGCCGATCGAGAGCAGGATCGGCGCGTCGGTGCCGCGCGCGTGGGCGAGCGTCGCGTCGTCCCAGGGCTGCCAGTGCACCGGATTGCCCGCGTGCTGGCGAAGGTACGGACTGGACGCGTCGCCCAACCGGTTGCGCGCGAAATCGTCATGGCTCATGCCGCCCATGCTAGCGCCGGTCGAACTTTGCTTGGCGGAGCATGCGGCTTCCGATACTGTGTCAGGTCAACCTTCCGGATGATTGCCGTGACCCAGCCCGTCGAATACCCCGCGTTGTACCTGAAGCGCGGCGAGGATGCGCGCCTGCGTGCGGGGCACCTGTGGGTGTTTTCGAACGAGGTCGACGTGGCGCGTTCGCCGATGGCGGAGTTCCAGCCGGGCGAGCCTTGCGTGGTGGTCGCCGCGAACGGCAAACCCATCGGCGTCGGCTACGTCAATCCGCGTTCGCTGATCTGCGCGCGGCTGGTGGCGCGCGGCATCGATCATCCGCTCGACGCGTCGCTGCTCACGCATCGTCTGCAGGTCGCGCTGGCACTGCGCGAACGGCTGCACCCGGAACCGTTCTACCGGTTGCTGTATGGCGAATCCGATGGTGTGCCGGGTTTGACGCTGGACCGTTTCGACGACGTGATCGTGGCGCAGGCAACCACGGCCGGCATCGAACGACTGAAAGCGCAGGTCGAAGCGGCGGTGCAGAAAGTGGTGGGGCCGCGCGCGCTGATCTGGAAGAACGACGCGGGCATCCGCACGCTGGAAGGCCTGGTGGACTACGCCGACGTCGGTTTCGGCGATCCGCCGGGCGCCTTGCGCGTGATCGAAGATGGCGTGGAATTCGCAGTGGATGCGATCGGCGGGCAGAAGACCGGCTGGTTCTACGATCAGCGCGGCAACCGTGACGCGCTGGCGCCGTACGTGCAAGGCGCGCGGGTGCTGGACATGTTCGCGTATCTCGGCGCGTGGGGTCTGCGCGCGGCCGCGATGGGCGCGCGGGAGGTCACGTGCGTGGACGCCTCGGCCTCGGCGGTGAAGTTGATCGGCGACAACGCGGCGCGCAACGGGCTGGCCGAGCGCGTGCGCGCGGAACGCGCGGATGCGTTCGAGTTCCTGAAAGACTTGCGCGAACGCCGCGAACACTTCGACGTGGTGATCCTCGATCCGCCCGCGTTCGTGAAGCGCAAGAAGGACCTGAAGGAAGGGGCGCTGGCCTACCGCCGCATCAACGAACTGGCGATGCAGGTGCTGTCGCGCGATGGCATCCTGGTGACCTGTTCGTGTTCGTACCACATGCCGCGCGCCGCATTGCTGGATGCCGTGCAGAAGGGCGCGCGGCACCTCGATCGGAACGTCCAGGTGCTGCAGCAACTGCAGCAGTCGCCGGATCATCCGGTGCATCCCGCGATCCCGGAAACCGATTACCTGAAAGGCTTCATCTGCCGCGTGCTGCCGGCCGCGTGATTCGAACGACGAACGGGTGCTTTATCATCGGCGGCTTCGGCATGGCTGCCGCAACCCACAGCATCCTGCATGTTGATCGTTGGACTTGAAGGCAAGCAGCTCGCCGCGCATGAACGCGCGCGCCTGCTGGCGCCCGAAGTAAGCGGCGCGATCCTGTTCACCCGCAATTACGAGAATCGCGACCAGCTGGCGCGGCTGGTCGCATCGATTCGTGACCTGCGCGGCGACGGCTTCGTGTTGAGCGTGGACCACGAAGGCGGCCCGGTGCAACGGTTCCGGGATGGTTTCACGCGCCTGCCGCCGCTGGCGCGCATCGGCGAGCTGTATCGCCGGGACCGCGCCGCCGGCATCGCGATGGCCGAACGACACGCGATCGTGATGGCCAGCGAAGTGCGCGCCTGCGACATCGACATTTCGTTTGCGCCGGTGGTGGACCTGGCGCGCGGCAACCGCGTGATCGCGGACCGGGCCTTCGACGCCGATCCGCAGGTCGTGGCCGAACTGGGCGCCGCCTACGTGCGCGGTATGCGCCTGGCCGGAATGGCGGCGACGATCAAGCATTACCCCGGGCACGGTTCGATTCCCGAAGACACGCACCTGGAAGCCGCGGTCGATCCGCGTTCGCTGGACGCGCTTCGCGAAACCGACCTGGTTCCGTTCGTCGAAGGTTTCGCGGCCGGCGCCGAAGCGGTAATGGTCGCGCACGTCACCTATCCGGCGGTCGATCCGCTGGCGGCGGGCTATTCGAAGACGTGGATCGGTGGCGTGTTGCGCGGTGAGCTGGGCTACCGCGGCGTGGTGTTCAGCGACGACGTTGGGATGGCCGCGGCGGAATCGGCGGGCGGGATCGGCGAGCGCGTCACGGCGCATCTCGACGCCGGATGCGACCTGGTGCTGGTCTGTCATCCGTCGATGGTGGACGCGGCGATCGAATCCGTGCGCGGTCGGGCGCCGTGCGCCCGGGAAAAGACCGCGACGTTGTGCGGCACCGTTGCACCCGGCTGGGAGGCGCTGTCGGCCGATCCGCAACACGCGCGTTACGTCGCCGCATTGGCGACGCTCGCCGCACCGGAAGCGGCCCGCGCATGAGTGCGATCGAACATCCGCTGGCGGCGGCCTTGCCGCGAGCCGAACGCCTGCACGATCACGCCGCGCTGGAAGCGGCGATTGCGCGGATCGGGGCCGCCATCACCCATGCACTGGACGGCGAACGCGCGGTGTTCCTGACCGTGATGAACGGAGGGATGTTCTTTGCGGCGCCGCTTGCATTGGCGATCGGTTGCGACCTCGAGTTCGACTACGTGCACGCGACGCGCTACGGCGACGCGACGGTGGGCCAAGAAATCCAGTGGCGCCGCCGTCCGCAGGCACGGCTCGCGCAGCGCACGGTGATCCTCGCCGACGACATCCTGGATGAAGGCCACACGCTTGCCGCGTTGCGCGACTACTGCATCGCGGAAGGCGCAAAGCGCGTCCTGATCGCGGTGTTGTGCGAAAAGCGCCATGATCGCCGCGTGCCGGGATTGCAGGCGGATTTCGTCGGCGTGGAATTGCCAGATCGCTACGTGTTCGGTTACGGGCTCGATTATTTCGGGCAGGGACGCAACCTGCCGGCCATCTATGCCTTGCCGGAGGGCGACACATGAATCCAGCGGCCATCGACCTTGCGGTCATCGGCGGCACCGGCGTGTATGCGTTTCCGGGCCTGCAACGCGCGCAGCGCCATCACGTTTCCACGCGCTGGGGCGAGCCATCGTCGGCGATCGTGACCGGTGAAGTGGAAGGCAGACGCCTCGCCTTCCTCGCGCGCCACGGCGAAGGGCACACCATCGCACCGCACCGCATCAACTACCGCGCCAACATCGATGCGCTGCACGAACTCGGAGCGCGGCGCGTGATCGGCGTGAATGCGGTGGGCGGCATTCGCGACGACATGGGGCCGCGGGTGCTGGCGATCCCGGATCAGTTGATCGACTACACCACCGGGCGCGTTTCCAGTTTCTGCGACGCCGAGGGCGAAGCGGTGCTGCACGCCGAATTCGGCGTGCCTTACGCGGCATCGCTGCGGCGCGGTTTGCTCGATGCGGCGCGCCGCGACGGCGTGCAAGTGGTCGACGGCGGCTGTTACGGCGCCACCCAGGGGCCGCGCCTGGAAACCCGCGCGGAAATCGCGCGCATGCGTCGTGACGGTTGCGACCTGGTCGGCATGACCGGCATGCCGGAAGCGGCGCTGGCACGCGAGCGCGGCATCGACTACGCATGCATTGCCGTGGTCGCGAACTGGGCGGCCGGTTGCGGCCCCGATCCGGACGCACCGATCAGCCTCGACGAAATCCACGCGCACCTGGCGGCCGCGGTTGGGCAGGTGCCGGCGATCGTGTGTGCACTTCTCGCGGTTTGAGCGAACCGCGTCACGAAATGACGCTTGCGTGCGGAAAAAACCCGGCTGATACTCAACCACGCGGCAGGTCCATGCCGCGAAACGATCGTTGCGAAGAGGGGTCTTCCGAATGGCAGTGGGTACGGTGAAGTGGTTCAACGACGCCAAGGGTTTCGGCTTCATCACGCCCGATGGCGGTGGCGCTGACGTTTTCGTGCATTTTTCGGCGATACGCGCGCAGGGGTTCCGCAGCCTGAAGGAAGGCCAGCGGGTCCGGTTCGAGGTCGTGCAAGGCCCCAAGGGCATGCAGGCCTCGGAAGTGATGCCGGAAGAGCACGCCTCGGCTGCGCCCGCCGCGTAGCGGCTGGCGTCCGAACATTCGTTGCAGGGATTCGCGGAATACCGTCTCGGAGCGGTTTGCCACGGATGGCGCCTACGCCGCGAATTGCAGCCGCGCCAGCTCCGCATACAGCCCGCCTTCGCGCAGCAATGCATCGTGGCTGCCGTCGGCGATGATGCGTCCCTGATCCATCACCACGATGCGGTCCGCGCGCTGCACCGTCGCCAGCCGGTGCGCGATCACCAGCGTGGTGCGGCCGCGGCCGGCGCGTTCCAGCGCGGACTGGATCGCGGCTTCCGATTGCGCGTCCAGGCTTGAAGTGGCCTCGTCGAGCAGCAGCACCGGCGCATCCTTCAGGATCGCGCGGGCGATCGCGATGCGCTGGCGCTGGCCGCCCGACAGGCGCACGCCGCGTTCGCCCAGTTGCGTATCGAAACCCTGCGGCTGCTCGCTGAGGAAACCATAAGCTTCGGCGGCGCGCGCCGCGGCGAATACGGCTTCATCGCCGGCATCCGCGCGGCCGAAACGGATGTTGTCGGCAGCGCTGGCACCGAAGATCACGGTTTCCTGAGGTACCAGCGCCAGCGCGCCGCGCAGTTCGTCGAGTTTCAGCGCTCGCAGGTCGACGCCATCCAGCGTGATGCGGCCGCGTTGCGGATCGTGGAAGCGCAGCAGCAGATTGAAGACCGTGCTCTTGCCCGCGCCCGAGGGTCCGACCAGTGCGACCGTTTGCCCCGGCTGGATGCGCAGCGAGAAGTCGTGCAGCGCGGGCGTATCGGGCCGCGTCGGATAACGGAATTCGACGTGCTCGAAGGCGAGTGCGCCCTGGGTGGGTTGCGGCAGTGATTGCGGTTGCGCGGGATCCGCGATCGACGGGCGTTCGGCCAGCAATTCGCTGATCCTTCCCATCGAACCCGCCGCGCGCAGCACGTCGCCCCACACGCCGCCCAGCGCGCCCACCGAGCCGGCCGCCATCACCGCGTACAGCGCAAACTGGGTGACCAGGCCCGCGTTGATCGTCCCGGCCAGCACGCCGCGCGCGCCGGCCCAAAGCACCAGCGTGACCGCGCTGAAGACCAGCATGATCACGCCGCCGGTCAGGATCGCGCGTGCGGTGATGCGTTTCTGTGCCGCGCGCAGCGCGCGTTGCACCGCACCGGCATAGCGTGCGCTTTCGATCGCCTCGCGCGCGTAGGCCTTGACGGCGTGCACGGAGTTCAGGGTTTCGTTGGCGATCGCGCTGGTGTCGGCGATGCGGTCCTGGTTGGCGCGCGAGAGTTTCGCCAGCCGCCTTCCGTACAGCGCGATCGGCACGATCACCACCGGAATCACCAGCGCGGTGAGGCCCGCCAGCCGCGGGCTCGTCCACACCATCAGCGCCGCCGCACCGATCACCATCACCACGCTGCGCAGCGCGATCGAGATGCTGGAACCGATCAGCGTCTGCACGACCTCGGTGTCGGTGCCCAGCCGCGAGACGAGTTCCCCGACGCGGGTCTTTTCGTAAAACGCGACATCCAGCCTGATGACGCGCGAGTAGAGCAGACCGCGCAGGGCCGCGATCGCGCGTTCGCCGAGCAGCGTGATGCAGAAATAGCGCGCGGCCGTCGAGATCGCCAGGATCAGGGCCAGCACGAACAGGGCGACGAAGGTCCCGTTGATCAATGCCGCGTCGTGGCTGGCGAAACCGCGGTCGATCATGTGCCGCACCGCAACCGGGAGCGCCAGGGTCGCGGCCGACGACAATGCCAGGAAGGCCAGCCATGCGGCGGCCAGCCCACGATACCTGCGCATGTACGGCCACAGCGCGCCCAGCGCGGCGAGTTGGCGGGTCGGCCGCTTCGATTGGGCTTCGGCTGGCTCGGTCATCGCATCGAAGTGGGGGCGCGGCGCACCGCTTCAATGCCGTCCGCGCATCGCCCGAGGCGTCAGGCAGGATCGCGGATCACCAGCAATCGGCGTTCGGTCATGTCCTTGATCGCGTAGCGGATGCCTTCGCGGCCGAAGCCGGAAAATTTCACGCCGCCGTAGGGCATGTTGTCCACCCGGAAACTGGGGATGTCGCCGACCACCACGCCACCTTCGACCAGCGTGTCCCATGCGCGCATCGCATGCGTGAGGTTGTCGGTGAACAGGCCGGCCTGCAGGCCATAATCGGAGTTGTTGACCGTGGCGAGCGCGGCATCGAAATCGTCGAACGGCTCCAGCAGCGCGACCGGCCCGAAGGCCTCCATGCGATTGAGCTTCGCCGCGTGCGGGACGTCTTCCAGCACCGTCGCCTCCAGCATGCTGCCCTTGCGCTTGCCGCCGCACAGGATCTTGGCGCCGGTTTTCTTCGCCTCCGCGATCCAGCCTTCCAGCCTTTGCGCGGCGGTTTCGTCGATCATCGGCCCGAGGAACGTCTCCGGATCCTTGGGATCGCCGGCCTTCAATTTTTTCGTGGCGGCGACGAAACGCTTCTTCACTTCGTCATACAGCGACGCGTGCACCAGGATGCGCTGCACGCCGATGCAGCTTTGCCCGGACTGGTAGAAGCTGCCGGAGATCAGGCGCGCCACCACGAAATCCAGGTGCGGCTTCTGGTCCGCATCGACGATGCAGGCCGCGTTGCCGCCGAGTTCCAGCACCACCTTCTTCCTGCCCGCGCGCGCCTTGAGTTCCCAGCCGATCTGGCCGCCCGTGAACGACAGCAGCTTCAGGCGTTCGTCCGTGACGAACGGATCGGCGTCCTCGATGGCACATGGCAGGATCGAGAACGCGCCCTTGGGCAAATCGGTTTCCGCGAGCGCCTCGCCGATGATCAGCGCGCCGATCGGCGTGCGCTCTGACGGTTTCAATACGAACGGGCAACCCGCCGCGATCGCCGGCGCAACCTTGTGCGCGACCAGGTTCAAGGGGAAGTTGAACGGCGTGATGAAGGAACAGGGCCCCAGCGGCACGCGCTTGACGAAGCCGCGGTAGCCCTTGGTGCGCGCGGAAATCTCGAGGTTCACGATCTCGCCGTCGATGCGCGTGGATTCGTCCGCGGCGATGCGGAAGGTGTCGATCAGTCGTTCCGCCTCGCCTTGCGAATCCTTGATCGGCTTGCCCGCCTCGACGCAAAGCGCGTAGGCGAGGTCGTCCTTGCGTCTGCGCATGCTTTCGACGCAATGCTCGAGGACTGCGCGGCGCTGGTACGGCTTCATCGCAGCCATCGGGGCGGCGGCTTTTGCCGCGGCTCCGATCGCGGCGTCGATGGCTTTCGCGTCCGCCATCGCGACGCGGGTCGCCACCTTGCCCGAATATTTGTCCAGCACCGGCAAGTCCGCGCCGGCTTCCACCGGCTGGTTGGCGAGGTAATACGGGTAGCGGCTTTTCAGTTTCGGCTTGCCGGGCATGCGGGTTTCCCTGGGATGCGATCCGCCGACGCTACAGGTGAACGCGTCAACGTTGCGTATCGGCGTGTTCCACCTTCAACCGGAGTTCGCCGTCGACGAGGCGCGCGCGCAGGCGCTCATCAGCGTGCACGCCGGTCGCGGAACGCAGCACGCGGCCGGATTCGTCGAACAGGATCGCGTAGCCGCGCTTCAACACATCCAGCGGGCTGACCGCGTTCAGCGCGCGCGCGACTTCGGCAAGCCGCAGGCGGCGCCATTCGGCATCGCGCGCGCGCGCCGTGACGAGGCGGCGATGGAGTTCGGCCATGTTTCGAGTGAGCTGTTCCATCCGCGCGCGCG
>DASZTT010000003.1:0-5535 GCA_035547895.1 Rhodanobacteraceae bacterium
CCAATCACGGCCCCAGCGTCTATCATTGCCGATTCCGCCGTTGCGGCACGTTTGCCGAACCTCATCGTGACTTCATCCGACGAAGCCCTTTCCTACCGCGCCGCGGGCGTGGACATCGACGCCGGCAACGCCGTGGTCGAACGCATCAAGCCGCTGGTCGGAAAAACCTTTCGTCCGGAAGTGATGGGCGGCCTGGGCGGTTTCGGCGCGCTGTTCGACCTCGCGAAGAAATACCGCGAGCCGGTGCTGGTGTCCGGTACCGACGGCGTCGGCACCAAGCTGAAGCTCGCGCAGCAGTTGAACCGCCACGACACCATCGGCATCGACCTCGTCGGCATGTGCGTCAACGACGTGCTGGTGCAGGGTGCCGAGCCGCTGTTCTTCCTCGACTATTTCGCGACCGGCAAGCTCGACGTCGATACTGCCGTCGCGGTGGTGGGCGGCATCGCCAGGGGCTGCGAGCTGGCCGGCTGCGCCCTGATCGGCGGCGAGACCGCCGAGATGCCCGACATGTATCCGCCGGGCGAATACGACCTCGCGGGTTTCAATGTCGGCGCCGTCGAGAAGTCGGGGATCATCGACGGCAGCGCGATCCGCGCGGGCGACGTGATCCTCGGCGTCGTGTCCAGCGGTCCGCATTCCAATGGTTTCTCGCTGATCCGCAGGATCGTCGAGCGCGCGGGTTCGCCATTCGATCTCGATGTGGGCGGCGTGACGCTGGCCGACGCGCTGATGGCACCGACCACGATTTACGTGAAGCCGGTTCTCGAACTGCTGCGCACACGGCCCGGCGCCATCCACGGCATGGCGCACATTACCGGTGGCGGCCTGCAGGAAAACATCATCCGTGTGGTGCCGGAGGGGCTCGGCCTCGCGATCGATTCGTCGAGCTGGAAACTGCCGCCGGTGTTCGAATGGCTGCAACGCGAAGGCAAGGTGCCGCGCGAAGAAATGTGGCGCACCTTCAATTGCGGGATCGGATTCACCGTGATCCTTGCGCGCGAGGACGCCGCCGGCGTCTCGGCCACGCTGGCCAAACATGGCCTCGCCTCGCAGGTGATCGGCGAAGTCGTCGAAGCGGCCGGCGGCAACCGCGTCCACATCGCATGAGCTTTCCCGTCGCGGTACTCGCCTCCGGCCGCGGCAGCAATCTCGCGGCGCTGATCGATGCGCGCGATGCCGGAACGCTGCCGATCACGCTGACACTCGTGGCCAGCGACAAGGCCGACGCGCCGGCGCTGCGCAAGGCCGAGGCGCATGGCATTCCGACCTTCGCGCTCGATCCGAAAACGTTCGCTTCGCGGCACGAATTCGACGAGGCGCTGTTCGCCAACGTCGCCGCCAGCGGCGCCCGGCTGGTGGTGCTGGCCGGCTACATGCGCATCCTCGACACCGCGGTCACGGCGCAGTGGGAAGGGCGGATGATCAACATCCATCCCTCGCTGCTGCCGAAGTACCGCGGCCTGCATACCCATCGCCGCGCGCTCAAGGCGGGCGATCTCGAACACGGCGCCAGCGTGCATTTCGTCAGCGCCGAGCTGGATGGTGGACCCGTGATCGCGCAGGCGCACATCGACGTCCGTCCCGGCGACACCGAAGACACGCTCGCCGCGCGCCTGCTGTCGCAGGAGCACCGCCTGCTGGTCGCATGCGTCGGCGCGATCGCGCGCGGTGAAGTGCGCGAGCGCGACGGCGAGGTCTTGTTGCACGATCGGGCGCTCGCGGCCCCGCTGCGACTCGCCGATGGCGGAAACCTGATTCCTGCGTGAGGTCGGCGTTCAGCCGTGGCGCGGCAGGCTGCGCGTTTCGCTTTCCATTCGTCCGACGCCATGCATTCCTTTCGCGCTTTCGCCACCCTGCTTGCCGTCACCGCGCTGGCCGTGTTTTGCACGAACGCGATCGCCGCGCCGCCCGTGCCCGCGTTCACCGCGCAGTACCGCGTGTTGCAGAACGGCTCGCCGATCGGCAAGGCCACGCTCACGCTCGCGCCGGGCGCGAACGACACCTGGATCTTCACGACCGCCAGCAAGGGCACCGCGGGCATCGCTTCCCTGCTTTCCGCCAGCACCCGCGAAGTCTCCACCTTCAAGTGGGCCGGTGACCTGCCCGAGGGCATCAGCTACGACTACACGATGAATTCGGCGCTCAAGCAGAAGCATCGCAGCGTGCGTTTCGACTGGTCCGGCCACACGATCGACGTGGACGACAACGGCCAGTTCCATTTCGCCACCCAGCCCGGCGCGGTGGAACGCCACACCATTCCGCTCGCGCTTGCGGCGGGGCTCGCGGCGGGCAAGAGCAACTTCACGCTGGCGGTGGCGGTGCGCGACCGGGTCGAACAGCAGCGCTACGCCGCGCAAGGCAGGCAGAGCATCAGCGTGCCCGCCGGCACCTTCGACGCCACCCGTGTCAGCCGCACCGACGGCGGCGATGCTTTCGAGGCCTGGTTTGCGCCTTCGAAAGTGCCCGCGCCGGTGAAGATCGACCAGCGCGGCAAGAACGCGTTTTCGCTGGAGCTTGAAAGCTGGTCCACCCGCTGACAGGAACAGGATGGCGCATCGGCGCGTGGGTTCGCTGCAGCGCATCCGGAAACAGCGATCGCAAGTCGCACGAGCATCGTTCCGGCGCAGGCCGGAACCGTTTTCTGCCGCCCGACATTGAACGGCAAAGGCGCTGGAGCCCGGCCTGCGCCGGGATGGCGAACAACCACGCTCAGTTCGGCAACCGCCGAATCTGCGCGCCGAGTCCGCTGAGTTTTTCCTCGATGTTCTCGTAGCCGCGATCGATGTGGTAGATGCGATCGACCACGGTATCGCCTTCGGCGACGAGGCCGGCCAGCACCAGCGACGCCGACGCGCGAAGATCGGTGGCCATCAATTGCGCGCCGGACATGCGAGGTACGCCGCGCACGATCGCCGTATTGCCTTCGACCTTGATGTCGGCGCCGAGGCGGTGAAGTTCCTGCACGTGCATGAACCTGTTCTCGAACACGGTTTCGGTGATGACGCCGGTGCCTTCGGCAACGCAGTTGAGCGCGGTGAACTGCGCCTGCATGTCGGTCGGGAACGCGGGGTACGGCGCGGTGGTGACGTCGACGGCACGCGGGCGGTTGCCGCGCATGTCCAGTTCGATCGCGTCGTCCCCGCAGTTGATGTGCGCGCCGGCGTCTTCCAGCTTCGACAGCACCGATTTCAGGAGATCGGGCCGGGTGTGCTTGGCGCGCACGCGGCCGCTGGTGATCGCGCCGGCGACCAGGAACGTGCCGGTCTCGATGCGATCGGGCAGCACGTTGTACTCGGTGCCGTGCAGGCGTTCGACGCCGTCGATCACCAGTTCGGTGGTGCCGATGCCGCCGATCTTCGCACCCATCGCGTTGAGGCAATGCGCGAGGTCACAGACTTCGGGTTCCTCTGCGGCGTTCTCGATCACCGTCGTGCCTTCGGCGAGCGCCGCGGCCATCATGATGTTTTCGGTGCCGGTGACGGTGACCATGTCCATGGCGATGCGCGCGCCCTTCAGTCGTTTCGCGTGCGCCTTGATGTAGCCGTTCTCGACTGTGATCTCGGCCCCGAGCGCACGCAGTCCCTTCAGGTGCTGGTCGACCGGGCGCGAGCCGATTGCGCAGCCACCCGGCAACGATACTTCGGCCTGTCCATATTTCGCGATCAGGGGCCCCAGCACCACGATCGCCGCGCGCATGGTCTTGACCAGTTCGTAGGGCGCGAAGAAGCGATTCGCCGGGCGTGGATCGATGCGGATCTTCATGTGCTCGTCCACCGCGAGTTCGGCGCCCATCTGGCCGAGCAGTTCCATCGTGGTGGTGACGTCGTGCAAATGCGGCACGTTGCCGATGGTGACCGGCTCGTCGGCGAGCAGGCAGGCCGCGAGGATCGGCAGCACCGCATTCTTGGCGCCGGAAATCCACACGTCGCCGTCGAGCGGCTTGCCGCCCGAAATGACGATCCTGGCCATCAGGCGTTGCCCGCTTCGGACGGCGTGAGGGTGCGCAGCGACAACGCGTGCACCTCGCCGCCCATGCGTTCGCCCAGTGCTGCATACACCATGCGGTGACGCGCCAGCGTGGGCTTGCCGGCGAATGCTTCCGTTTCGACGACGGCCTCGAAATGTACGTCATCCGGGCTCGCGACATCGATGCGGGCGCCGGGGAAAGCCGCCTGCAGCAGGGATTTCAACTCTTGGGATTGCATGAACCGCTCTCTAACAAAGGGGCTGCAACGTGACCGGTCGCACACGCGGGAAGGCGCGAAAGCTCGGCCCGTGGCCTGTAGAATGGCGATCGGCGATGTTACTGGAAATCGCGTGTACAGGAGTACGCCACCGTGAATGCGCGCACCGCTCAATCTGCTGACGCAACGCTGCCCGGCCATGATCGCGCGGCCCTGGTGGCCAGTGCACGCAAGGTCATCGGCATCGAAGCCCGCGGCATCGAAGAACTCGCACAACGCATCGATGGCGACTTCAGCAAGGCCTGCCGGTTGATCCTGGCCTGCCCCGGCCGCGTGGTGGTTTCGGGCATGGGCAAGTCCGGCCACATCGCGCGCAAGACCGCCGCCACCCTCGCCTCCACGGGAACGCCCTCGTTCTTCGTGCATCCCGGCGAAGCCAGCCACGGCGACATCGGCATGATCACGCCCGACGACGTGGTGCTGCTGCTGTCCAATTCGGGCGAGACCGAGGAAGTGCTGACGATCCTGCCCTTCCTCAAGCGCCAGGGCAACGCCTTGATCGCGATGACCGGCAATCCGCAATCGACGCTCGCGCGCGATGCCGACGCGCATCTCGATGCCAGCGTTTCCAACGAAGCGTGCCCGCTGGGACTTGCACCCACCGCCAGCACCACCGCCGCGCTGGTGCTGGGCGATGCGCTGGCGATCGCGCTGCTGGAAGCCCGCGGCTTCACCGCCGACGATTTCGCGCGCTCGCATCCGGCCGGTGCGCTGGGCCGGCGTTTGCTCAAGATTTCCGACGTGATGCATACGGGCGACGCGATTCCGGCGGTGCGGGCGGACGCCACGCTCACCGAAGCGCTGATGGAAATGTCGCGCAAGGGCCTCGGCATGACCGCCATCGTCGACGAGACCGGCGTCCTGCAGGGCGTGTTCACCGACGGCGACCTGCGCCGCAGCCTCGACGACCACGCGGTCGACATGCGCGCGACGTCCGTCAGCCATGCGATGAGCCGCCATCCCAAGGTGATCGGCCCGGACAAGCTGGCCGCCGAAGCCGCGCAATTGATGGAAGAATTCAAGATCCACGCGCTGCTGGTGGTGGATGCCGATCGCCACGTGGTGGGCGCGTTGAACATCCATGACCTTTTGCGCGCACGCGTGGTCTGATCGATCGGGTCCCGGGCTTCCGCAAACCGGCATAATTCCCTCGTCATTCCGGGGCCAACGCAACCTGCTTGTGCTGGAACCGGATCCAGCGTCTTCTCCGCGACAATCGAAAGCGAAGATGCCGGTTTCCCGCCTGCGCGGGAATGACGGCCCACCCATTGCCCGACCGATCGAGTCA
>DASZTT010000004.1:0-3334 GCA_035547895.1 Rhodanobacteraceae bacterium
CGAGCGCGTTCACGGGCGGTCCTTTATTCTTGCGCGACTTTTCTCAACGGCCAGTGTAACGATCCCCGTGGACAGCCTGATCAACGTCATCCTGCTCGGCATCATCGAAGGCATCACCGAATTCCTGCCGATCTCCTCGACCGGGCACCTGTTGATCGCCACGCATTGGCTGGGCGCGCGCTCGGACCTGTTCATCGTCGGCATCCAGGCAGGCGCGATTTTGGCGATCACACTGGTGTACTGGCAGCGCATCTGGCAATTGCTGACGCAGTGGCGTGATCCGGGCACGCGCGATTACCTCGCCAAGCTGATCGTGGCGTTCCTGATCACCTGCGTGCTGGGCCTGGTGGTGACGCATTACGGCTTCAAGTTGCCGGAGACGATCACGCCGATCGCGTGGGCGCTGGTGATCGGCGGCATCTGGATGATCGCGGCGGAACAGGCCGCCGCACGCATGCCGGATCGAAGCCGCGTGACCTGGCCGGTCGCGATCATGGTCGGCATCGCACAGATGATCGCCGGCGTGTTTCCGGGCACCTCGCGTTCGGGCGCGACGATCTTCGCGGCGATGCTGTTCGGCACCTCCAACCGCCCCGCCGCCACCGAGTTCGCGTTCCTGGTCGGCATCCCGACGATGTACGCGGCGACCGGCTACGAATTGCTGAAGGTGCTGCACCACGGCGGCGCGGCGCACGAGGATTGGCGCGCGCTCGCCATCGGTTTCATCGTGTCGCTGATCGTCGCATTCGTCGCGGTGAAGTGGCTGCTGCGCTACATCCGCACGCATCGCTTTACCGCGTTCGCGGTGTACCGCATCCTGCTGGGCGCGGTGCTGCTGGGCGCGATCTACGCGGGCTGGCTGCAGGACATCGCGTGAGCCGGGCGGAGTGCACTTGCGGACATAAACGCCGGGGTCGCCCGATTCATCCCGGGAAACTGCATCCTGACCCGGTTTTCAGTCCGCCGGCGGCGCGGCCACCTTGGCCGCGCGATTGAAATCGCCGATCCCGCCGACCAGCAGCGCGACCGCCTCGCGCTCCGCCTCGCTGAGGTCGGGATGCCAGGAATCGAGGATCATCACCGCGCGCACCTTGTCGCTGCGGTTCCAGGCCTCGTGCTCGAAGGTGTCGTCGAAGGTGATGCAGCGGCCTTCCTGCCACGCGTGTTCGATGCCGCCGACGCTGATCGCGCAATCTTCCGGAATGATCAAAGGCAGGTGCGTGACCAGGCGCGTGTTGGTGACGCCGTGGTGTTTCAGGATGTGCGAACCCGGCGTCAGGATCGAGAACAACACCTCAGGTGCGTGGCCGCGGATGTGCACCAGCGGCAACGAGTCGAGGATGGCGGTCGTGCGCGGGCAGCGGCGCGCGTTCCGTTCGAACACCTCGCCGTGGCGATGGAAGAAAAACGAGTTCCACTCCGCGTTGCCGCGGGTGCCATCCAGCAGCGCCTGCTGCTTCAGCAGCGCGTTGTCGTTGGTGCCGAGGAACGGCTCGACACCGACGGGTTCGCTCAGCACGGCCAGCAATTCGTCGCGGATGGTCGCGGTGTGCTTTTCCAGTTCCGCGTGCCATGGGAAACGTTCGCGCGGATAGTACGGCGTCGCGGTGAGGCCGGGCACGTAGAAGAACTTGCAGTACTGGCGCGGGTCGGGATAGTTGGCCGGCCGGTCGCCGAGATAGATTTCCAGCCCCTGCTCGACGCGCACCAGCGAAGTGGCGCCGTATTTGTCGCGCAGCGGTTGCAGCAGCTCCATGAAGATCCGCTTGCGGTGCGTGTCGACAAAGGCGATCGCGTGCTTCACCGCCGGCCGCAGTCCCGGCGGCGTGGTCATGTCGTTGCGCCATTTGCCGTGGCTCTGTGCTGCCGACAATGCGCCGTAATAGGTCACCGCCGCCTCGTCCACCCGGCCCAGTTGTTCCAGCGCGGCGCCGCGGTGCAGGCGCGATGCGAAGTGCATGGGTTCGAGGCCGAGCGCACGGTCGAACGCATCCAGCGCGTCCTCGCCGCGCCGCTGCGCCAGGTGCACGATGCCGAGGTTCTTCCAGATTTCGGGTTCGATCGGATTGGCGCGTGCGGCATGTTCGAGGTCGCGCTGCGCCGAAGCCAGCTCGCCGCGCGCGAGCGCGCACATCGCCACGAAGTTCAGCGCTTCCGGTGTCTCGGGCGCGGTCTTCAGGATCTCGCGGTAAACCGCTTCGGCTTCCGCGATGCGGTGTTGCGCCGCGTGCGCACGCGCCTGGTTGATGCGCGCTTCGTCTGCGCTTGCTGCCTGGGTATTCATGCGCCTAGTTTGCCGCGTTTGCACGGCACGCGCGCGGGCACAGCGCAATCAGTGTTCGACCATCTTCGCAAACCATTCCCACCCCGGCGTCCATTCGGCGACCAGTTTCACGCAGGTCAGCAGCGGCACCGCCAGCAGCGCCCCGGGGATGCCCCACATCCACGCCCAGATCAGCAACCAGATCAGGATGGCGACCGGCGACAGGCGCATGCGGCTGCCCATCACCATCGGCGTCACCACGTTGCCTTCCAGCATCGCGAGCACCGCGAAGCTGGCGGCCGGCAACAGCGCGTGCGCGGGATCGTGGAAGGTGAGCAGTCCCACCACGATCAGCAGAAGCGTGGTAGTGATGCCGCCGATGTAGGGCATGAAGTTGAGCAGCGTGGCGACCCCGCCCCACAGCAGCGGATCGGGCATCTTCCACGCCCACAGGATCAATCCCGCGAGGCCGCCCAGGCAGCAGTTGATGATCGTGACGGTGAGCAGGTAGCGCGAAAGCTCTTCCTGGATGCCGCGCACCACGCGCGCGGCGATGCGCCGGTAACGGAAGCGCGGCGACGCGGTGACCAGCCGCGCGCGCATCTGGTCGCCGTAGGTCAGGAAGAAGAACACCAGCAGCACCACGGTCAATGCGTCCGCCAGCGCGCGCGGCGCCGCCTGCAGCACCGCGCCGAACGAGAACGTCGGCGCCGGCGCGGCCTGCACGGTCGGCGCCGATCCCACCACGCCCATGCCCGCCAGCGATCGCGACGCGGCATGGCTGACTTCGGTCAGCGGCCGGGTCATCCGGTGCAACCGGTAGCCGACGTCGCGCATCACCATGGGCGCCTGCCGGATCCACTGCGTGGCCGGCGTGCTCAACGCATTCACCGTGGCGCCGACGCCGACACCCACCACCAGCATCAGCAAGATGCTTCCGAGCATGCGCGGCACGTGCAGGCGTGCGAGTCCGGCCACGATCGGATTCAGTCCCAGCGCGATGAACGCGGCCAGCAGGAGCGGAATCAGCAACGGGCTGGCAAAGATCAGCGCCCCCGCGATCGCCAGCAG
>DASZTT010000005.1:0-25243 GCA_035547895.1 Rhodanobacteraceae bacterium
ACTTCATCCAGGTCTATTGGCACGCGTGGTCGTTCCCCGCCTTCAACGTCGCCGACTCGGCGATCACCGTGGGTGCGGTATTGCTGATCGCGTTTGGATTGTTCGGGAAGCCAACCAGACAATCATGAAATCCGGCTCGACGCGGCTGTCGTGAAAAGTCAGGCCATGGATGGCGGTTCTGGTGTTGGTAGTCGTCAGAGCCTCCCCGATTGCGTGAGTCCGAACGAAGCAGCGATCAGGGACGATCGCACAAGCTCGGTGGACATCAAACGCGTGCGCCGCAACAATAGGCGGCTGTCGTGCCTGCGTGATCGATGCCCGCGGCACGGGACGGCGCCCAGTTCGCCGCCGGCAACCCCCTGAATCACGAGGCTCCTGCATGAATTTTCACGAGTATCAGGCCAAGCAGTTGTTTGCCGAATTTGGCATCGCGGTGCCGCCCGGCAAGGTCGCGTCGACCCCCGCCGAAGCGGTGGAAGCCGCGCGCTCACTCGGCGGCGAACAGTGGATGGTAAAGGCGCAGATCCACGCGGGCGGACGCGGCAAGTCCGGCGGCGTGAAGTTCTGCGACTCGCTGGACAAGGTGACGGCCGCAGCCGAAGGCATGCTCGGCAAGAACATGGAGACCTACCAGTCGGGCGGCCGTGCGTTGCCGGTGAATCTGGTGCTGGTCACCGAAGCCACCGACATCGCGAAGGAGTTGTACCTCTCGACGCTGGTCGATCGCGGCGAGAAGGCGATCACCTTCATCGCCTCCGCGCGTGGCGGGGTCGACATCGAGCAGGTCGCGCGCGAAACGCCGGAAGAAATCCACACCGTCACGGTGAACTTCACCGAGGGCCTGCAGCCGTACCAGTGCCGCGAGCTCGGCTTCGCGCTGGGCCTGAATGCCAAGCAGGTCAACCAGCTTTCCAAGATCATGCTGGGCCTGTACAAGCTGTTCAACGCCAAGGACCTGTCGCTGGTCGAGTTGAATCCGCTGGCGATCGTTGCATCCGGCGACCTGATGGCGCTGGACGGCAAGGTCAATTCCGACGACAACGCCGAGTTCCGGCATCCGGAACTGGCGGCGATGCGTGACGTGTCGCAGGAAGACAAGGCTGAGGCCGAAGCCGCGGCCGAGCACCTCAACTACGTCACGATGGACGGCAACATCGGTTGCATGGTCAACGGCGCGGGCCTCGCGATGGCGACCATGGACGTGATCAAGCTGGCCGGCGGCGAACCCGCCAACTTCCTCGACGTCGGCGGCGGCGCGACCAAGGAACGCGTGACCGCGGCGTTCAAGCTGATCCTGTCGTCGGACAAGGTGAATTGCATCCTGGTCAACATCTTCGGCGGCATCGTGCGTTGCGACCTGATTGCCGAAGGCATCATCGCGGCGGTGAAAGAGGTCGGCCTGAAGATTCCCGTGGTCGTGCGCCTCGAAGGCACCAATGCCGAGAAGGGCCGCGAATTGCTGGGCAATTCCGGCCTCAAGATCACGCCGGCCAACGATCTGAACGACGCCGCGCAGAAAGCGGTCGCGGCGGCCAAGGCCGCGTAGATCGAATCATCGAACGAAGCGAAAGTCGAGGCCAGGACGGCCGAGTCCCGGACAGCACATGGACGTGCGTTGATCCGGGACCCATTCATCGAACATGCGGGAGCTTCCATGTCGGTTTTAGTCAACAAAAACACCAAAGTCATCTGCCAGGGCTTCACCGGCCAGCAGGGCACCTTCCATTCGCAGCAGGCGCTGGATTACGGCACCAAACTGGTCGGCGGCGTCACGCCCGGCAAGGGCGGCACCGAACACATCGGCCTGCCGGTCTACAACACCGTGCGTGACGCGGTCGACGACACCGGCGCCGACGCCTCGGTGATCTTCGTGCCACCGCCGTTCGCGGCCGACGCGATCATGGAAGCCGCGGCCGGCGGCATCAAGGTGATCGTCGCGATCACCGAAGGCATCCCGGTGCTCGACATGCTGCGGGTCAAGAACGTGCTGAAGAATTACCCCGACACCGTGCTGATCGGCCCGAACTGCCCCGGCATCATCACACCCGGCGAATGCAAGATCGGCATCATGCCCGGCCACATCCACAAGCCCGGCAAGGTCGCGATCGTGTCGCGCTCGGGCACGCTGACGTACGAAGCCGTGTTCCAGACCACCAACGTGGGCCTGGGCCAATCCACCGTGATCGGCATCGGCGGCGATCCGATCAACGGCATGAACTTCATCGATTGCCTGAAGCTGTTCCAGGACGACGCGCAGACCGAAGGCATCATCATGGTGGGCGAGATCGGCGGCAGCGCCGAGGAAGAAGCCGCCGAATTCATCGAGGAACACGTCAGCAAGCCGGTGGTCGCGTTCATCGCGGGCGCTTCGGCGCCGCCGGGCAAGCGCATGGGCCACGCCGGCGCGATCATCTCCGGAGGCAAGGGCACCGCCGCGGCCAAGTTCGCGGCGCTGGAGAAAGCCGGCGTCACCACCGTCAAGTCGCCCGCGGACCTGGGCGCGACACTGGCGGCGAAGATGAAGCACTGAGCTTCATCCATGCGAGAGTAAAATGACGGGGCCGCGATTCGTCGCGGCCTTTGTCTATCCGGAGTGACGCATGGCCACGCTGCGCCTTGCCCTCGCGCAACACGATTTTCCGGTCGGCGCGGTCGCTGCCAATGCCGACCGGGTGCGCGCGCTGATGCGCGCCGCGCGCGAGGGTGATGCCGGCCTGCTGGTGTGCCCGGAACTCGCGTTGAGCGGTTATCCACCCGAAGACCTGCTGTTGCGGCCGAGTTTCCTGGCTGCCTGCCAGGCCGAGATCGACAAGCTCGCCAGCGAATCCGGCGCGCTGGCCGCGGTGATCGGCTTTCCGCACAGCGAAGGCGTGGTGTACAACGCGGCCGCGTTGCTGCACGGCGGACGCGTGGCGCAGGTCGCACACAAGATCGCGCTGCCCAACTATGGCGTGTTCGACGACAAGCGCTGGTTCGAACCCGGTCACGCCGTGGCGGTGACGACGCTGCAAGGCGTCCGGGTCGGCCTGCTCGTCTGCGAGGACGTGTGGCAGCCGGAACCCGCCGCCGCGGCGGCGAAGGCAGGCGCCGAAGCGATCGTCGTGATCAACGCATCGCCTTTCGATACCGCCAAGCAGGCGCAGCGGGAGGCCATCCTTGCGGCGCGTGCGAAGGAAACGGGCTGCGCGTTCGCCTACCTCAACATGGTGGGCGGGCAGGACGATGTCGTGTACGACGGCGCTTCGCTGCTGGTGAACGGCGATGGCTCCGTTGCGGCGCGCGCGCCGGCCTTCCTCGATGCGCTGCTGTGGGCGGAGTTCGACTCCGCTTCGCGCACGTGGACGGCGCGCGACTGGCCGTCCGCAGCCGATGCTGCATCCGAAGCCACGGTGTATGCCGCATTGGTCCGCGGCGTCCGCGATTATGTCCGCAAGAACGGTTTCGAAGGCGTGCTGCTGGGGTTGTCCGGCGGCATCGACTCGGCGTTGACGCTGGCGATCGCGGTCGATGCGCTGGGACCGGACAAGGTCACCGCGGTGATGCTGCCTTCGCGCTACACCTCCGACCTTTCCTTGCGAGAGGCACACGCGCAGGCCCGCACGCTCGGCGTCGAATACCTCGACGTGCCGATCGCCGGAACGGTGGACGCCGCCGCTGCGGTACTCGCACCCGCGTGCGGCGAACCTGGCGACCTGACCGCGCAGAACCTGCAGGCGCGCAGTCGTGGGCTGCTGCTGATGGCGCTGTCCAACCAGACCGGCAAGCTGCTGCTCACCACCGGCAACAAGAGCGAGATGGCGGTCGGCTACGCGACGCTCTACGGCGACATGTGCGGTGGTTACGCGCCCCTGAAGGACGTGTACAAGACCGGGGTGTACGCACTGGCTCGCTGGCGCAATGCAGAGGGCGGGGAAGTCATTCCGCGCGCCGTGATCGATCGGCCGCCTTCGGCCGAACTGCGTGCCGACCAGACCGACCAGGATTCGCTGCCGCCCTACGACGTGCTGGACGGCATCCTTGCACGCTGCATCGAAGGTGCCGAATCGCAGGCCGACATCGTCGCCGCGGGCTACGATCCCGACGACGTGCAACGCGTCGTGCGCATGCTCTACATCAGCGAATTCAAGCGGCGGCAATCGGCGCCAGGGCCGCGCGTCTCGACGTGCGCGTTCGGGCGCGAACGGCGCTATCCCATCTCGAATGGCTGGCGCTGATCCCGCCCGCCGGAAGGCGGGCGGGGCACGCAACGATGTCGCGGCCGGTCGCGCGCGATGGCGCGGCATGGCTCCGCGTCAATGCGCGCTCGTCAACGGAATCAGGCGCCACGGCCACGAATGGTGGTCGGGCCACTTGTTTGGATTGCGCAGGTACGGATGGTTCGGGTAGTTGAGCTTCAGCACCTGTGTGGTCTGGTCGGCCAGCGTCTGCTGTCCCAGCAGGTGGTAGCTCTTGGCCAGCACCGCCAGCGCGTCGGCCGATTCCGGCGAACGCTGGTAGTGCTCGATGATGTACTTGGCGCGGTCGGCCGCGGCGATGTAGGCCTTGCGCTGCAGGTAGTACTCGGCGACGTTCAACTCCGACTGGGCCAGCTGGTTGCGCAGGTAGATCATGCGCTGGCGCGCATCGGCGGCATAGCGCGTATTCGGGAAGCGCGCGATCAGCGTATTGAAATCATCGAACGACTGCAGCACGTAGCCCTGGTCGAAACGCGACGGACTGATCTTGGCCAGCTTCTGCATGCCGGTTTCGGTACGGTCGAAATTGATCAGGCCGCGCAGGTAGTACGCGTAAGCGATGTGTTTCTGGGTCGGATAGGTCTTGATGAATTCGTTGATGGTCGAATACGCGTCCTCGAACTTGTCGTCCTTGTACTGCGCATAGGCCAGCTCGATCTGCGCCTGCTCGTTGTAGGCGCCGTACGGGAAGCGCGAAATCAGCTTCTGGTACACCGTTTCCGCCGTACCCCAGTTGCCGTTCTGGGACAATTCGTGCGCGCGCTGGTACAACTGCTCGACGGTCATCGTGTTGAGCGTCTCGCGCTTGCCATGATGGAAGAGCGAGCATGCGCCGAGGCCGATCAGCAGCGGCAGGAACAAGGCGAATTTCAGCAGCGGTGCGGAGCGTCGGAATGGCATTGGGCAAGTCTTTGCGAATGCAGCAGGCTGGATTTGGCATGATAGCGGAATCCGCCCCGCCCAACCGGCAGGCGATCCGGCATGGCTGAACGGCTGCGCGCGGAAGTTCCGGCCGAGGGAGCCGGCCAGCGATTCGACCAGATCCTGCCCGGAATGTTCCGGGGCTACTCGCGCGCGCATCTGGCGGCCGAGGTGAAGAGCGGGCGCATCCGGCTGGACGGCCGTGAAGTCCCGCCGCGCACGCGGGTCCGCGGCGGCGAGGCGGTGGAATGGAATCGCGCCGAGGCACCGGTGCTCGGCGACAGGCCGCAGTCGATCGGCCTCTCGGTGGTGTTCGAGGATGCCGACCTGCTCGTCATCGACAAACCGGCGGGCCTGGTGGTGCATCCTGGCGCGGGCAACCGCGAGGGCACCTTGCTCAACGCGTTGCTGCACCGCGATCCGAAGCTCGCGCAGCTTCCGCGCGCCGGCATCGTGCATCGCCTCGACAAGGACACTTCGGGCCTGCTGGTGGTCGCACGCACGCTGCCGGCGCAGACCGCGCTGGTGGCGATGCTGGCCGCGCGCGACATCCACCGTCGCTACGCCGCCATAGTCAACGGCGTGCCGGTCGCGGGCGGCACCGTGGATGCGCCGCTCGACCGGCATCCGTCCGACCGCCTGCGCCGCGCGGTGCGCGAAGGCGGGCGTCCCGCCGTCACGCATTACCGCGTGCGCGAGAAATTCCGTGCGCATGCGCTGCTGCAATGCGAACTGGAATCCGGCCGCACCCACCAGATCCGCGTGCACATGGCCCATGCGGGCTGGCCGCTGGTGGGCGATCCGCTCTACGGCCGCGGCCTGAAGCTGCCGCGAGGGGCGACGCCGAAGCTGGCCGATGCCTTGCGCGACTTCAGGCGCCAGGCGCTGCACGCCGAACATCTCGCCTTCGCGCACCCGCTTACCGGCGAGGCGTTGGCGTTCGACGCCGAACCGCCGCGCGATTTCCTCGACCTGCTGGATGCGTTGCGCGAGGATGCCGATCGGCGTTAAAAGGAAAGAACGAAATTTCGCTCGTCATCCCGGCGCAGGCCGGGATCCATTTGCCTTGAAATGAAAAAGCGGGCGATGCCAACAAATAGTCGCCAAGGCACCACGGATCGCCTTGGAGCGTGGATCATTCCCGACTGGCCTGCACCGCCGAACGTACGTGCCGTGCTCACCACGCGCGAGCAACCGGAGTGCGAGCGTTCGTCGCCGTACGGATTCAACGTCGGCACGCGTTGCGGCGATGACCCGAATGCCGTCGCGGAAAATCGCGCGTTCCTGCATGCAGCCCTGGCGTTGCCGTCCGGGCCGCGCTGGTTGCGGCAGGTACACGGAACGCGCGTAATAGCCGAACCGATGCAGGACGGCCTTGAAGCCGATGCCGCCGTGGCCCGCACGCCCGGCGTGGTGCTGGCGATCCAGACCGCCGATTGCCTGCCGGTCTTGTTCTGTGCCGGCGATGGTTCCGAAATCGCCGCCGCGCATGCGGGCTGGCGCGGATTGTCGGCGGGCGTGCTGGAAGCGACGCTTGTCGCGATGCAAACGCCGGGCGCAAACGTCATGGCCTGGCTCGGCCCCGCGATCGCCGCGCAGTCCTACGAAGTCGGCGAGGAAGTGCGCGATGCATTCCTTGCGCACGATTCCGCGGCAGCATCGGCATTCACCGCCACGCGCCCCGGACATTGGTCATGCGACCTCTACGCGCTCGCGCGCCGACGCCTGCAACGCGCGGGCGTCACCCGCATCTTCGGCGGCGGCTTCGACACCTTCACCGATCGGCGCCTGCACTCCTATCGCCGTGACGGCGCACGCAGCGGGCGAATGGTCAGCCTGGCCTGGATGGACCGCGTGGAGGGTTCAACGCCGCAGCAATAGCAGTGGCGAGGTGTGCAGCACCTTGCGCGTGCCCGCCAGACCCAGCGCGGCGACGACCGCCGCGGCCACGACGGCCGCACCGATCAGTGGCGGCCACGGCGGCGAGAACGCGTGGATGCGGAAGATGGAGTGCGCCAGCCACGCGCCGCCCACGGCGGAGGCCAGCAATGCGGTCAGGCCGGAGATCGCGCCGAGCATTCCGAACTCGCACAGCGCGGCCATGCGCAACTGATCGCGGTGCGCGCCGAGGGTGCGCAGCAGCGCGGCTTCGTGGCGGCGTTCGGCGGCGCTCATGGTCAGCGCGGCGGCCAGCACCAGCGCGCCCGCGAGCAGGCTGAAGGCCAGCACCCAGCGCGCGGCGGCGGTCACTTGCCCGACGATCTGGCGCGCGCGGTCGAGCAGTTCGTCGACGTCGATCAGTGACAGGCTGGGGTTGTCGCGCGAGAACGTTGCGAGCGCGGCAGCGTGGCCGGGCGGCAAATAAAAGCTGGCAATCCAGGTGTGCGGCAGCGTTGCGCCATGCGCCTGATCGAGCATCACGAAGAAATTGACGTTGAAGCGGCTCCAGTCCACTTCGCGGATGCTGGTGAGGCGCGCGTCGATGCGCTGGTCGCCCACCAGGAACGCCAGCTTGTCACCGAGCCTCAGGTCGAAACGCCGTACCCAGGCGATATCCAGCGAGATCTGCGCGTCGTGGGCATCCGGCGCAAACCATCGGCCTTCGATCACGCGGTTCGCGGGCGGCAGCGTGCGGCTCCATGACAGGCGCACCTGTTGCGCAGCTTCCTGGCTGACATCCTGCCCGCGGAACGGCACCCGCTCGACATCCACGCCGTTGATCGAAACGAGCTTGCCGACCGCAACCGGCATGTCGTTGAAGCGGGTCGCGCCGAGCCTGTCCAGCGCGTCGCGCACCCCGGCGCGTTGCGCATCCTGCACGTTGACCACGAACCAGTTCGGCGTGTCGGTGGGAAGCTCGCGCCGCCAGTTGTCCAGCAAGGCAGGCGCGACCACCGCGAGCAGCAGCAGCGCGGTCAGGCCCAGCGAGATCGCGCAGGATTGCAGAAGGCTCAGGGCCCGGCGCCGCGTCAGTGCGCTGACGCCCAGGCGCAGCGCCGGATTCAGGCGCACCGCATAGCGGCGAACGAGCCACAGGACCACGAACGTCAGCAGTGCCGTGAACCCGGCGGCACCCGCGAGACACGCCGCGAGCACGCCGGCGATCTTCCAGCTGCCGGTTTCCAGCGCGATCAATCCGAGTGCAACCAGCACCGGCAACGCGTACAGGGCATCGAAACGCCGCGCTGCCAGTTTCGCGTTGCGGCGGAACACCGCGACCGGCGGGATCGATTTCAAGCGCGCGAGGGGCGGCAACGCGAAACCGGCGAGCACCGCAAGACCGATGCCGGCCGCCGCGAACGCGGGGCCGAACGGCAGCGGCGCGCGCTGCGCGGAGGCGGGCAGCAAATCGTGCGCATACGCGAATGCCGCGGAAGCAAGCCCCAGCGCGATGCCCGCGCCGACCAATGCAGCCAGCACGGCCGGCACCGCAACCGTCCACGCGAGGCTGCCGAAGGCGAAGCGCGACGAGGCGCCCAGCGCGCGCAGCAGCGCGATCTCGTCGGTCTTGCGGCGCGCGTAGCGCTGCGCCGACAGCGCGACCGCGATGCCCGCCAGCAGTGCGGCCAGCAACGCCGCGAGCCGCAGGAACGACCCCGCGCGATCGAACGCAACCGCCAGCCGCTGCTGCACTTCTTCCGGCGTCACCATGCGCGCGTCGGAGGGCAGGTGCGCCCTGGCCCAGGCGCGATACGCGTCCACGCCGGACACGCTGCCCGCGACCAGCAGGCGATGCCGCGCGCGGCTGCCGGTGCCGAGCAGGCCGGCGGCTTCGGCATCGGACAGCGCCATCACCGCGCGCGGCGCAAGCGCGATCAGGTCACCGCCGCCGGGTTGCTGGTCGAGCTGGCCCGCGATTTTCAGGTCCATGCCGCCGACCTGCACGCGATCGCCGGCTTCGAGTTGCAGCGACACCAGCGCGCGGTGGTCCAGGTAAATCGAACCGGCTGGCGGCGCGTGCGCGACACGGTCTCGATCGACGATCAACTTGCCGCGCAGCGGCCACGCGCGGTCGCCGGCCGTGACGGACAGCAACTGGCTGCGCTCGCCGGCAAACGCGACGCTTGGAAAGTCGGCCAGCCTGCTGGTGTGCAGGCCCAGTGCCTGCGCGTGTTGCACGAATGCCACGGGCAGGGGCGTCGCTGCATCGATGCCGAGGTCGCCGCCGATCAGTTCCGCCGCGCTCATCAGCACCGCGCGCTGCACGCGCGCGGCCAGCGTGCCGACCGCGCCCAGCGCGATCACCGACAGCAGCAGCGCCGCGATCAGCGTACGCAGTTCCGGCAGGCGCCATTCGCGCCGCAACGTGCGTAGCGCGTGGCGCGGGCCCGCCGTTCTGCCGGTTATGAGGGACGTCATGCCGCGTGCGCCTGCAGGCGTCCGTCGACCAGGTCGTGCACGCGTGCGCAGCGCGCGGCCATCGCCGGATCGTGGGTGACCACCACCAGCGTGGTGTGGTGTTCGCGATTGAGCGCGAATAACAGGTCGGCGATCGCGTCGCGCGAATGGTGGTCGAGATTGCCGGTGGGTTCGTCCGCGAACAGGATGCGCGGGCCATGCACGAACGCGCGCGCGATGGCGACGCGCTGCTGTTCGCCGCCGGACAACTGGTACGGGTAATGCGCGCCGCGTTCTCGCAGGCCCACCGAAGCCAGCGCCTCGCGTGCGCGCGCCGGCGCGTCCGGCGTGCCGTCGAGTTCCAGCGGCAGCAGCACGTTTTCCTCGGCGGTCAACGCGGGCAGCAAATGGAAGGACTGGAACACGAAGCCGACCAGCTTCAGGCGCAGGCGTGCGCGCGCTTCCTCGTCCATGGCTTCGAGCGCGTGACCATCCAGCCGCACGCTGCCATGGCTTGGCAGATCCAGGCCGGCCAACAAACCCAGCAAGGTGGTCTTGCCCGAACCCGAGGCGCCGGTGATCGCGATGGTTTCCCCGGCATTCACTTCCAGGCTGACATCGTCAAGAATGTCGAGGCGGCCCGCCGGTCCTTCGACGTGCTTGCCCAACCCCCTTGCGGAAATCAGCGCCATGTCTGTCCGGTTGCGATCGTGCATCCTGCTGTCATCCATCATGTTGTGCCTGCTGTTGCCGCTGCGCGCGTCGGCGGCCGCGCCGCGCACGATCCTGTTGATGGGGGATTCGCTGTCGGCCGCCCACAATATCGAATTGCAGGCGGCATGGCCCGCGTTGCTCGAAAAACGTCTGGCCGATATGCGTCCGCCGTGGCGGCTCGTCAATGCCAGCATCAGCGGCGAGACCACGTCGTCCGGATTGACGCGCCTGCCGGGGCTGCTCGGGCAGTACCACCCCGCAGTGGTGATCCTGGAACTGGGCGCCAACGACGGCCTGCGCGGCCTGCCGCTGGCGGAGATCAACGCCAACCAGGCGGCATTGGTTGCGCAATGCCGGGATGCCGGCGCCGAGGTGCTGCTGCTCGGCATCGAGCTGCCCGTGAACTACGGCCCGCGCTACCGCGGCGGCTTGCGCGGCATCTATGCCGATCTCGCGCGGCAGGATCGCACCGGACTGGTGCCGTTCCTGTTGCAGGGCATCGCGCTCGATCCTGCGTTGATGCAGGCCGATGGCCTGCATCCCACCGCCGCCGCGCAATCGCGCGTGCTCGGCAACGTCTGGGCTGCGCTGGCGCCGATGATCGGTGCCGCGCCGAAAGTGAAGCCGGCCGGTTAGTTGCCGAGCGACGCGAGGAAGCTTTGCCGCCACGCGTCGATGTCGTGCTTCGAAATGTGTTCGAACATCGCCGCCCAGCGTTCGCGGCGTTCTTCCAGCGGCATCGTCAGGCCCCGCTCGATGCCTTCGACCAGGCCTTCGGGATCGTAGGGATTCACCAGCAAGGCCTGCGGCAGTTCGCCCGCGGCGCCGGCGAAGCGCGACAGCACCAGCGCGCCGGGATCGTCCGGCGGTTGCGCGGCGACGAATTCCTTCGCCACCAGGTTCATGCCGTCGCGCAGCGGCGTTACCAGGGCGAGGTCCGCGATGCGGTAGAAGCCGGCCAGCGTGCGTCGGGCGAAGCTGCGGTTGACGTAGCGGATCGGCACCCAGTCCGGTTCCGCGTAGCGGCCGTTGGTCGCACCGGCGGAACGCTCCAGTTTGGAGCGCAGCTCGCGGTATTCCGGCACTTCCTCGCGCGACGGCGGCGCGATCTGCAGGAACGAGACGCGCGAGCGCCAGTCGGGATGCTCGGCCAGGAAACGCCCGAACGCTTCGAAGCGCCGCGGCAGGCCCTTGGAATAATCCAGCCGGTCCACGCCGATCGCCAGCGCGCGCCCGCTCAGGCTGGCACGCAGGTTGCGGATGGTGGTGCTGCCCGCGGCGGCCCGCGATTGCCGCGCGACTTCGGCGGTATCGATGCTGATCGGGAACGGCGCGATGCGCGTGCGGCGCTCACCGGCCACTACCATGTCGCCGCTGCGCTCGGCGCCGAGCACCTCGACGAAGTAGTTCGCCAGCGCGTGCGCGTCGTCGCGGTTCTGCACGCCGACGAGGTCGCAGGCACTCAGCGTCGCGATGAGGTCGGCGTGGCAGGGCAGGTTGATCAACAGTTCGCGCGGCGGCAGCGGGATGTGCAGGAAAAAGCCCATGCGCGAGCCGATGCCGAGTGCGCGCAGTTCCGAGGCCAGCGGAACCAGGTGGTAGTCGTGGATCCAGATGCGGTCGTCCTCGCGCAGCAGCGGCGCGAGCCTTTCCGCGAACAGCTTGTTGACCTGCCGGTAGCCCGCGTACTGCGCACGGCTGTACTGCATCATCGTCGGCTGGAAATGCAGCAGCGGCCACAGCGTGCGGTTGGCGAAGCCGAGGTAATAGGTTTCGTATTCCTCGCGGGTCAGGTCCAGCAGTGCGTAATCGATGTTGCCGGCGCGCTCGCGGTGCAGCGCGCGTTCGTTGTGCGCGACGCGCTTGCCGCTCCAGCCGAACCACAGGCCGCCGCGTTCCTTCAGCGCCGCGCGCATCGCGGCGGCAAGCCCGCCGGCCCGCGCTTCCCTCGGTTGCGCCACGCGATTGGAAACGACGACCAGCCGGCTCATACCACGTCGCTCCATTTCGTGGACAGGCCCCGCGCGGCGTTGATCAGGCCGACCATCGAATACGTCTGCGGGAAGTTGCCCCACAGCTCGCCGGTTTTCGGATCGTAGTCTTCCGAAAGCAGTCCCAGCGGGTTGCGGATCGCCAGGAGCTTTTCGAACAACCTGCGCGCCTCGTCCTTGCGGCCGATCGCGATCAGCGCCTCCACGTACCAGAAATTGCACACGAGGAAGCTGGTCTGGGGCGCGCCGAAATCGTCCGGGTGCGCGTAACGCATCAGGAAGCCGTCGCGCATCAGCGTCTTGCCGACTGCATCAACGGTCTTGACGAAGCGCGGATCGTCGGCGCTGACGAAGCGCAGCCCTTCCAGCAGCAACAGGCTGGCATCGAGCTGGTCGCTGCCGAACGACTCCACGAAATGGCCGTCCTTGTGCACGGCATGGCGCAGGATCTTGCGCTTGATGCTGTCGGCGCGCTTGCGCCAGAACTTCACGCGATCGTCGAGCTTCAGCCATGCGCCGATGTTGGCCAGCCGGTCGCAGGCCACCCAGCACATCACCGCGGAATAGGTGTGCACCGAGGTGCGTCCGCGCAGTTCCCACAAGCCCGCATCCGGCTTGTCGTGCAGGCGCCAGGCAGTATCGCCGCAGCGTTCCAGCCGGCGGTACTCGACTTCGCCGGCGATCTTCACCAGCCGCTGGTCGCAGAACATCTGCGTGGCCGCGAGCACCACGCTGCCGTAGATGTCGTTCTGCTGCTGCTTCCACGCTTCGTTGCCGACGCGCACCGGGCCCATGCCGCGGTAACCGGCCAGCGTGGCTTCCTCGCGCTCGGGCAGTTCGTCCTGGAAGTGGATGCCGTAGACCGGTGTCATCTTGCCGTCTTCCTTGACCGCAAGGTTGAAGATGTAGCGGACGTATTCCTCCATGGTGCGCGTGGCGCTGAGCCGATTCAGTGCGCGCACCGACAGTGCGGCGTCGCGTGGCCAGCAATAGCGGTAGTCCCAGGTGCGCACGGTGTCGCGCGCTTCCGGGATCGACGTGGTCATCGCCGCGGTGATGGCGCCGGTGCCTTCGTATTGGCACAGCTTCAGCGTGATCGCGGCGCGGATCACCGCCTCCTGCCATTCGGCCGGAATCGACAGGTAGCGCGACCATTCGTGCCAGTAGTCCAGCGTCGCATCCAGCGCCTCCCGGAAATAATGCCCCGCCGATTCGTGCAGGGTCTCGTCCGTGCCCAGCACGATGTGCACTTCCTGGTCCAGCAGGAAAGGCAGCCCGTCGCGCAGCATCGGCAACTGCGTGTCAGTGGTGGCGCGCAGCACCAGCGGGTCGAGCATGTAGCGCACATGGTTGGAACCGAAGGTGTGTTCCGGCTTGCGCGCTCCGTAGCCGGTCAGCGGCTTCAGCCGCAGCGTGATCCGCGGCGAGCCCGCCAGCGGCCGCACGCGCCGCAGGATCTGCATCGGATGGAAGGTGCGGCCGTGCTGCTTGTAGCGCGGCGCGAAATCGGCGATCTCGATCTGTGCGCCGTCCTTCGCGGTCAGGATGGTGATCAGCACCGCGCTGTTGTCGAGGTAGCGCTGGTGGCTCGACGCTTCGTTTTCCAGCACCACGTCGAAGAAGCCGGCATCGGAAAACCGCGGCGACAGCAGCGCGCAGAACACCGGGTCGCCGTCGAAGGCGGGCACGCAGTGCCACACGATGCTGCCGCGCGCATCGATCAAGGCGTTGACGGTGCCGTTGCCGATGATGCCGAGGCCGAGGCTGGTGCGCTGGCCCGGTTTGGCGGATTGCTTCGAAGGCTGCCGCGCGGCCGGCCCGCCCGGCGGCCCGCCCGGCGTTATCCGCGACGTCTTGCCCTTCGTCGCTTTCCTGGTGGTTTTTCTTGCAACCAACGGGTGCCTCCTTTGGTTCGTATCGCCCGGTTCATCGCGCGGCTTCGGCCAGCCCGCGCAGCCATGCGCGCACTGCGGCGGGATCGCCCAGCGCGTAACGCGCCTCGGTGGGGCGGCGCGCGCCGACGATCACGCTGACGCCGCCATTCACGTTGACGTGGCGGAACGCGTCCTCGTCGGTCAGGTCGTCGCCCAGCATCCACGGCGTGCGCCCGCGGAACGGCGCGACATCCATCAGCGCCGCCAGGGCGCGGCCCTTGTCCACCCCCGCCGGCTTCAGTTCGAACACGTGGTCGCCGCGCTGCAGGACATAGTGGCCGCCGGCTTCCTGCAGCAGGGTGCGCGCGATGTTCTCCGCCGCGTCGCACGCCGCCGGTGCGTGCCGGCAGTGCAGCGCGAGCGCGAGGCGCTTGTCTTCGAGCATCACGCCCCGGGTCTCCGCAACCAGGCTGGCGGCACGCGCGTGGATGCGCGCGAACACCGCGGCGTCGCCGGTGACGTGCTCCTCGCCGTCGGGACCGCGAAACTCCGCGCCGTGCAAACCCGCGGCGACGTGGTGGTTCCAGTCGAACAGCGCATCGAGTTGCGACAGCCTGCGCCCGCTCAGCAGCGCCACGGCACCGTCGAGCCGGTCGAGCAGGCGGTGCAGATCGTCGAGCAGGCGTGGATCGACGTGCACGTCATCCGGATGGCACGCGATGTCCAGCAGGGTGCCATCGACGTCGAGGAACAGCGCCCAGCCGGTATCTGCGCCGGTTCCGGGGGGCGCAGGCAAGTCGGTTGCGATGTCGGCGTTGACTGTGGACACCTCGGCTCGGCGTGGACGCTGTATCGTCGCATTGTTGCGCAGGCGACGTGAATGGCACTTTCACGCCCGGCCGGAATGTCCGGTCCGGCAGACCTTCGTGTGACGGTTGAAGCGCGGCCGCCGCGGCCCTATTTTCTGCCGATTGGCGGCGTGCTCCCGCCCCTCGTGAGGAACCACTCGTGAGAACCGACAAACTGACGTCGCGTTTCCAGCAAGCCCTGGCCGATGCGCAATCGATCGCGGTCGGGCGCGACCACAACATGCTGGAAGCTGCGCACCTGATGGCCGCGCTGCTGGACCAGCAGGGCGGCTCGACCGCGCCGATGCTGGCGCAGGCCGGCGTCAACGTGCCGCTGCTACGCCGCGAAGTGGGCGAGATCCTGGAGCGCCTGCCGCGCGTGTCGGGGCAGGAAGGCAACATCAATGTCTCCAACGAATTGAACCGGCTGCTCAACCTCACCGACAAGCTGGCGCAGCAGCGCGGCGACCAGTTCATCGCGTCGGAACTGTTCGTGCTGGCCTGCATCGACGACAAGGGTGACTTGGGCCGCGCGTTCAAGGCAGCGGGCGCCAGCAAGCCGAACATCGAGGCCGCGATCGAAAAGATCCGCGGCGGCGAAAAGGTGCAGTCGGAAGGCGCCGAGGACCAGCGCCAGGCGCTCGAGAAATACACCATCGACATGACCGCACGCGCGGAAACCGGCAAGCTCGATCCGGTGATCGGGCGCGACGAGGAAATCCGCCGCGTGGTGCAGGTATTGAGCCGCCGCACCAAGAACAATCCGGTGCTGATCGGCGAGCCCGGCGTCGGCAAGACCGCGATCGTCGAAGGCCTGGCCCAGCGCATCGTCAAGGACGAGGTGCCGGAGGGCCTGAAGAACAAACGCCTGCTCGCGCTGGACATGGGCGCGCTGATCGCGGGCGCGAAGTTCCGCGGGGAATTCGAGGAACGCCTGAAAGGCGTGTTGAACGACCTCGCCAAGCAGGAAGGCCAGATCATCCTGTTCATCGACGAACTGCACACCATGGTCGGCGCCGGCAAGGCCGAGGGCGCGATGGACGCCGGCAACATGCTCAAGCCCGCGCTGGCGCGCGGCGAGCTGCATTGCATCGGCGCCACCACGCTGGACGAATACCGCAAGTACATCGAAAAGGATGCCGCGCTCGAGCGGCGCTTCCAGAAGGTGTTCGTCGGCGAGCCGACGGTGGAGGACACCATCGCGATCCTGCGCGGTTTGAAGGAACGCTACGCCGTGCACCACGGCGTCGAGATCACCGATCCCGCGATCGTCGCCGCGGCCACGCTGTCGAACCGCTACATCACCGACCGCCAGTTGCCCGACAAGGCCATCGACCTGATGGACGAGGCGGCCTCGCGCATCCGCATGGAGATCGATTCCAAGCCGGAGGAACTGGATCGGCTGGAACGCCGGCTGATCCAGCTGAAGATCCAGCGCGAGATGCTGAAGAAGGAAAAGGACGCGGAGTCGAAGAAGCGTCTTGCCGATCTCGAAGGCGACATCGAAAAACTCGAGCGCGAATTCTCCGACTTGAACGAGGTGTGGAAATCGGAGAAGGCCACGCTCCAGGGCGACGCATCGATCAAGGAGCAGATCGAGAAGGCGCACCTGGAACTCGAGGCCGCGCAGCGCCGTCAGGATTACGCGCGCATGAGCGAGATCCAGTACGGCCAGTTGCCCGCGCTGGAGAAGCAGCTCGCCGCGGCGCAGGCCGCCGACCAGCGCGAATTCAAGCTCGTCAAGGACAAGGTCACCGCCGAGGAAATCGCCGAGGTCGTGTCGCGCTGGACCGGCATTCCGGTCTCGAAGATGCTGGAAGGCGAGCGCGAGAAGCTGCTGCACATGGAAGACGCGCTGCACAGGAACGTGGTCGGCCAGGACGAAGCGGTGCGCGCGGTTTCCGACGCGATCCGTCGCGCACGCGCGGGGTTGAGCGATCCCAACCGGCCCTACGGTTCGTTCCTGTTCCTGGGCCCCACTGGCGTCGGCAAGACCGAGCTGTGCAAGGCGCTCGCAGGTTTCCTGTTCGACACCACCGAGGCGATGGTGCGGATCGACATGTCCGAGTTCATGGAGAAACACTCGGTCGCGCGGCTGATCGGCGCACCGCCGGGTTACGTCGGCTACGAGGAAGGCGGTTATCTGACCGAAGCCGTACGTCGTCGCCCGTACTCCGTGATTCTTCTCGACGAGGTCGAGAAGGCGCACCCCGACGTCTTCAACATCCTGCTGCAGGTACTGGACGACGGGCGGCTCACCGACGGCCAGGGCCGTACGGTGGATTTCCGCAACACCGTGATCGTGATGACCTCCAACCTCGGCTCGCAGCAGATCCAGGAAATCGCATCCAGCGGCATCGACGAGGATTCACCGGAGGCCTACACCCAGATGAAGGCAGCGGTGATGGGCGTGGTGCAGGCGCACTTCCGGCCCGAGTTCATCAACCGCCTCGACGAGATCGTGGTGTTCCATCCGCTCGACAAGTCACAGATCCGCGAGATCGCGCGCCTGCAGACGCAGTACCTGGCCAGACGTTTGCAGGAACGCCAGATCGACCTCGAGCTTTCCGATGGCGCGCTGATGCTGCTCGGCAATGTCGGGTTCGATCCGGTGTACGGCGCGCGTCCGCTGAAGCGCGCGATCCAGACCCAGCTCGAAAATCCGCTGGCGCAGAAGATCCTCGCTGGCGAGTTCGTCGGCGGCGACACCATCAAGGTCGAAGCCGAACACGGCAAGCTCGCGTTCCACAAACGTTGATGTGCACTCTTCCTTCGGGAGAAGGAATCGCGGCGGCCAGTTGCTCTTTGCATCGCCGGAAACGCAGCTTTTGGGACCCGATCCAGTTGCGCGCGTGGGTTTCGGATCAACCTTCCGACAATGCTTCGGACAGCCGCCGCAACGGTGCTGCATAGCGACGCCAGATGCCTGACGAAGGCGCGCGCAGCGGCTGACGTATTTGCGTCGCGCTCAGGGTCGAGACCGGGTTCCGGTTTGCGGAAAGATCGGAGCAGGCGGGTTCCCATTCGAGTCCGCAGTGGGCGAGCACTTCGCGCAAGGTTGTTTCGGGCGACTGGACCAGTTTTTCGTACGGCACGTCCAGGATCGCGCCCGGTGCGAGTGCGTGCCAGCGTGACATCAGGCGTCGGTATTTCCCGTAGTGCGCCGCGAGCGTCGCCAGGTCGTTGCCGATCGCATACGCGTCGCCGAACATCGCGCGGAAGATGCTGAAGCAGACGTCCATCGGTTCGCGCACCAGATGCAGGATGCGCGCACCCGGCAACGCCGCGTGGAGCAATCCGGCCACCATCCAGTTCGATGTCTGCTTGTCGATGAAATAACGAGTGCCATGCGCGCGCCATTGCGTCTGCGCGAGATAGCGCCGGCCGACTTCGCCGAGGTCGCATCCCTCCATCCGCCGGAAAAACGTGTCGTCCTGGATATGCCGGTGATCGCCGGCCCACCGCAGTTGACGCCCGAAGTCGAACAGTTCGCCCGCCGCAGTGACCTGCGTGTGGTTGCCGAGCAGGCGCTCGAGTACCGTCGTGCCGGAACGCGGCAGCCCGATGATGAAGATCGGCTGCGGGCCTTCCGGGACATCGGCAGGCTGCGGCAGTGGATGTGACGCGTAGTACTCGAGGCTGCATTGCAGGGCTGCGTCCTGGAGTTGCGCGTAGTCGCGGGTGCGTGCGTGCATGATGGCGTTGCCGCGCGCCAGCGCCTGCCAGGCCTCGTCGTAACGCCCGAGGTCTTCCAGGGTCTTGTAATGGGCGAATTCGAACGCCGCGTGGTCGCGCGTTCCGTGGGCGACGCGCTGCAGACCCGCTTGCAGGATCGGCAGGTGATGGCTGTCTAGGGTCTGGATGCGAAGCGTCGCCAGCGCCAGCGCTGCTTCGCCGAGTGTCGGCTCGAGCCGCAGGCTGTGCAGGTATTCGGTTTCCGCTTCCTCGAGGCGTCCGCAAAAGGTCAACAGCCGGCCGCGATAGAAGTGGATCGGGGCGGTGCCTTTTCCCGTCGCCAGGGCTTCGTCCAGCAACGCGAGCGATTCGGCGTACTCGCCGAATCCCAGCCTGAAGTCGGCGAGGCGGGCGAGGCAGGCGCCGGACACGCCGCCCGACCATCCGGGCTTCGACAGATACTCGCGCGCCGCGACGACTTCGCCGGCCCGCAGCAACGCCGACACCAGATCACAGCCCAGGTCGGGATCATCGGTCGCGAGCCGGGCCGCCGCCAGCGCGAACGTTGCCGAGTCGCGGACGCGATCGTCGTGCCAGGCGATCTCCGCCGCGAGGAGTTGCGTACCTGCATCCGCGGGTGCGGTGGCCTCGAGTGCTTCCAGTTGCGCACGGGCCGGCGCAAGCAGGCCTTGCTCCAGGTAGTCCATTGCGCGCTGCCGGCGCTGGGCGGGAGTTCGGCTCATTCGCGAAATCGATGGGGTTGAAATTCGGTCGGGAGGCTCTTCTGCGGCTTCATCCGGCATCGTTCCCGTCTTGCATCTCATGGCGAATGACGACGCCCATCGCCAGCAGCGTGCCCAGCGCCAGCAGGTACCACGTGACGGCGTAGCCGAGGCTGTGGTTGTAGATATGGATGCTGGTGAGGCCGGCCATGGGCCATTTCGAAGCGCCGGCGTTTGGCGTCGACGCGTCGGCATCGACGAAGTACGGCGCGACCTGGCCGGCGGGCAAATGATCGGCGGCCGCGATCGCGCCAACGTCGCGCGAGTACCACAAACGTTTCTGCGGCTGGTTGCGGCGCAGGAAGCCGCCGCGCGGTTCGGTGGGGCGCAGCAGGCCGGTGAGCATCACTTCGCCGGCGGGCGGAGCGATCTTCGCGGGTGCAGGCGCGCCTGAAGATGCGGGCGGTACGTAGCCGCGATTGACCAGCACGATGAAGCCGCGGTCAGTGCGCAGCGGCGCCATCACCCAGTAGCCGTAGCCTTGCGAACTCGATCCGTGCACGAGCGTCTGGCCGCCGACGAAACGGCCGCGCAACTCCACGTGCAGGTACTGGTCCTCGCCGGCCGCGATGCGCGGCCATTGTGCAGGGCCGGGCGCATCCACCGGCGGCGCGTGCACGCGGGTGGCGATGTCGTGCGCGATCTTCAGTTTCAGGCGGTAGCGGCGGACCTGCCAATTGCCGAGCAGGACCAGGACGATGAAAACCGCCGCCAGTACAGTCATCCCGAGGATGAACTTGACGGTTACTCTGCGTTGCCTGGGCGGTGTTGTGTGAATGTTTGAAGAGGCTTGCATCTTGCTCGTCATTCCGGGGCCGGCCCGGCTTCATCGGGCCGGAACCCGGAATCGGTGCCGCTCCATGCCGAAAACCGATTCCGGGTTCCGCGCTGCGCGCGGCCCCGGAATGACGACACTTTGCGGTGCTTGCAAGGTGCGCGAACGAATGATGAGTCGGCTTTTACTGCGGGGGCTGCTTGCTGGTCGGCTGGTGGCTGATCGGGTGCTGCTGGTACTGCGGCGACATCGGCATCATGTTCACGTTTTCGTTGTACATGACCCAGATCGATGCGCCGAGCACGATGATCACCAGTACTGCGGTGAAGATGAAGGCCATCATGTTCCAGCCCGCTTCCGAGCGCGTGTCGAGGTGCAGGAAGTACACGATGTGCACGAAGATCTGCACGACCGCCAGCGCCAGGATCACCAGGATCAGCAACTGCTTGTTGGGCATCACGTGCCCCATCACCAGCCAGAACGGAATCACCGTCAGGATCGCGGCCAGAACGAAACCGGTCAGGTAACCGCGCAGGCTGCCGTGGTGTTCGTGCATGTTGTCGTCGTGCGGCGTCGCGTGACCGGACACAGGCTGGTTCATCGCACCACCCCCACCAGATAGACATAGCTGAAGACACCGACCCACACGAGGTCGAGGAAATGCCAGAACATGCTGAGGCAGCGCAGGCGGCGCACGTTGTCGGTGTTGAGTCCGAACCTGGCCGTCTGCACCATCAGCACGATCAGCCACAGGATGCCGAGCGTGACGTGCAGGCCGTGCGTGGCGACCAGCGTGAAGAACGACGACAGGAAGGCGCTGCGGCCCGGGCCCGCGCCCTCGGCGATCATGCCGAGGAACTCGTGGATCTCCAGCGAGACGAAAGCCGCCGCCAGCAGACCCGCGATCGCCAGCCAGCCCAGCATCGCGCCTTTGCGCAGGCGCGCCATTTCCAGCATCGCGAAGCCGAACACCACCGAAGACACCAGCAGCAGTGCGGTATTGAGCGCCAGGCCGGGCAGGTCGAGCACTTCCGCGCCGGTCGGACCGCCCGCGTATTCGGTGCCCAGCACCGCGTAGCAGGCGAACAGCGACGCGAAGATGAAGCAGTCGCTCATCAGGTAGATCCAGAACCCCAGCAGGGTTCCGTTGCGCGGCGGCGCTTCCGTCAGGCTGTAGTAGTCGGACGGCGCTGGGGGAGCGGTGTCGATGGCGGTGGTGTTCATGCGCTGGCGCCTTGTGCTGCCGCTTGATTGCTGCCGGATTCGAACCGGCTCACTGCATCGGCAGGAATGTGGTGGTGCTGGTGGTAATTGAAGCTGTGGGCAATCGTCACGACGATCACGCCCAGCAGCGATGCCGCCGCCAGCCACCAGATGTACCAGACCAATCCGAATCCGCAGGCGAACGACAGCGCGCCGATGATCACGCCCGTCGCGGTGTTCTTCGGCATGTGGATGTCGTTGTAGCCGCTTTGCGGACGCGCGAAGCCGAGTTGCTTCATCGTCGCCCATGCGTCGCGGTGGTGCACGACCGGAATGAACGCGTAGTTGTATTCGGGCGGTGGCGACGAGGTGGACCACTCGAGCGTGCGGCCATCCCACGGATCACCGCCCACCGCGTACTGCTTGCGCCGCAGGATGCTGACGTAGATCTGGATGATGAAGGAGAGGATGCCGAGCGCGATCAGGAACGCGCCGAATGCGGCGACGATGAAGTACGGCTGCAGGCTCGGATCGTCGAAATGGCTCAGGCGGCGCGTCACGCCCATGAGGCCGAGCACGTACAGCGGGCCGAACGCGACCCAGAAGCCGACCAGCCAGAACCAGAACGAAGCCTTGCCCCAGAATTCGTCGAGCTTGAATCCGAACGCCTTGGGGAACCAGAAGTTCACGGCCGCGAACACGCCGAACACCACGCCGCCGATGATCACGTTGTGGAAGTGCGCGATCAGGAACAGGCTGTTGTGCAGCAGGAAGTCGGCCGGCGTCACCGACAGCATCACGCCGGTCATGCCGCCGATCGTGAAGGTGAACAGGAAGCCCATTGCCCACAGCATCGGCACGGTGTAGCGCACGCGGCCCCGGTACATGGTGAACAGCCAGTTGAAGATCTTCACCCCGGTCGGGATCGCGATCATCATCGTGGTCAGCGAGAAGAACGAGTTGACGTCCGCGCCCGAGCCCATCGTGAAGAAGTGGTGCAGCCACACCAGGTACGACAGGATCATGATCGCGATGGTGGCGTACACCATCGACGAGTAGGCGAACAGCGGCTTGCCGGAAAAGGTCGGCACGATTTCCGAGAACACGCCGAACAGCGGCAGGATCAGGATGTACACCTCGGGGTGGCCCCATATCCAGATCAGGTTGATGTACATCATCAGGTTGCCGCCGAAGCCGTCGGTGAAGAAATGCGTGCCGACGTAGCGGTCGAGCCCCAGCAGGAACAGTGTCGCGGTGAGCACCGGGAAGGTCGCGATGATCAGGCCGCTGGTCGCCAGCGAGGTCCAGGTGAACACCGGCATCTTCATCAACGTCATGCCGGGCGCGCGCATCTTCAGGATCGTCACCACGAAGTTGATGCCGGTGAGCAGCGTGCCCACGCCGGACAGTTGCAGGCCCCAGATGTAGTAGTCCACGCCCGGTCCCTGCTGCAGTTCGGACACGGGCGGATAGCCCAGCCAGCCGGCCATCGAGAAATCGCCGATGAACAGCGACGTCATGAACAGGATCGCGCCGCCGAAGGTGAACCAGAAACTCAAATTGTTGAGGTAGGGAAACGCGACGTCGCGCGAGCCGATCTGCAACGGCATGATGTAGTTCATCAGCCCCACGATGTAGGTCATGCCGACGAAGAAGATCATGATCGCGCCGTGCGCGGAAAAGATCTGGTCGTAGTGCTGCGGCGGCAGGTAGCCCATGTGCGGGCCGAAGGCGTAGGACTGCTGCGCGCGCATCATGATCGCGTCGGAAAAGCCGCGCAGCAGCATCACGGTGCCAAGGATCATGTACATGATGCCGAGCTTCTTGTGGTCCACGCTGGTGAACCATTCGCGCCACAGGTAGCCCCACAGGCGGAACTTCGTGATCGCGCCAAGGATCACGGCGCCAATGATCACCACCACCGCGAGCGTGACGAGCAGGATGTGGCCCTCGGCGTCGTTCGCGAGGAAGGGCAGCGAGTCGATGGTCAGCCGCCCGAACAGGAAGTTCAGGAAAGCGGAGCGATGGGGCAAGGCTTCGAGCATGGGTTGAATCCCGTCAAGGCAATCAGTGCGCGGCAGCGGGCGCGGACGGCTGCGGCGCATCGGCCATGGGCATCGCGTCGTGTGCGTGCATGCCCTGCATGGCCTCGCCGTCCTTCGTACCGGCCGTCATCACCTGGTTCTTGCAGACCCGGGCGGGTTCCGCGCACAGGTTCAGGACGCGCTGGTAAAGATCGGCATCGAATTTCGCGAAGTACTGCACCGGCGCATTGCGGGTGGGTTTGCGCAGCGTGTCGTAGGCCGCGAGGTCGAGATCGCCGCCCGCCGCGCGCACCTTGCCCACCCACGCATCGAAATCCTGCGCGGTCAGGCCGTGGAACTTGAAGCGCATGTCGGTAAAACCCGCGCCGCTGAAATTGGCGGAGAAACCCTTGTACTCGCCGGGCGTGTTGATCACGCCATGCAGGATCGTCTGCATGCCGGGCATCGTGTAGACCTGGCCCACCAGCGCCGGCACGAAGAACGAATCCATCATGGTGTCGGCGGTCAGCTTGAATTGGATGGGACGATCCACCGGCGCGGCCAGTTCGTTCACCGTGGCGATGCCGTATTGCGGATACAGGAACAGCCATTTCCAGCGCAGCGACACCACGTCCACTTCGAGCGGCTTGACGCCGGCTGGCACCGGCTTGCCCGGCGCGATGCGGTCGAGTGCGCGGTACGGATCGGTCTGGTGGGTGCCGAGCCAGCTGACCGCGCCGACCGCGATGATGATCAGCAGCGGCCCCGCCCACACCCACAGTTCCAGTTGCGGCGAATGATCCCAGTTCGGATCGTATTTCGCCTGTTTGTTGGAAGCGCGATAGCGCCACGCGACCACGCCGATCGCGACCAGCACCGGCACGATGATCAGCGCGATGATGATCGTGGTGATCACCATGATGTCGCTCTGCTGGCGCGCGACATCGCCGGACGGATCCAGCAGCACCAGATGGCAACCGCCCAGCAGCGCCAGGGGAGTCAGCAGCAGGCCGCGGAGGGGTTTGAGGGACATGATTGCACTTGGGCGTAATGCGAAAACGCCCTATGATACCCCGTCATCCCGTTTTTTCAGATTGATCTGCATCAAGGCGTTGATCCGGCGGTGCCGCGACGCTATTCCGCGCACCGGCCATTCTCCGACGCTCAGCCGTCATTCGTTTTACCCTCGCCACGCCAGCCATGTCCACCAGCGATACCCTGAATTCTCCTCCGGCGCCCGGCCGTCCGCGCTCGGCATCCCAAGACGAACACGTCACGCCGGGCGATCTCGCCGTGGGCGTCGTGGTCGGACGCATCTCGCAATCCTTCGACGTGTTCGTGTTCGGCCTGGGTTGCGTGCTGGCGTTTCCGAAGGCGTTCTTTCCGTTCGCCAGCCAGCTCGACGGCATGTTCTACGCCTTCGCGGTCTTTGCGCTGGGTTTCATCGCGCGGCCGCTGGGCTCGATGTTCTTCCTGGTGATCCAGCGCAATTTCGGTCTGGCGACCAAGTTGACGATCGCGTTGTTCATGCTCGGCATGGCCACCGCCGGCATCGCCTTCATGCCCGGCTATGCGACGCTCGGCGGCTGGGCCATCCTCGCGCTGGCCTTGCTGCGCTTCGGCCAGGGTTTTTCGCTGGGCGGAAGCTGGAATGGCCTGGCCTCGCTCACTGCGCTGATGGCCCCGCGCGAACGCCGCGGCTGGTACGCCATGCTGGCGCAGCTCGGCGAACCTGTGGGCTTCATCCTCGCCGCCGGCCTGTTCGCCTACATCTGGTCCAGCCTGTCGCCGGACGATTTCTACGCGTGGGGCTGGCGTTATCCGTTCTTCGTGGCCTTCGCGCTGAACGTGGTCGCGCTGTTC
>DASZTT010000006.1:0-3127 GCA_035547895.1 Rhodanobacteraceae bacterium
ACCGCGCCGCGGCGCGATGCCTTGCCCACGGGGTTCGATGCGCTGGATCGCGTGCTGCCCGGGGGCGGCTGGCCGCGTGCGGCCTTGAGCGAAATCCTGTTTCCCGCCGACGGCGTGGGTGAACTGCGCCTGCTGCTGCCCGCCCTGGCCATGCTGGGCCGCGAGGCGCGCCCGATCGTACTGGTCGCGCCGCCATACCTGCCGTTTGCGGCGGCATGGATCGCAGCCGGGGTGGATTTGCGACACCTGCAAATCGTGCAGGCCGGCGAATCCGATGCAATGTGGACCGCCGAACAATGCCTGCGCTCGGCTGCATGCGCGGCGGTGCTTTGCTGGCCGCGGCAGGCGGATACCGCGACACTGCGACGGCTGCAGCTTGCGGCGGAAACCGGGCAGACGATCGGTTTCATGCTGCGCCCCGCGCAAGTCACTGCGCAGGCTTCGATGGCGGCGGTGCGCATCGGCATCGAAGCCGACCCGCCGCGGCTGCGTGTTTTGAAATGCCGCGGCGGGAATCCGCCGGCACAGGCGGTCGCCTGTGCTGCGCTTGCCGCGTGATGGAGCGCCGCCATGCAGTGGGCATGCATTTCCTTTCCGCGATTGGCACTCGATGACGTGCTTCGCTGTCGCGCCGACAACGCTTCGCCGCTGGTATTGTTCGACGGCGCGGGATCGCGTGCACGCGTGTGCGACGCCAATGCCGCCGCGCAGCATCATGGCTTGTACGCGGGTCAATCGCTGACCGCCGCGCGTGCGCTGTATCCCCGCGTGAACGCGGTCGAACAGGACGCGGCGGCCATCGAACGCTGCCACGATTTTCTGGCTGCATGGGCATACCGCTACAGCTCGCAGGTATGCCGCACGTTTCCGCAAACCCTGCTGCTGGAAGTGCGCGCGAGCTTTCGCCTGTTCGGCGGCTGGCCGGCGTTGCAGACAGAAATGCGCCGTGATCTTGCCGCACTCGGTTTCGAGCATCGCATTGCCGCCGCACCCCATCCGCACGCGGCAATGGTGTTGGCGGGCGCTCGCGACGGTTGTGCGATCGAAGACCCAGTGCATTTGCTGGATGCGTTGGGCACGCTGCCGGTGGAACGCAGTGGGCTCGACGTGGCCTGCGTGGAAAGTTTGCGGCGGATGGGCTTGCGCCGGCTGCGGCAACTGTTCGGGTTGCCGCGCGTGGAACTCGGCAAGCGCATCGGTGCGCAGGCGCTGCTGCACCTCGACCGCTTGCGCGGTGCAGGCGTGCAAGCGCTCGATTTCTACCGGCCGCCGGACGTGTTCGACCGGCGCATCGAGCTGCCGGTCGATACCTCGTCCCACGAATCGCTGTTGTTTCCGCTGCAACGTTTGCTGCGCGATTTCTCGGCCTTCCTGGCCGGCCGCGATGGCGGTGCGCTGCGTTTCACGCTGGCTTTCGAACACGAACGCGGCGCGCCCACCGAAGTCCGCATCGGCCTGTTGGCACCGGAGCGCGATCCGGAACTGCTGTTCGCGATCGTGCGCGCGCGGCTGGACCGCGTGCGTTTGCGTGAAGCGGTATGCGGGCTGCGCCTCGTCTCCGACGAACTGCCGGCATTCACGCCAGCGCGCCGCGACCTTTTCGACACCCGGCCGCAGCAGGCCATCACGTGGGATGCCTTGCGCGAACGCCTGCGCGCGCGATTGGGCGAACATGCCGTGCAGGGCTTGGCATTGCATTCCGATCATCGCCCCGAACGCGCATGGCGCACCCATGCCGGCATCCATTCGACGCGCGCCGACCGCGCCTCCCGCACCGCCAGCGAACCGCTGCCGCCGCGCCCCACCTGGCTGCTGGCGCGGCCCATTCCGCTGCGCGAAAGCGTGGCGCGCATCCTCGCCGGCCCCGAACGCATCGAAAGTGGCTGGTGGGACGGCGCCGACGTGCGCCGCGACTACTACGTCATCGAAACCGCCTCGCACCAGCGCGCCTGGGCCTTTCGTCCCGCGGGTGACGGCGGCCCCTTCATGCTGCAGGGGTGGTTTGCGTGAACATCGCAAACCGATGCCCGATGAAAGCCGATGCTTTTCCGCCCTATGCCGAACTGCACTGCCTTTCGGCCTTCAGTTTCCAGCGCGGTGCGTCGGTCGCCCAGGAGCTGTTCGAGCGCGCGGCCAAGTTGAAATACACCGCGCTTGCGATCACGGACGAAGCCTCGCTGGCCGGCATCGTGCGTGCACTGGAAGCTTCGCGCAAAACCGGCTTGCGCCTGATCGTGGGCAGCGAGGTGCAACTCGCGGACGGACCCAGGCTGGTGCTGCTGGTGGAAACCGCACGAGGTTACACGCGGCTTTGCCAATTGCTGACCCTGGCACGACGGCGCGCGGAGAAAGGTGCGTACCAATTGCTGCGCACGGACCTGGCCGCCGCACCGAATGATGGATTGCTGGCGTTGTGGCTTCCGCCGGCAACGCCCGAACCGGCGGACGGCACGTGGATCAGGCGCATGTTTCCGGAACGCGCCTGGCTTGCAGTGGAATTGCATCGCGGGCACGACGACGCCGCGCGGCTCGCCCGGCTTCGCGCCATCGGCATGCAAGCCGGCATGCCACTGGTCGCATCGGGTGACGTGCACATGCACGTGCGCGGCCGGCGCGCGCTGCAGGACACGCTGACCGCGATCCGCCACAAGACCACGATCGACCAGGCCGGTTTCAAACTGTTCCCCAACGGCGAACGCCACTTGCGAACGCGCCGCGCATTGGCCGCGATTTATCCCGCCGATCTCCTGGAAGAATCCGTCCGCATCGCGATGCGCTGCAGCTTTTCGCTGGAGGAACTGCGCTACGAATACCCGCACGAACTGGTGCCGGACGGCCACACCGCCGCAAGCTGGCTGCGCGAACTCACCGAAGCCGGTGCGCGCACGCGCTGGCCGGGTGGCGTGCCGGACAAGGCGCGCGCGCTGATCGAACACGAGCTGGCGCTGATTTCCGAGCGGCAATACGAATCCTACTTCCTGACCGTGCACGACCTGGTGCGTTTTGCACGCAGCGAGAATATCCTGTGCCAGGGCCGCGGCTCCGCCGCCAACTCCGCGGTGTGCTATGCGCTCGGCGTCACCTCGCTGGATCCGCAGCGAGTCGAGGCGTGCATGCTGATGGAGCG
>DASZTT010000007.1:0-25063 GCA_035547895.1 Rhodanobacteraceae bacterium
CAGCGGCGCGTCGGATTTGCGCGGCACGTGTCCGAAGCGCAGCCGATCCTTCAGCGGCTGCGCTTCGCGCGCCACGCGCGAGGCGACGGCCCGTGCGCAGGCCAATTGCTCGGCCGGTGTCGAATCTTCCGCCAGGAACCCAAAGGGATCGACGTTGTCCGCGCCCGCGGTGATGCGCGCGCGCAAACGGGCACCGAGCGTTTTTGCATCGGCCCAGTCGTAGAGCCGCCGCAGCGCAAACAGCAACTGGCCCTCGGCGATGTCCAGAGCGGGGTCGAGCTGCAAGGCGCGCCGGTAATAGCCGACCGCTTCGGCGTAATGACCTTGTTCGTCCGCCATCAGCGCGGCCTGGTAGGGGAACTCGGCCGCGCCGGGGGCGAGGTGCGCGCCTTGCAGGTAGGCCGCCTGCGCGTCCGCGAATTTGCCGCGCCGGTGCAGCACGTTGCCGAGCAGCAGCCACGCTTGCGGATGCGCTTGCGCGGCGAGCAACACGCGCAGACGGCGTTCGGCATCGAACAGCATGCCGAGCGACAGCTCGACCGCCGCGAGGTTGAGCGTGGCGCCGAGATGGCCGGGCGATGCCGCGAGCGCGGCGAGGTATTGTTCGCGGGCGCGCGCGTCGTCGCCGGTGGCGCGCAGCGCATTGGCGAGATTGTTGCGCACGCCGGCGTCGCCGGGATGCTCCTGCGCGACTTGTTGCAGGATCTCGACCGCGGCGCCGGCCTCACCGCCGGCCATCAGCGCCGCCGCGTAATTGCAGCGTGCGAGGAAATCGCCGGGCGCCAGGCGCACGGCTTCGGCCAGCTCCGCGCGCGCTTCCGGTGCGCGGCCCAGCATCAGCAGTGCAATGCCGTGCAGGCGCGCGAGTTCGCCATCGTCGGGAACGGCTTCGCGCGCCTGGCGCGCTTGTGCTTCCGCGGCGACGGCATCGCCGCGCTCCAATCGCTCGATGATGCGCGCCGCCAGTGCCGACGCCGTCTTGCTGCTCATGCGCGCTCCGCAAGCTGGCCGAGCGCTTCGGCGTGCGCCTCGCGCGCCAGCGCGCCAATCAAGTCATCGAGGTCGCCATCGATGATTTCGGGAAGCTTGTGCAGGGTGAGGTTGATGCGGTGGTCGGTGACGCGGCCCTGCGGGAAGTTGTAGGTGCGGATGCGCTGGCTGCGATCGCCGGAACCGACCTGCAGCTTGCGCGTGGCGGCCTGCGTGGCGGCCTGTTCGGCGCGCTGCATGTCGAGCAGGCGCGCCTTCAGCAGCGACAGCGCGCGCGCGCGGTTCTTGTGCTGGCTGCGCTCGTCCTGGCATTCGACCACGATGCCGGTCGGCAGGTGCGTGATGCGGATCGCCGAGTCGGTCTTGTTGACGTGCTGGCCGCCAGCACCGGAAGCGCGGAAGGTATCGACCTTCAAATCCGCGTCGCGCAGTTCGACGTCGGTGATGTCTTCCTGTTCGGGCAGGATCGCGACGGTCGCGGCGGACGTGTGGATGCGGCCCGACGCTTCGGTGACCGGCACGCGCTGCACGCGATGCGTGCCGGATTCGAATTTCAGCGCGGCGTACGCGCCTTCGCCTTCGACGCGCGCCACGGCTTCCTTGTAACCGCCGTGCTCGCCTTCGTGGGCGGACAGGATTTCGGTGCGCCAGCCGCGGCGTTCGGCATAGCGCAGGTACATGCGCAACAGGTCGCCCGCGAACAGCGCCGCTTCGTCGCCGCCGGTGCCCGCGCGCACTTCCAGGAACAGGTTGGCGTCGTCCAGCGGATCGCGCGGGACCAGCAACGCCTGCAGGCGTTCGTCGAGTTCGGTGGCCTGCGTTTCGAGTCGCGCGACTTCCTCGCGCGCCAATTCGCGCATGTCCGGATCGGACAGCATCGCGCGTGCGTGCGCCAGCTCCTCGGCGTTCTTCGTCGAAGCGGCGAAGGTCTCGGCCAGCTCATGCGACTGCGCATACTCGCGCGACAATTCGCGGAACCGTTTCGGATTGGCGGCTGCGTCGGGCTCGGCAAGCAGCAGGCCGACCTCGTGGTGGCGCTCCAGCAATTGTTCCAGGCGGCGCTTGAGGTGCGGATTCACGCGTCGCGTCCGTGTGCGTTCCCGTGCACATCGGAAAACAGGCGCGTGGCGGCATCGAGCAGGACCTGGTCACCGTGCTCGGCGGCTTCGCGCAGCCGCACGCTGGGCGTGTGCAGCAATGTGCCGGTGAGCGTGTTGGCGAGGTAATCGAGCGCCTCGTGGGGGTCGCGACCGCTCGCCAGCATGTCGCGTGCGCGCGCGAGCACTTCGTCGCGCTGCGCTTCGGCGCTGGCGCGGTACGCGCGCAGCGGCTGGTCGAGCGCGGCGGCGCGCCGCCAGGCGAGGTAGCGTTCCACCTGCAGGTCGATGATGGCCTCGGCTTCGCGCACCGACGCCTCGCGCGAACGCCGTCCACCCTCGATCGCCTGCTGCAGGTCGTCGATGGTGTACAGGAACACGTCCGGCAACTCGGCCACGGCCGGATCGATGTCGCGCGGCACGGCCAGGTCGATCAGCAGCATCGGCCGCCGACGGCGCTGGTGCAGCGCATCGCGCAGCATCGGCACGTCGAGGATCGGTTCGCGGCTGGCGGTCGCCGAAATCACGATGTCGGCCTCGGCGATGTGCCTGGGCAGATCGGCCAGCGCGATCGCGTAGCCGCCGACCGGATTCACCAGTGCCTGCGCGGTTTCGATGGTGCGGTTGGCGACGATCAGGCGCTTCACGCCGCGATCGATCAAATGCCGCACCGCGAGTTCGATGGTGTCGCCCGCGCCGATCAGCAGCACGCAGGATTCGCGCAGGTCGGCGAAGGCCTGTTCCACCAGCCGCACGGCGGTGAACGCGACCGACACCGGGCCGGTGCCGATGCGGGTTTCTGTGCGCACGCGCTTGGCCACCGCGAAAGCGTTCTGCAGCAGGCGGTCCATCGGTGCGTGCAGGGTGTGCGCCGAGCGCGCGGCGCGCCACGCATCCTTCACCTGGCCGAGGATTTGCGGTTCGCCCAGCACCATGGAATCCAGCCCGGTCGCGACCCGGAACACGTGCCGAACGGCTTCGTCGTCGGTGTGCCGGTAGAGGAACTCATCCAGCCTGCCCGGGGTCATCTGGTAACGGGCGTGCAGCCAGTCCTCCGGAGCGTGCTCGGCGCCTTCGCGGACGCTGCAATACAGTTCCGTGCGATTGCAGGTCGACAGGATCATGGCCTCCTCGACGCCCGGCTGCGCGGCCAGGTCTGCCAACGCCGGCGGGGTATCGTCGGCGTCGATCGCCACCCGTTCGCGCAGCGCGACCGGCGCGGTGAGGTGGTTGAGGCCGAGGGCGATCAGCGGCATGGCATTAACAGGCGGACGACGGCGACAGGCTAAGCTGTCGCATGGCGGCTGGACGAAAGAGGACCGGAACCCGGTGCGGAGTGTGCGGATTCAACCTGACGAGTACAACAAACTGGATCACGGCTCATCGCACGTCCATGTGCCGGCCGGGATGAAAAAGGAACTGGATCCCGGTTCATCGCGCATCCCTGCGCTGGCCGGGATGAAGCCGTCCTGGCTTCATTTTAGCGCGTTTGCCCTGATCCTCGCGCTCGCGGCGCTGGCCGCGGGTTGCGCGCAGGCGCCCGTGCGGGGCGCGTCGCACGCCGCCGCGCAGCCGCTGGCCACGCTTGATCTTCCGGCGGGCAGTGCGGATGGCAAGGCGTCGGCGCTGCTGATCGCGGCCGAATTCGCGCTGCAGAATGGCGATGCCGCGAAGGCGACCGCCGACTACGCCCAGGCCGCGGAGATCTCCAGCGACCCCGCGATCGCCAGGCGCGCGCTGCACCTGGCGCTGGTGACGCACGACACCGATGTGGCGCAGCGGATGCTGGATCGCAATCAGGCGCTGGGCGCGGGCGCGCACGATCTGGCCATGGCGCGCGGGCAGCTCGCCATGCTGCGCGGCGATCGCGCGGCTGCGGAGCAGCAGTTCCGCAATGCGCTCGCATCCGGCAACGTCGAAGACTGGAAGCAATTTGCCGCCTCGCTGGTGGTTGCGCGCGACACCGCGCTGGCGGGACGCGTACTGGAAGACCTGGCGACGCCGGACCGGCTGCCTGCCGATGAAAGCGTGTGGGTGGCGTTGAGCCAGTTGGGCGAGCATCTCGGCCGGCATGCGTTCGCGCGCAAGCTCGCGGATGCGGCGGTGCAGAAGTTCGACGCACCCGACGGCATTGCATGGGCGGCGAGCCTGAGGGTGTCCGCCGGCGATCGCGAAGGCGCGCTCGCCTTGTACCGCCGGGGCGTGGCTGCGCACCCGAATGACGCTGACCTGCGGCTGGGTTACGCGACGCTGCTGGGCAAGACGGGCAAGTCCGGCGATGCGTTGCAGGTGCTGGCGCACGGCCCGCAAACCCCGGCGACCTGGTCGGCGCGCGTCGCGATCGCCGCGCGTGCGAAGGATGAAGCCGCATTGCGCCGGCTCTACGCCGGCTTGCAGCACGCGCCGGCATCGCAGCAGCTCGACAACGCCTTCCTGCTCGGCCAGCTTGCGGAGTTGCTGCATCACGACGACCAGGCGCTCAAGTGGTACGGCCAGGTCGACCCCGACGACCAGCATGCTTTCGACGCGCAGTTGCGCAGCGCGGTGTTGCTGGACAAATCGGGGCAGGGCGAACAGGCCCACGCGCTGGCGGCGCAGCTTCAGCAGGATTACGCCGACGATCCCGATTCGCTGCGCACCGCCTATGAACTCGACGCGCAGATGTACGCGCAGCACGGCGACCACGCCAAGGCCATCGACGCCTACGACCGCGGCCTCGCGGCGCTGCCGGATGATCCGGCGCTGATCTACGACCGCGGCATCGAGGAAGCCAATGCCGGCAACACCGATGCCGCGCTGGCCGACTTCCGCAAGGTGCTGGCGCAAAATCCGGACAATGTCGAGGCGATGAACGCGCTCGGCTTCACCCTGGCCGATACGGATCGCGACCTGCCGGAAGCCACCCAGCTTTTGCGCAAGGCGCTCGCGGCCAAGCCCGATGCAGCGGAGATCCAGGATTCCTGGGGCTGGCTGCAATATCGCCTGGGCAATCTCGGCCAGGCCGAGACCTACCTGCAACGCGCATGGGGCAAGCAGCAGGATCCCGACATCGGCGTGCATCTGGGAGAGGTGCTTTGGAAGCTCGGACGGCGCGAGAGCGCGCGCGAAGTGCTCGGCAAGGTACGCAAGCTCGATCCGCACAACCAGGCGTTGAAGAAGGTCGAACGGAACCTGCACCCATGAAGATATGGCCGAAGAACGCGCTGCGCGTAGTCGCGATCATCGGCGCGGGCGGTTTGTTTCTGGCCGCGTGTGCTCCGGTCGCGGTGCGCAAGCCCGGCACCGTGAAACAGCTCGCGGCGCAGGCGGCGCGCGAACACGCGCTGGGCGCACAGCCATCGTGGGGCCTCGATGGCCGCTTCGCGGCCTCCGACGGCCGGCACGGCGGCAGCGGCAGCCTCAGCTGGCAGCAGAATGGCCAGCAATACCAGTTCACGCTGCGGGCGCCGATCACCGGCAAGAGCGTGCAATTGAATGGCGGCCCGAATGGCGCCGTGCTCACCGGCGTGGGCAAGCAGGCGCTGGCCGGACGCAGCGCGGGCGACGTACTGGGTGAGGAATTCGGCTGGGACGTGCCGGTCGCCGATCTCGCCTGGTGGGTGCGCGGCCTGCGCGCGCCCGGCCGGCCCGCGATCCTGACCTTCGGCGCCAATGGCTTGCCGGCCACGCTTGACCAGGACGGCTGGCACGTCGATTACCGCGACTGGTATTCGGAACGCAACCCGCCGCTGCCGCGCAAGGTCTATGCCAGCCGCGATCCGTACACGGTGCGGGTACTGATCGAAACCTGGAACGCTCCCACGCAACCGTAGCGGTCGTGCGCTCGCCGGCCCCGCCCGGCATCCAACCGCCTGAATTGACAAGGATTGCGCCGGCCGCGACAATATGCGGCTTTTCAGCGCGCGAGCCCGCTGTGCGGTCTCGCGTGCTTGGCTGTTGCGGAATGCACGTCGCGGATCGCTCGCGACAGGTGCTGGAGAATGCGGAATCGCGGTACAGGGACGTGCCGCCGCGAAGGCGCCAGGCGCCGATGCGGAATGCGTGGAGCGGCCTTGCCGCGAGCGCATTCATCTCAGCGGGCATGATGCCCGCTCACGACCAAAGATGGGGCGTCGCCAAGTGGTAAGGCACCGGGTTTTGATCCCGGCATTCGCAGGTTCGAATCCTGCCGCCCCAGCCAACGCCGGCAGTGCGAACGAAGGTTCGAGGCATGCACAACACATCCAACTTGATGCTGTTTACGGGCAATGCCAATCGCAAGCTGGCGGAAGACGTCGCGCACACGCTCGGCGAACCGCTCGGCAAGGCGGTGGTCGGCACGTTCTCGGACGGAGAAGTGCAGGTGGAAATCGACGAGAACGTCCGCAACCAGGACGTGTTCGTGATGCAGTCCACTTGCGCGCCGTCGGCCGAAAACCTGATGGAGCTGCTGGTGCTGGTGGACGCGCTCAAGCGCGCCTCGGCGGCCAGCGTGACCGCGGTGATCCCGTACTTCGGCTACGCGCGGCAGGATCGCCGGCTGCGCGCGGCGCGGGTGCCGATTACCGCGAAGGTTGCTGCACAACTGATCGACGCGGTGGGCACCGATCGCGTGCTGACGGTGGACATCCACGCCGACCAGATCCAGGGTTTCTTCGACATCCCGCTGGACAACGTGTATGCCTCGCCGGTGTTGCTGGCCGACATCTGGCGCAAGCACGGCACGGATGGCGTGATCGTGGTCAGTCCCGACGTCGGCGGCGTGGTGCGTGCACGCGCGGTCGCCAAACGGCTGGACGATGCGGACCTCGCGATCATCGACAAGCGCCGGCCGCGCCCGAACGAGGCCACGGTGATGAACATCATCGGTGACGTCACCGGCAAGACCTGCGTGCTGGTGGACGACATCGTGGACACGGCCGGCACGCTGTGCGCCGCCGCGAAGGCGCTGAAGGATCGCGGCGCGAAAGAAGTGGTCGCGTACTGCACCCACGCGGTGCTGTCCGGGCCGGCGGTACGCAATATCGAACAGTCGCAGATGGATGAACTGGTGGTGACCGACACCATTCCGCTGAGCGCCGAAGGTGCCGCGTGCGGCAAGATCCGCCAGTTGTCCGTCGCGCAGTTGCTGGCCGAAACGGTGCGCCGGATGGCGTATGGGGAGTCGGTGAGCAGTTTGTACGTCGATTGAGTTGAGCAACAGCGAGCAATGGAGTTTCCGCTCATTGAGTTGAATCTCCGGCTCGCGAATCGTTTACGCACTTCCCTGGTCGCGGGGAAGTCCTTCCAAGTCGCCGCGAGGCGACGTCATGCAACCTGAGGTAACACGAAAATGGCAACCATCCACGAAATCACGGCCGAACGCCGTGCCGACCAGGGCAAAGGTGCGAGCCGCCGCCTGCGTCGCGCCGGCAAGGTTCCCGCCGTCGTCTACGGCGCGGGCCAGGCCGCCGAGAACATCCAGTTCGATCACCTGAAACTCTCGCTGGCCGCGCGCAACGAGTGGTTCTCCTCGGCGATTCTCGACCTGCTGGTCGACGGCAATCGCCAGAAGGTGCTGCTGCGCGACGTGCAGAGGCATCCGGTGAAGCCGCAGCTGCTGCACCTGGACTTTCTGCGCGTGGACGAATCCAAGCCGGTGCGCGTGTACGTGTCGATCCGCTTCCTCAACCAGGAAAAGTCGCCGGCCGCCAAGACTTCCGGCGTGGTGATCTCGCACAACCAGACCGAAGTCGAAGTGTCGTGCCTGCCGAAGGACCTGCCCGAGCATATCGACCTCGACCTCGGCGAACTCGCGCTGGGTGATGTGGTGCACCTGTCCGACCTCAAGCTTCCGGCCGGCGTCGAAATCCCGGAACTGAAGCTCGGCAAGGAATACGACCACACCGTCGTGTCCGCGCAGGCGGTTCGTGAGGAAGTCGAGGAGGCCCCGGCCGAAGGCACCGCGGAAGGCGCGGCAGCCGAAGGCGCGGCTGCTCCGGCGGGTGGCGATGCGGCGAAGGCCGCGGCGCCCGCGGCGGGCGACAAGAAGCCGGCCGAGAAGAAGTGATTCCTGCGCGACGGCGGTCCGGGCCGGAGACGGTTCGGATCGCCTGAGCGTACCTCCGAATGCCTGGCATCCGACTCATCGCTGGACTCGGCAATCCGGGCCCGGAATATCTGCGCAATCGCCACAACGCCGGCTTCTGGTTCGCCGACGTGCTGGCGACGGGTGCAGGGCAGCGTTTCGGTTTCGAGAATCGCCTGCATGCGGAGGCTTGTCGCGTTCCGGTCGGTGGCGAACAGGTGCGGGTGATCAAGCCGCACACCTTCATGAATGAAAGCGGCCGTGCGGTCGTGGCATCCCTCAATTATTGGAAGCTCGCGCCGGAAGAATTGCTGGTGGTGCACGATGATCTGGATCTGCCGCCCGGTAAGGCGCGCCTGAAGTTCGATGGCGGCCACGGTGGACAAAACGGGGTGCGCGACATCATCGCGCAGCTCGGGCACGGCAAATTCCATCGGCTGAGGATCGGCATCGGGCATCCGGGCGATCGCAACCGCGTGACGCCGTGGGTACTCGGCAATCCTTCCGCGGCGGACGAAGACCTGATGCTGGATGCGATCACGCACGCGCTGAATGTGCTGCCGCTGGCCGTCGCGGGTGAATTCAACGAGGCAACGAAGCGGTTGAATACAAGCCGCGACTCGGGCTGACATCGTTTTGCTCGTCATCCCGGCCCAGGCCGGGATCCATTTTCAATGGGTGGGAATCCCTCTATTCCCGCCTTCGCCGGCCTGCCGGCGTGGAGTTTCTTGAATGGCAATCCAATGCGGCATCGTCGGCCTGCCCAATGTCGGCAAGTCCACGCTCTTCAACGCGCTGACCAAGGCGGGCATCGCCGCGGCAAATTTCCCGTTCTGCACCATCGATCCGAATGTCGGCGTGGTGCCGGTGCCCGATCCGCGCCTGCAACAACTTGCGGACATCGTGCATCCGCAGAAGATCATCCCGGCCTCGGTCGAATTCGTGGACATCGCGGGGCTGGTCGCGGGCGCGTCGCAGGGCGAGGGACTCGGCAACAAGTTCCTCGCACACATCCGCGAGGTCGATGCGATCGCGCACGTGGTGCGCTGCTTCGAACACCCCGACATCGTGCACGTTGCCGGCAGGATCGATCCGGTCGCCGACATCGAAACCATCGACACGGAATTGGCGCTGGCCGATCTCGAGTCGGTCGACAAGGCGCTGGCGCGCGTCGAAAAGGCGGCCAAGGCCAACGACAAGGAATCGATGGCCAAACGCCCGGTGCTGGAAAAGCTGCGCGCCGCGCTGAATGAAGGCAGGGCGGCGCGGTCGGTGGTGCTGGACGACGAGGAGCGTGCCGCGATCCGCGACCTGTTCCTGCTGACGATGAAGCCGCTGATGTACATCGCCAACGTGCGCGAGGACGGTTTCGAGAACAATCCGTACCTCGACGCCGTGCGCCAGCGCGCGGACTCGGAAGGCGCGGTGGTGGTGCCCGTCTGCGCGGCAATCGAGGAAGAACTGGCGCAACTCGACGAAGCCGATCGCGGCGAATTCCTCCAGTCGATGGGATTGAGCGAGCCGGGCCTCGATCGCGTGATCCGCGCGGCCTACACGTTGCTCGGGCTGCAAACCTATTTCACCGCGGGCGAGAAGGAAGTGCGCGCCTGGACGGTCAAGCGAGGTGCCACCGCGCCGCAGGCCGCCGGCGTGATCCATACCGATTTCGAGAAGGGCTTCATACGCGCCGAAACCGTTTCGTTCGACGACTACGTGAAGTACCGCGGCGAATCAGGCGCGCGCGATGCGGGCCGGCTGCGGCTGGAAGGCAAGGACTATCGCGTGCAGGAAGGCGATGTATTGCACTTCCGCTTCAACGTCTGAGAGATTTTGCCCGTTACTGGAGATATTTTTTCATCCAGTCCACCCACCGACGATACATGTCGGTCATCTGCACGATGTCGTGCGGCAGGTGCGAAGCTTCGGGGTAAGCGTAGAACTCGACGGGCACGCCATTGTCACGCAGCCCGTGATACCACTCCATCGCGTTCGCGAGCGGCACGTTCGAATCCATCACGTCACCCATGATCAAGGTGGGTGCCGTGACGTTGCGCACGTAATTGATCGGCGATTGCTCGCGCCACATTTTCCAGCCGGCATCCGTCCACGGCGATGAGCCGAAGAAATAGGCGTCGCCTACCTGGTAATAGGAAAGGCTGTAATCCATCAGCCAGTCGGTGAGCGGCGCGCCGGCGACTGCGGCCTTCCACACGTCGTAATGGCTGGTGAGCCATGCGGTCAGGTAGCCGCCGTAGGACCAGCCGCTCACGCCGATGCGATTTTCATCGACGATGCCGAGCTTCTCCACCGCGGCGAGCCCCGCCATCACGTCCTTGCCGGGGCCGTCGCCGGTATCGCGATACATGGCGTGCTCGTAGGCGTCACCCAGGTTGGTGCTGCCGCGGTAGTTCGGCTGGAACACCAGGAATCCCGCGCCCGACAACAATTGCGCAAGGCGCTGGAAGCCCGTGTTGGAAGACATCATGGGGCCGCCATGGATGACCAGCACCAGCGGGTATCTGCGCCCTCGCTGGTAACTGACCGGGTACGTGAGCACGCCGTCTTCGCGGAAACCGCCTGGACCGGTCCAATCGATGGATTCCGTTCGGCCAAGGTCGAGATCGTCGACGAACGCATTGACGTCGGTGAGTCGGCGCGGCCTGGCGCGAGTGGAATCCAGAACGTACAACTCGCTCGGGTGGGTCGCCGTGGAACCGATGAAAGCGATGGTGCCGGTTCCGGAAATGCTGAAACTGGTGGTATCGCTGCTGGTCGTGACGCCGAGGCCGCTGTTGGCTTCAACATCGCCGAGGTCCAGCAGGCCGGCTTTCCCCGAGAGCGGTTGCTTCCACAACACCGTGTGCGCGCCCAAACCGCCGGCGGTAATCAGCGAGCGGCCGTCCGGCATCCAGAGATAGTTGCTGAAATGCCGGGCAAGTGCCGCCGTCGCATCCCAGGTTTTTCCGTCTTCGTGTACATAGATCGCGTTGCCATTGTTCTGATCGCCGCCCCTTGCGCGCGCGAATGCATAGCCGCCACCTGCCGGCGCGAATTTGAAGTCTTCCGCTCCTTGTGCAGAGACCAGCGTTCGCATGCGGCCGTTCGCCACGTCCACTTCCGCGATGACGGAACGAAACGATTGCGCCCAGTACGCATTCGGGAATTTCGTGAATGCGATGCGTTTTCCATCCGGGCTCCAGGCCGGCGTCGTCGTGCCTCCCGGTTCGGTGCCGAGACTGAATCGGCCCTCGGTCAACCGCCGGGCTTCACCCCCCGCGGCAGGCACGACCCACAAATGCCAGGGCGCAACCTCCTTGTCCAACAGGAAGTGACCGTCGGTAACCCTGAACACCTTGTCATGGGCCTTGATCGCTTCGGCATCGAGCGGCGGATCCTGGGCCACAAACGCGATGCTGTTTCCGTCCGGGTTCCAGGAATAATCATCAACGCCTTGCCGGTTGTCGGTCACGCGCATTGCGTCGCCGCCGTTCATCGGCAGTACGAAGATCTGCACGGCATCGGTCTTAGGGTCTTTCGCAAGGAAGCCCAAACGCGCGCCGTCGGGAGACCAGTGCGGCGAGGACAGGCCCACGCGGTCCGCGATGAGCGTCCGCCGTTTGCCACTCGCGACATCAACCAGGTCGATCTCGCGCCTGGCCTGGTCCGTCTTCCAGTCCGGCGTAGACACCACCACGGCGATCGTCTTCCCGTCCGGGGAAATCTGCGGATCGCCGAGGGTCACGATCTTCTGCAGGTCGCCCGGCTGGAATGCGCGCGCCACCGCGTCTGCCGTCGAACCCGACAGGCAGGCCGCCCACAACATGACGCAACAGGCGGAACGCAGAAGCCTTCGCCGGCGCGGGATGCCGTTCAAGGCATCCCGCGGGCGTCCGGGTTCACCCACCGTTGGTGCCGCCCAGCTTCACGTTCATTTCCAGGAAGTACGCGCGGCCGACCGCGTCGAACCACTTCAGGTAGTAATAGGGATAGCTGGTCCACGTATCGTCGTGCGGCGGACGTGCGTCGAGCAGGTTGTCCACGATCAGCGACACGTTGATGTTCGGCGTGACGCGGTAGCCGAGCGTCGCGTTGTACTGGAAGGTCGGGGCCAGGCGGCGGGTACCGTCGTAATTCGGGATTCCGCCCAGGCGCGATCCGTAAAGCGTGGCGGTGAAATCGTGGTAGTTCCACGTCACCGATGCGTTGGCCTTGGTGCGCGGGATCAGGTAGTAGTAGATGTCGGTCATTTCGTTGTCGACCGGTGAATCCTTGCTCAGCTGCGTCCTGTGCATGATCACGTAGGTGGCGCCGAAGTCGAAATCGAAGGTGCCCGCACGCTGCGTGTTGAGGCGGTAATGCGCGTTCAAGTCGACGCCGGAGGTCTCGTCGATGGCAGCGTTGATCGGCAGCACCAGCACCGAGGTGATGCCTTCGGGGTTGTAGCCCGCGGTCGCCGGGTTGCGCACCACCTGGCTTTCGATCTGCTGGCAGAACGCGGAATTGCCGTCCACCGGGCTTCCCGACAAGGTCTGGCCAAGGCGGCAGTCGGCTTCCTCGCGCAGGATCGTGTCGCTGTCCTGGTACTCGACCTCGTTGTTGAGCTTGATGTGGTAATAGTCGGCGCTGACGTCGAAATTCGGCGTGGGCGCGAACACGAATCCGTAGGTAAAGGACTTGCTGGTCTCGTCCTGCAGCGTGGTGCTGCCGTGGCTACGGCCGTTGAAGCTCACATCACCGTTGCTGCAGTCGTCGTAGAAATCGGGTCCGGTGTCCGGCTCGTCGCGGCGGCACAAATAGTAGTCCGTGCCGCCGGAGCTCGACCCGCTCAGCCCCGCGTACAAGTAAGAAAGGTCGGGGGCGCGAAAACCGGTGGACAACGAGCCGCGCAGCAGCAGGCTCTGGATCGGACGGTATTCGAGACCCAGCGCGTAAGTGAATTTGCCGGAGCTGTTGTCGCTGTATTCGTAGCGGTCGTAACGGCCCGCGGTAGTGACAGTCAGCTTCGAGAACACCGGGACGCTGAATTCGTAGCCGACGGCTTCATGGCTGCGCGAGCCGACCGCGCCGGTGTTGTGCAGGCCGTAGTAGCTGCCGTCCAGCGACAGGGGATCGGGCTTCAGGCCGAAATACGAATTGCCGTATTCGGCGATGCCCGCAAAGCCGACCGGACCTGCGGGAAGATGGAACAGGTTGGTGTTCGTGAGGCTGAGCGACCAGTTTTCGGTGCGGCTCTTGTCGAGATCGATCGAGTCCTGGGTGATCGAACGGAATTGCGCGATGGTCAGTGGCGTGTAGAGGCGGCTGACCGGCGCATAATACTTCTGGTAGCCGCTGTCGGTGCCGTCGGAATAAAAGTATTCACCCAGCGAGGGTCCGAGATAGAGCGCCTGCGCCTTGGCCGCGATCAGGGCCGGCCACTTGCTCTCGAGCTGGTTTTGCGAGTGTTCGAAATTCGCCTCGTAGTTCCAGTCGCTGTCGGCGCCGAAGGTCCCCTTGATGCCGGTGTTGAGCGAGAGGGTGTTGTTGATGTTTCGGATCTCGCCGGCCTTGAGGTTGCCGTTTTCCTCGAGCGTGAAATAGCTGCGCCCCCATTCCTCGATCTGGTTGGTGGCGGTGTTGTAGAACGGTGTATCGGTGCAGTCACCGTTCAGCGGCTCGCAGTTGTACCACTGCAACGGCGTGTTGTAGCTGTCCTGGTGCGAAGTGCCGGCCAGCACGTCGAGATACAGATCGGTGTAGCTGTTGAAGTGGAAAGTCGCGGTGCCGTAGAAGTTGGCCATCTTGCGGCCGTTCTCCAGCGTGCCGTAGCCGAGGTCGTTGTAGCTGCCGCAGTAGTAGCCGGGACCGCCATCGGCCGCATAGCCCGGGCGCGAGGCATAAACCACGCCGCCCTGGTTGAGATAGGAAAGTTTGTCGCAGGTCGCCTTGCCGGGATCGAGGTAGTCGCCGTACTCGTCGGTGCGCACGAAGGTGCGGCCGGCCAAGGCCTCCCCCGGACTGTCGAGACGCGAATCGGTATAGCTGCGCTGGAAATCCCACAACGGATGGGTGTCCACCAGTTCCAGGCCGAACACCGAATCGAATTTGCCTTTGGAAAATCCGCTGCTGATCTGCAAGCGCTGCGACTGCTGGCCGCCGTGCTGGTCGCCGCCGACGCGGTAGTCGAAAGTGGTGCCGTCGGCCTTCTGCTTCAGGATGATGTTGATGACGCCCGAGATCGCGTCGGAGCCATACACCGCGGAAGCACTGCCGCTGAGGATTTCCACGCGATCGATCAGTGAAGTGGGAATGTTCGAGATGTCGGTGAAGTTGCTGTTGCCCTGGTAGGCCTGCGGGTAATCGGCGATGCGCCGGCCGTTCACCAGCACCAGCGTGTGGTTGGGGCCAAGGCCGCGCAGATCGACGGCCTGCGCGCCCGGCGAAAAGCCGTCGGTGGCCTGGTTGTTGTCGAGCGCGCCCAGGTTCTGGGTCAACGAGCTCATGAGATCGGGAACGTTGGCGAACCCGCGCCGCTGGATGTCCTGCGCGGTGATGGTCACCACCGGCGCCGGGCCTTCGATCTGGGAGCGCGGAATGCGCGAGCCGGTGACCACCACCTCCTGCAGCGTCTTGGAAGGCTGCGTTTCCGGGCGCGGCGCGGGTGCGCTGGACGCCGGTGGCGATTGTCGGGTTTCATCCTTGACGATCACCACCGCGCCGGACGGATCGTTGCGTGCGTGGTAGCCGGTGCCGGCCAGCAGTTCCGCAAGCGCCTGCCGTGGGGCGAGCTGGCCATGCGCGCCGCGCGTACGCAGACCATCGAGTTGGTCGGCGCTGTAGACGAACTGCATCCCGGTCTGGTGCGCCAGCGCATCGAGCGCGGCTACGAGGTTGCCGGCCGGCACGTCGATCTGCGCTGCCTGGGCCAATGCCAGGGCCGGCGAAAGCAGGGCCAGGCACAGCACGCAACGCGCGAACGGTTTGAACATATCCCCTCCCATGCGCCGACGTGGCGCCTTTCCCGTAATGGACGAACCAGCGCGCGCGATCCCCCCCTCTGCGCGGCCGTCAATGGGCAGCGCGGGTCTGCGCCTTGCGCGTCAACACGACCTCGCGGTCGCGCTGCTCGGCCTGCACCGGGAAAACGGATTGCATCAGCCGCACGAACGCATCGCTGTTGTCGAGCTTGAAGTTGCCGCCGACGCGCAGGGTTTCGAGCGATGGATCGCCGATGACGATCGGGCGCGGGTTGTAGCGGTTGAATTCCCGCACCGCTTCCGCGAGCGGCGTGTTGTGGAACATCACGAAACCACTTCGCCAGCTGAGTGCCTGCGTGGCTTCGTCCAGCGAAACCCGCTGAACCGCCACTTCATCATCGGCAATGGTGGCGATGCTGCCCGCGGGAAGCATCGACGGTGGTTTCGACGGATCGTGCGCCGACTGCAACCGAACCAGCCCGCGCGTCACGACGACCCGCAGGCGGCCGGCGTCGCGGCGCACGTCGAAACGCGTGCCGACCGCAATGACGCGATAGCCATTCGCGTGGACCACGAACGGCCGCTCGGAATCATGTGCGACATCGAAAAAGGCCTCGCCGCGCGTGAGTCGCAGGTCTCGCTCGGAACGCGAGAAAGCCATGCGCAGGTCGGTTTCGCTGCCCAGCGTGGCGGTGGAGCCGTCCGGCAGGTTCACCACGCGTTGCCCGCCCAGCACGGTTTCCCACGCAGCGCGATCGACGTGCGTGTAGTCGCGCCATGCGAAGCCGCCGATGGCCGCGGCCGCGACGAGCAGGCTTGCCGCGAGACCCGCGAACACCGGCCAGCGACGTTGCCTTGCTGCGGCGTTGCGGCGACCGCGCAGGGCCGTGGCGCGCGCGTGCGATGCGAAATAGGGCGACTGCGCCCATTCGCCGCGCGCGGGAATGCGAGGGGCCGCCTCGCCGGCCGCAAACGTTTTCAAGCGTGCGGCTTCGTCCCACGCTGCTTCCAGCCGCAGGAAGGCAACGCGATGGGCGACGTCGGCGGCCAGCCAGGCATCCAGTGCGGCTTGCTGCCGGTCGGCCCAGCCGCCCGCATCGCGCCGGGCCAGCCACAGCGCGGCATCGCGCTCGATTTGTCGATGATGGTCCGTCATGTCGATTTGCGCAGCCAGCGGTCCGCGTCGCTTGCCTTGTTCGGCGCCGCAGCCGCATCCGATCCTCCATGGAAATGATCCGCCAGCATCCGTGATCCCTTGGCAATGTGTTTCTCGACGGTCTTTTCGCTGATGCCGAGCCGGCGCGCGATTTCCTTTTGCGGCAAGTCCTCGATCCGCCGCAACCAGACCACCTCGCGGCACCTGTCCGGAAGGCGGTCGAGCGCACGCGCCAGCCGCGCCAGCGCCTCGCGGCCCACCAGCCAGCGGCCCGGCTCCAGCTCATCTTCCATGACGTGCAACTGCTCGATATCACCCACTGCCGTGATGGGCACGATGCGCTGGTGGCGGACGCGATCGACCAGCAGGTTGCGCGCGGTGGCAAACAGGAATGACTTCGGTGAATCGGGCATCCTGCGCGTGGCCGCTTCGTACACGCGCACGTAAATGTCCTGCCGCAGGTCGTGGATTTCGTCGTGGTCGCGCCAGTTGCGGCGCAAAAAGCGCATCAGCGCTTGTTCGTGCACAAGCACTTCGCGTACAAACCACGCGTCGACCGGGTTCCCCATGCAGCGAAGATAGCGCAACCCGCGGTGCAGTGGGCTGGTGCCGAAGGCATGGGGGAAGCCGGTCATGCTTTCGTCTGTAGATGGGGTGGCACGAGGGGCGCGCCCGCGACCGCTGGGGCGGTCGCGGCGCCGCGTCCCGGATCTGGAGGGTGGCGTGAAGGTTCGAGCCTGGTATTCGTTGTCCGGATTGTTGCTGGCGTGCGTCGTGCTGCTGTGTCCGGCCATCGGGCGGGCACAGGGCCAGACCGGCGGCTACGAGTATTTGTCCGTCGGGGACATCGCGGCGAAGACGCCTGGCAAGACGTCGCCCGGGTTGCTGCTGATGGGAGGCGGGCGCGAGATCGAGGCCGCTTTTCAGTGGTTCGCCGCGCAGGCCGGACACGGCCACATCGTGATCCTGCGCGCCTCGGGCGACGCCGAATTGCAGGACTGGATCTATCACGACGTCGGCGGCGTCGCGTCGGTGCAGACGTTGATCTTCCACGCGCGCGCACCCGCCAGCGATCCGCGCGTGCTGGCGATCGTCAGGCACGCGGATGGCATCTTCATCGCGGGCGGCGACCAAGCGAATTACGTGCGCTTCTGGAAAGGCACGCCGCTCAACAAGTTGATCAACGCGCACGTGCGCGCGGGCAAGCCGCTCGGCGGCACCAGTGCGGGATTGGCCATCCTTGGCGAATGGGGCTATGGCGCGATGGACGGCGGCAGCATTACCTCGTCCGAGGCGTTGCGCGACCCGGATGGTCCGGCGGTGACGCTGGTCGACCACTTCGTCACGCTGGCGCCATTGCGCGGCGTCATCACCGACACGCATTTCGTGCAGCGCGGAAGGCTTGGCCGGCTGCTGGCGTTCGTTGCGCGCACCGCGAAAGACCATCGCACCGCTGCGGTGACCGGGCTTGGCGTCGATCAGGACAGTGCGCTTCTGGTGGATGCGAAAGGCGACGCGCGCTTCCTGAGCTGGCACGCCGATGGCCACGCCTGGCTGGTGGTGCCGGAAAAGTTGAGGGAAATCGAACGCAATGGCGGCCGCGCCGCGCTGGGCGCGTTCCTGAAAGATCACGTCGCGCCGGGCAAGCCGCTGAACCTCGATGACTATGTCGTGACCGGCGTCGGCACGGCGAGCCGTCTGCACCTGCCCGATTGCACCGTGGAGAATGCCGCCTTCGTAAAGCACGTCGACGTGGTCGACGGACAGTTGATCGACCGCGCCGGCGGATCCACGCGCGCCGGGCATGCTTCCCGCGCCGATCTGATCTACGAGCGCGCACAACCCTGATTCAGCCTGGCGGACATAGCCTTGGCAGCCTCGCAAGAGGAGGTCGTGCCATGCGTCCAGTTTCCGCGCTGTTGATGGCAGCCCTGGCCGTGACCGGTGGCGCTGCGCAAGCCGCGCGTGATCCGGCGCCGGTGCAGGCTGCGTTGGCTGGCGCGCCGTCATCCGCGCCATCCATCCCGAATGCCGCCAGCCTCGATGGCAGCGAATGGCGATTCGTCGAACTCGACGGCGCAGCGGTGCCCGCGGGTGTCGCCGCCAGCCTGCGCTTTCATGACGGCCACGCGGCAGGAAAGGCGGGATGCAACGCCTACGGCGTCCGTTACGAGATCCGAACGGATGGCACCGCCAGGTTCACCCAGACCCTTTCGACCAAGATGGCCTGCCTGCAGCCGGCTGGCGCCATGCAGGTGGAGCGGGCCGTGTTCAATGCATTCCGGAAGACCGCCAAAGTGGAAACGAGCGGCGGCGAGTTGCTGATGCTCGACGCCGCTGGCAGGCCGCTGGCGAAGCTGGTGCGCGAAAACGCACAGTGATCCCTACTGATAGTTCAACGTGTAGGTGGCGATCGCCTGCACCGGGCCGGCCGATACGGTTCCGCCGGTTTTGTAGTACTGCGCGTAGAAGTTGATGTTGTAGTTGCTGCTTGTGGTGACGCCGGTATCGATGGGGCTGCCGAAGGGGACGGCCGTGGCTCCATCCGCCTCGAGGATCTGCACGCCGATACCGGTCGCGAAACCTGCACCCGAGGGCGCAATGACTCCGGGAACCCCGCTCAACGCGTTGGTGCTGTTGAGCGTGATGAAGACCCCGAGGTTGCTCACGCAGTTGGTCAGTTGCAGGCTGAAGGGTGTCTTGCCCGCGGTCGGCTGGCTGGAAAACTGGAGCGTGGTGGCCGTGGGAAGGGTCACGGTCTTGTTGACGGAACCCGCCGCGACGTTGCAGGTCGGAACCTGGATCCTGATGGTGGCGCTGATATTGAAAGTTTCCACGGGTTGCGGGGAGACGGTGCCATTGCAGCCAAGGTAGAAGCCCAGAAAGAGGATTGGCCTGCTGCAGATATCCACCTTCCATTGCGAAAGCTGGCCGGTCAGTGTGCTGTTGTTGGGCGGCAGGAACGGACCCGTGTAAATCAGCTCCAGTTGCGAGGCAACGTTGAAAGTGCCACTGTCGGTTGGATAGTCCGGGTATGCCGCCAGTAAATTGCTGGGGTCGGGATGCGTCAGGCTGTAGGAAATACCGGGGATGCCGGTCGGGAAAACCGTGTTGCCGCTTGTCGGCGGACCGGCGATGGTGTTGACGATGCCGCCGTTGGTGTTGCCATCGCAGGCGAGCACCGGTGGATTGGCGGGAGCCGCCGTGTTCGACGTCCAGAGAACCGTTCCGACGGTCGTGCTGGGCGTAAGTGTGATGGTGCCCGCATTGAAGGTGACGGTGGTCGCCGAGCCGCTGGTAAACCAGCAGGTCGCCCACGCTGCCCTTGGCACGCCGGACAAGCAGAAGAGCACCAGGAGCGCGAGCGCCGTGCCCAGAAACCGTGGCTGTGGGCGCCACGACAATGGGCGTGGGCCGGAAACATTCCAATCTTTGCCCCGACCGCGCATGCTCATTGTCCACCTCGTGGTTGCGGTGCGGCTTCGGTGACGGCGCACGTCACTTCGACGAGCGGCTGGCCTTGCTCGGACGGATTCGACGCCGGGACGGTGTAAGCAAATGAGCAAGCCTTTGGAGCGCCCTGCGCGTCCTGCCATTTCACATTCAGTTCGCCGCTTTCGCCCACGCCGCGCAAAAGCGTCAACCCGGCCTGCCCGACGACGCCCATCGGCTCGTCTTTCGCATTGAAGACCTGCGCACCGAACGGTGCGGGCTTGCCGTCGGCCATGTCGATGCGGGCGATCAGCGCGCGCCCGGCCTCGCTCTTGAAGTCCACCTTCACCACGGCGCCCTGGTACGGGGCGACCTCCGCGCTCGTCGCGCCGAGCTGCACGCCCAGCGGCAGGCCTTGCGGATCGATCTGGATGGTGTCGAGCTGGTACGGCGTGAGATAAGGCACCAGGGCGTAGCCAAAATGGTCGATCGTGACGCCCGGTGCGTTGAGCACGTGCGCACCGGCCGCGCCGGGTGCATGCACGATGGCCATCGTGTCGCCGGTCGGTTGGCCGAAGGTCACGCCGCCGGCATGCGCGACCACGGCGCCGCTGACACCGAAGGATTCCTGCGAATAACCGTCGCCCTTGCCGGCGCTGGCGCTGAGGACCGCATAAGGATCGTTGTAGCCGGCGTTCACGCTGACGGTGTTGCCGGTACCGCTGCCGCCGTGCGAAGCGGTTGCTCCGTAGGTGAATTGATTCCACGCGCCAGCGGTGCCGCTGAGCATCGCCTGCTCCTGGGTACCGTTCTCGTCGCCATGGTTGATGTTGATCGACAGGTTGGGCGCATGCGTGCCTTGGCCGAGCGGCAAGCTCGCGTTGACGAACATCTGGTTGTCGTATCCGCCGAACTGGGTACGGCCGCGGCTGAGCGAAATGCCATACGACAGCCGTCCGAAGCGGTTGTTGTAGCCCATCTGGAATTGGGTGTCGCGCCCATGCTGGTTCCAGTAATCGTTGATGGAGGCATTGGCGTACAGCGAACCGCCACTGTTGCCGAGCCGCTGGCTGAGCGTGAGGCTGAAGCGGTCCTTTTGCTGGAGCAGGCCTTGCGGCGCAAACAGGTTGTCGGCGTTGTATGCGGTGCCGGCCAATGCCGCGCGCTGCGCGGGCGTGAGCAGGCTCGACTCGGGCACGCCGTCGATCATCGGGATGTTGGACGGCACGTACTGCAGCGCGCCCAGCCCGCGACGCACGTAATCGCGCGCGTAGGCGGCGTTTTGCAGGCTCATGAAGCCGCTGGTGGAATAGCGATACGCCGCGACCGTCAGCGAGGTGTTGGTGTCCGGGATGATCTTGCTGTAGGTAACGCGAAAACTCTGGCCGTTGTGCGTGCCGTAGCCCGGAATGGAGGCGTGCGATTGCGTCAAGTCCACCGCCACGGCGCCCAGGCGCGTATTGAATGCGCCGCCGACCAGCGCCGCCGCATAGCCTTCCGAACCCTGCACGCCGGCGTATCCGGTGAAGAAGTTGTTGAACCCGTGCTGGGCCGTTGCTTCGAACACGCCCGGCTTGTCATGCAGGAAGTTGTCGCGAAGCTGGCCGACCGCAATGTCGAAACGCGTGACGCCGGCGCGTTGCAGCTGCGCGACCGACGCATACGGCACGGAAAAACTGCGTTGGCGACCGTCGGCTTCGGTCACCGTCACCACCAGGTCGCCGCCGTAGCCGGTAGGGTAGAGATCGTCGATCGCGAATGGGCCAGGTGCCACCGTGGTCTGGTAGATCTGGATGCCATTCTGGTAAACCGTCACCTTGGCGTTGCTGTCTGCCACGCCGTGCACCACCGGTGCATAGCCGCGCAGCGACTGCGGCAGCATCTGGTCATTGGTCGCCAGTTGCACGCCGCGAATTCCGAAACTGTCGAACACCGCGCCATCGGTGAAGCTGTCACCGAGGGTGAGGTTCGCGCGCAGCGTGGGGATCGCGCGTTGCGCATAGGCATCGATGTTCTGCCAATGGCGTTGACCCGGGCTTCCCGCACCCGACAGCCATGTCACCGTGCTGTCTTGCCGCAGCAGCCAATGGCCCACGTTCAAGCCGGCGCGCAGCCCCAGATAGGTGCTGGTCTGGTCCTGCCCGGAGCTCGTGGTGTGATAGGTATTGAAGTTGTAATTGAGCAGGAATGCCGGCACGCCGGCGTCCCACGAATCCGGATTGACGTAGCCGCGCGGCATCTGGCCCATGTAGGCCTGCGGAATGCTGGCGTCCAGCCGCAGGTCGGACAAGTCGAATACGAACTTTGCGCCCGGAATCAATGTGTCGAGTTGCACGCAAGCGTCGGCGGATTGCAACTGCGCCGTCGCGGTCGCGGCCGATTTGACCGGCACCAGCCCCATGCGGTCGAGCAGGCTGGCGGTAACGCAGGGCACCGCGCTCGCATCCGGCGACGGTGCCGCGAAGCGTACGTCCAGCCGGCCGATCCAGTTCTGGTTGACGTAAACGTCGAGGTTGTAGGTGCCGGGCAGGACCGGGTTGCCATGTTCGAAACGCGCGAGGTCGGCAGCGTTGCGGCCACCGCCGGCCAGCATGGCGCGATCGAATTCAGCGAATCCGCCGCTGGCCGCCGCGGCTGCGCGCGCGGGCGCCATCCATGCGGTCGCGGTGAGCGCCATGCCACAGGCGAGCGCGAGTACCGTGTACCTCGGCACGCGCTCGGAGGTGCAGCGGGCGCCCTTGCACCTCATTGCACCACGGCGCCCTTGTGGACGTCGTCCGCACCATAGTCGTTGATGGTCGTGAAGACCAGCGGTGTGCCGGGTGCCGGCGCGTGCGCGACATCCTTCAACTTGAGTTGCAGGTCGCTGAAAGGAGCGACCATGCCCGGAGCAGCCAGGTCCGATTGATCGCCGGAACCGAGCGAAAGCTTGACGATGGTGATGTAGTAAGGCGTAGGGTTGTGCACGATCAGCGCCGTGTCGTGTTCCGGCGCGGCAACCTTGAAGGTCAGTTGGTCCGGAGCGGTCGCCGCATTGCCGTGAAGGTTTGCGGGACGATAAAAAAGTTTCAGGCGCGAGCGGATCGCGAATTGCAGGTAATTGCGGTCGGCATACTGGGCGCCCGGTTTGGGCGGGATTTCCAGCACGTTCAGCCAGAACACCGATTCACGATCGCCCGGGAGCGGCTGCGTGCCCTGGACGTAGAGGATTCGCAGGCTCTGGTCTTTGTGCGCTTCCATCCGGAACAACGGCGGTGTGATCAGGAAAGGCGTGCGTGCGGTGTCGGGGGTTGATTGCACGTCGCCGTCATCGATCCATGCCTCGACCAGCGCGGGCTTGTCGCTCTCGTTGGACAGGCGCACCGTGGTTTCGCCTTGCTGGGCGAGGAACACCACGCGGGTACCGCCGATCACGACGCTGGCATGTGCGCTACCGGCGAACAGGCACAGCGCGGCCAGCACCGCGCAAGCGGTGTTGATGAAAAAACGTTTCATGGCGGTGCTCCTCGCGCGGACGGGGCTGCGCTCGGGGATCCTGCCGCGGCTGGGGAACCGCGGCAGGATTCGAGTGGCGGCTTACTGGTAAGTCAGCGTGTATTGCACCGATGTTTGAACTGCGCCGCCGGTGACCGCTCCCACGGCTGCGTAATACTGGGCCTTGTAGTTGAGCGTGGCGTTGCCGCTGGGATCGACCGTTGCCGTGACGGGCGTCGGCGTGGTGTTCAGGTTGATGGCAGTACCTGCACTATCGGTCAGCTGCACTTCGACGTTGGAGCCACTGGCGGCGGTGTTGAGAAGATTGCCGTCGGTCGCGCTGATGTTGGTGCCGGAGAACTGCGCCGCCACCTGGATGCCGGCCGGGTTGGTCGGGCAGCCGGTCAGGGCGAGGTCGAACGGGGTTGCGCCCGTGGTCGAGCCCACGGAACCCGAAAAGGCGCTGGTGAGGACGGTGGGCAGGGTGACCGAAAGGTTGCCGCCGATGGCGTTGCTCACCGAGCAGGTCGGCGCGATGACCTTGCCTGTGATGGTGATGGTGCCATCCGCTGCATGGGCGTTGGGTGCGAGGGCCAGGGCGCCGCACGCGACGGCAAGAGTGGAAGCCAGCAGGCTGGATTTCAGGTTCATGGTTCAATCTCGCTGTTAAGGTTGGTAGCCCCGACTTTTCGGCTTGCTCGTCGGGGTTCGGCGAGCACAGTTACATGATCCATGCCAACTGACGGCTCCGGAACAATTGATTGCAGATGTGACGCAGTCGTAATATTTGTAACAGAACTGTGAAAATGATCAACAAATTCCGGGTTGGCTCCAGGGCTGTCCTGTGCTTGGCGCGTGGTTACCTGAACCAACCCTGAGGCGAACACGCGGCCTGTCCGGCCGGCCGTGGCGGTCCACGCCGTTCGCCCAGTAATGGTTGACTTGCGCCCCGTTAGCCGCAAAAATACGCGGTCTTTGTGAGGCAAATCGTTGAAACCCGGGTGTTCTCAAACATCGCCGGGTTCTTCGTGTCGGTGCAGGAACGGAATGCGACGCACGCGATGCGGAACGGCTGCTGCTGCCGGTTGAGGTCGTGCAATTACAAATCCGGAGAGGTGCCCAGGCGGCCAACGGAGGCAGACAAGAAGTGTGATCTGCGGGCTTGCGCCTTCGTTTGATCGCAAGGTTCAACTCAATCGGTTTCAGAAAATCAGAGTTTCCGGAGGGATACCCAAGCGGCCAACGGGGGCAGACTGTAAATCTGCTGGCTTACGCCTTCGGTGGTTCGAATCCACCTCCCTCCACCAGTTTTACGAGTAACAAGACGGTTTTGTGGAGGTGGATGAGAACCACCGGTTCGACAAAATTGTCTGGAACAATTTTGAACGCGACGCGCAAGCGGCGCGGCCCGAAGGGCGGAGGGCAGGACGCCCGGAGTAATCCACCTCCCTCCACCAGCTTCATGCAACGGAGTCGAAAGCTCCGCCAGAGAGCGTCCCGATGCGGGAGTAGTTCAATGGTAGAACCTCAGCCTTCCAAGCTGATGGCACGGGTTCGATTCCCGTCTCCCGCTCCATTGAATGTTGCTTTCGTGGGATATCCGGCGTGGATGCCGGGATTTGCCGTTGCAGTCGAGGACGACTGCTGAAATCAAAGCTCACATAGCTCAGTCGGTAGAGCACTTCCTTGGTAAGGAAGAGGTCACAGGTTCGATTCCTGTTGTGAGCACCACCTGCGGCTCGCCGCCAATCAGCCAAAAAGTTTTTGCCGAGGATTCAAGTCATGTCCAAAGAGAAATTCGAACGCAAGAAGCCGCACGTGAACGTGGGCACGATTGGTCACGTGGACCATGGCAAGACGACGCTGACGGCGGCGCTGACGAAGGTGGGCGCGGAGCGGTTTGGCGGGGAGT
>DASZTT010000008.1:0-3624 GCA_035547895.1 Rhodanobacteraceae bacterium
CGCAGGCGCGGGATCGGCATCCAGCCGCGTGACTCGGTCGGTGCGGTCGCGGTGGCGCGGCTGACGCCGGCGCGCAGGGGGCAGGGTTGCTCGATATCGTCGAGCGCGACGTGCAGGCCGGGGCGCGCGCGGCCGTCGTCGGCGAACGCAAGATGGATCGGCAGGCGCGCGTCACAGAAACCGTGGTCGGCATGCAGCGAGCGCAGCGTGAGGTCGTGCAGTTCGCGCCAGGTCAGCAGCATGCTGGTGGCGAGCGCGGCGCCGAGCATGCAGGTCAGCAGCAGCGCCGCGTTGTTCTGGTAGTTGAGCGCGCCGATCAGCATGGTTGCCAGCAGCACGCCGAAGCCGAGGCCGGCGCGGGTCGGCACGATGTAGATGCGGTTGCGGTCGAGCGTGACCGGCAACGCTTCCGGCCGTCGTCCGCGCGCCAGCGCGGGGAGCCAGCGCCGTATGCGCGCCGCGAGGGTGCCGCGTTCGCCGTGCACCGCGCCGTCCACCCTAGTCCACCGGGACGGTTTCCAGCAGCGACTGCGCCAGCGCATCGCGCGCCAGCGAGCGGGCAGGGATCAGGCGATGGCCGGCGACGGCGACGAACACCGCCTGCACGTCTTCGGGCAGGGTGTAGTCGCGATCGCCCAGCAATGCCCACGCGCGCGCGCAGGCGAGCAGCGCCAATCCCGCACGCGGCGACAAGCCGGTGCGGATGTCGGGATGTTTGCGGCTGGCCGCGACCAGCGCCTGCACGTAATCGAGCAACGCGGGACTCGCGGTGACGGCGCGCGCCTGCTGGCGCAGCGTCATGATGTCCGGACCGGACAGGCGCGCCGTCATGCGTTCGAGCATCGCGCCGCGGTCCTCGCCGGTCAGCAGGCGGCGTTCGGCTTCGGCGTCGGGATAGTCCAGCGCGATGCGCAGCATGAAACGATCGAGTTGCGAATCGGGCAGGGGATAGGTGCCTGCCATGTCCAGCGGGTTCTGGGTTGCGACCACGAAAAACGGTTGGGGCAGGGCGCGGCTGGCGCCATCCACCGTCACCTGGTTTTCCGCCATCGCTTCGAGCAGCGCGCTTTGCGTCTTCGGCGTGGCGCGATTGATTTCGTCGGCCAGCAGCAGCTGCGCGAAGATCGGCCCCGGCTGGAAACGGAATGCACCGCTGTCGCGGTCGAACACGCTGACTCCCATGATGTCGGTGGGCAGCAGGTCCGAGGTGAACTGGATTCGACGGAAGCTCAATCCCAGCGTGGCCGCCAGCGCATGTGCCAGCGTGGTCTTGCCGACCCCCGGTACGTCTTCCACCAGCAAATGGCCGCCGGCCAGCAGGCAGGCGAACGCCGTGCGGATGGCGCGGTTCTTGCCGACCAGCACTTCGTTGACTTGCGCCATCGCGGCATCGAGGCGTTGCCGCGTCAGGTTCTCGGCCTCGGTGGCGGCGGCGAAGTTCTGGTCCATGCCTGTTCCGGATGATGGGGCGCGGATCAGTGTACGACGGCGTGCGTCGCGTCCGCGTCAGGGCAGCGGAAAGCCCGATTCGCGCAAGAGCCTGGCCAGCCCGATCAGCGGCAGCCCGATCAATGCGGTGGGATCCACGCTCTCGATGCGATCGAACAAGGCGATGCCGGCGGCTTCCGACTTGAAGCTGCCCGCGCAGTCGAACGGGCGCTCGCATTCGAGGTAGCGATCGATCTCCGCCTCGGTGAGCTCACGGAACACCACCAGCGTGTGGTCGAGCGCCGAGCGCGCTTGCCCGCTGCGGCCATCGACAACGCACAGACCGGTGAAGAAATCGACATGCTTTCCGCTGCTTGCGCGCAATTGTTCGCGTGCAACCTCGATGCTGCCGGGTTTGCGCAGCAGCGACCCGTCAAGCGCGGCGACCTGGTCGGAACCGATCACCAGCGCATCGCGCAAATTCACGGCGGCAGCGCGCGCCTTCGCCTCGCTCAGCCGTGCGGCCCGCGCGCGGGGCGTTTCATCCGGCAACGGGGTTTCATCGACGTCCGGCGCGACCTGCCCGAAATCATCGATGATGCGACGCAACAATCCGGCCCGGTAGCGCGAGGTCGAGCCGAGCACGATCCGTGGCACGCTCATGGCTGCTGCGAGAGGTCTTCGATCTTTTCGCGCACCGCGGTTTCCAGCGCGCGTTGTGCGGAATCCAGTTCGCGCAATTGTTGTCCCAGTGCGCCGCGCGCCTTGCCCATCGCGGTGACCGCCGCGTCCAGTTCGCGCTGGCTGGCGTTTTCGGCCTCGTCGCGCAGCCACAGGCGGTGCGCCAGCAGTTCGCGCAATGCGGCGTCGATCGCGAGCTTGGCGTGCGCTTCGCCGGCCGCGGGCTGGCTGGGTCCGAGCGACATCGAGGCGTGCGCGCGTTGCAGGCGCTGGCGGCACTCCTTCAGGTCATGCTCGATGCCGTCGGCTTCGAGGTAGAGCGTGCGCAACGTGCGCTGGTGGCGCATCTGCCGCAGCAACAGCCATACGACGACCGCGCAGGCGATGACCGCCACCAGCGCAGGCAGGAGGACGGCGAGCAGGGTGGCGGAGGGGGAAGGCAAGCGCGGACCTTGCTTGTTCGATATACGGATGGCAAGCATGATACGGGCCAATTCGCATCCGTGCCCGGACAGGACACATCCTGCCTGGGGAGTGTCCTTGGCCTGTGAACGATGGGCTCCGGATCGGCGCGCGTTCCTGTATTGTCCGGGGTTCGGCCATCCGTGGCCGAGGTTGACTTTGTGCAGTGCGGAATCTAGCATTCCGCGCTTATGTCCGCGTCGCTGCCAGCTTCCGTGGACGCCGAACGCATGGTGTCCGGGCGACGGTCGTTCCACGGTGTCCTGCCGGTCGCGGAGTTGCCGCGGCTGGTCGAGGCGCTGGCGGAGGATTCCGGCGAGATTGCCTACGATCTCGATTTCGAGCAGGGCGAGCTCGGTGATCCCGAGTTGCACGTTCGATTGGCTGCGCGGCTGACGCTGGAATGCCAGCGTACGCTGCAGCCGTTCGAATGGCCCGTCGAGGTCGATTCGCGGTTGGGATTGCTGGACAGCGAAGACGACGCGGCGGCACTGCCGGAGCAGTGCGAGCCGCTGCTGCTGGAGCATGGAACGCTGCAGCCGCGCAAGGTGATCGAGGACGAATTGTTGTTGGCGCTGCCGTTGGTGCCCGTCAAACCCGGCAGCGAGATCCTGCAGGGCGACTGGAATGCGCCCGGGCAGGCACCGCAGGATGCGGAACGCGGGGAGGCAGTGACGCATCCGTTCGCGGACCTGCGCAAATTGCTGGAAGATCGCGCCAAACACCGCTGAAGCAGAAGTACCTTTCAGGAGAGCCGTCATGGCCGTTGCAAAGAGTCGCAAATCCCCTTCGCGTCGCGGCATGCGCCGCGCGCACGACGCACTGGACAAGGTCCAGCTCGCCACCGATCCGACGTCGGGCGAGATCCACCGTCGCCACCACATCACCAAGGACGGCTACTACCGTGGCCGCAAGGTGATCGAGGACAAGCAGGCGGTCGTCGACGAGGATTGACCTCGTTGGCGGCAAAGCTGCAAACCCGCGCGCGGCGCCATGAGAGCGCCGCCGTGTTTTTTTGCGCGCCAAGCACCAGGGGAACCACACCTTGACCTA
>DASZTT010000009.1:0-28910 GCA_035547895.1 Rhodanobacteraceae bacterium
AGTTCCGCCGGCAACGCGCGCTGCAGTCGTTCGCGCTGACGTTCGCGCAAATCCGCCGAGGGTTCCAGCAGCCAGTAGTGTTCCGGCAAGGCGTCGAGCGATTGCAGTTCCAGCAAGGCATCGCGCGCGAAGGCGCCGCTGCCGCCGCCGAGCTCGAACCACGCGGCGTTCCTGCCGCAGGCGCGCAACGCCGGCGCCATCGCGCGCGCGACGCAGCGCGCGAACAGGTTTCCGAGTTCCGGCGCGGTGACGAAATCGCCGGCCTTGCCGAATTTCAGCCGGCCAGCGCTGTAGTAACCGAGGCCCGGCGCGTACAGGCAGCGCTCCATGAAGCGCGCGAACGAGACCGGTCCTGCCGACGCGATTTCCTGGCGGATGGCGTCGGCCAGCCGCGCCGAATGCGCGGTTTCTTCGGTCGACGGTTCGGGCAGGGCCTCGCGTGTTTTTCCAATGTCGATTTCCGTTCGTCCTGAGCGTAGGCCCGGCAGGGCCGAAGTCGAAGGACATGATACGACCAAAGCAGCGCGCGCCCATCGTGTGCTTCGACTTCGCCCGCCGCGCGAGCTACGCTCAACGCAAACACGCACCCGAGGGGATTCGCCCATGGATCCACGCCAGGTGGTTTTGGTCACCGGCGCCGCGCGCCGCGTCGGCGCGGTCATCGCGCGCACGCTGCACGCGGCCGGCTACGACGTGGCGCTGCATTACCGTGAATCGCGCGGAGAACTCGAGGCGTTGGCCGCAACACTCGAAGCGCGGCGTGCGCATTCGACGCTGGCCTTGCAGGCCGACCTTGCCGACGGCGCGCGGTTGCCCGCGCTCGTCGATGCGGTCATCGCACGTTTCGGTCGTCTGGATGCGCTGGTCAACAATGCCTCGATGTTCCACCCGACGCCGCTGGGCACCATCACGGAGGCGCAATGCGACGCCTTGTTCGCGGTCAACGCGCGCGCACCGCTGCTGCTGGCGCAGGCCGCCGCGCCGCACCTGGAAAAATCGCGCGGGGCGATCGTCAACATCACCGATATTTACGCCGAACACCCGCTGCCGCAGCACGCCGCCTACGGCATGAGCAAGGCCGCGCTGCGCATGGCGACATCGGCGCTGGCGCAGGAACTCGCCCCCAGGGTGCGCGTGAATGCGGTTGCACCGGGTGCGATCCTGTGGCCCGGGAACAAGTCCGATGCGGATCGCGCTGCGGCGCTGGCGCGCATTCCGCTGCAGCGCACCGGCACGCCGGAGGAAATCGCGAACACGGTGTTGTGGCTGATCCGCGATGCCGGTTACGTCACCGGGCAGACGATCCGCGTGGATGGCGGCCGCGTTCTCGACGTGTGAGCCACGCCTGAAAGGCCGTGCGCGACGGCTTGAACGGCGGCGCGAACGGCGGCATGTTGGAGGCATCCACGCGCACCGAGGATGTCGATGACCGCCTCCATGACCGCCACCGGTCTGCCTTCGCAAAAGATCGCGCAGCAGATCCTCGATTTCCTGTCGGAGGTCCCGCGCAGCCGCGAGCAACCCAGCGAAGATCCGCGCGCACGTGTCGAAGCGATCGCGCTGGCGGCGCGTCGCAAGGCCTTCCTGGCTTCCTCCTCGCTGGCGCTGCCGCCGGGACCGCTGGGCTGGCTCACCGTCCTGCCGGAACTCGTCGCAATCTGGAAAATCCAGGCGCAGATGGTGGCCGACATTGCCGCGGCCTGCGGCCAGCACACCACCCTGACGCGCGAGCAGATGTTGTATTGCCTGTTCCGGCATGCGGCGGCACAGGCGGTGCGCGACCTTGCGGTGCGTGCCGGCCAGCGCTGGGTCGTGCACGCCGCCACCACCCACACCCTCCGCAGCGTTGCACATCGCATCGGCGTCAAATTGTCGGAGCGCGCGCTGGGTTCGTCGCTGGCGCGGATGTTGCCGGTCGCCGGTGCCTTGGGCGTGGGCGCGTATGCGTGGTATGACACCCGCCAGGTCGCGCGCACCGCGATCGCGATGTTTTCGCGCGAGGTGGAATTCATCCCCGCTGAACGCAGCAAGGAAGTGCCGGCGCGGCGGGTCGAACACGACCGGGCCCAGGCCGCGCGCGAAGCGGGGTTGTAGGCGCCCTTCAATCCGGAAGCTTGTCCAGGCGTTCCAGCTTCGGCAGCGTCGGCGCCAGTTCCCGCCAGCGTTCCCGCAGCGGCGTTCCGGCGAACGGTTCGCGCAGGTCGGGCGCAAGATCGGCGAGCGGCGCCAGCACGTGCGCGCGTTCGAATTCCTCGCGCGTCAGGTCGGTGGTGCAGCGGCCGCCTTCGCACCACAGCGCGATGTCGAGGTCGAGCGTGCGGTCGGCGTAACGCGGCAGCGTACGATCCCGGCCGGACGCGTCTTCCAGGGCGTGCAACCACGCGCGCAAGCTGTCGCGATCGACGTCGCAATCGAAAGCCACCGCATTGTTGAGGAAGGCCGCGCCTTCAAAGCCGACCGCGGCGCCCTGGTAAACGGGCGACACTTCGATCGCACCGAACCGCCCGCGCAATGCATGCAGCGCTTCAGCGAGGTGCCGCCCGGGATCGACGTTGGAACCGAGGCTCAGGACAACACGTGCCATGTCACTGCGGCCTGGTGCCACGCTCGATCACCACACCCACGGCTTTCGAACCCGTGACGGCACCGGGCTTGGACAATTTCAGGCGCACCCACGGCACGCCGAATTCGTCGCGGACGATCGCGGCGCAATGTTCGGCCAGCGTTTCCACCAGCTCGAAGCTGGCCGCTTCGATGAAGGCGATCAGGCGCTTGGACACCGCCTTGTAGTTGACGGTGTCCTCGATCTTGTCGCTGGCGGCAGGTTTGCGGTTGTCGAATGCCATCTCGACATCCAGCACGACCTTCTGGCGGATATTGCGCTCCCAGTCGTAGATGCCGATGACGGTTTCGATTTCGAGCGCCTCGATGAAAACGGTATCCATGCTCACGCCACCTCGGGAAGGCTTTCCAGGCTCCAGCGCGGCAGCACGCGGATCTCCGGGCCGGCGGTCTGGCCCGCCGCCAGCCGGATCGAACCGGCCAATGCGATCATCGCGCCGTTGTCGGTGCAGAACGCGAGGCGCGGGAAATAGGTGTGGAAACCCTCGCGCTGGCCGGCCTCCGCCAGTTGCGCGCGCAGGCGCTTGTTGGCCCCGACACCGCCGGAAACCACCAACCGCTTGTAGCCGGTCTGCGCCAGCGCGCGCCGGCACTTGATCGCCAGCGTTTCCACGATCGCTTCCTCGAAGCCGCGCGCGATGTCGGCCCTGGTCGCGTCGGTGTGATTGCTGTCGCGCCAGGCCAGCAGCACCTGGGTCTTGAGCCCTGAGAAACTGAAATCGAGGCCGGGCCGGTCGGTCATCGGGCGCGAAAACCGGTACGTTTTCGGATGGCCGGATTCGGCGATTTTCGCGAGCGCCGGGCCACCCGGATACGGCAAGCCCATCAGCTTGGCGGTCTTGTCGAAGGCCTCGCCCGCGGCGTCGTCCAGCGTGTCGCCGAGGATCGTGTAGCTGCCGATCCTGTCGACGCCGACCAACATTGAATGGCCGCCCGACACCAGCAGCGCCACGAACGGCGGCGCCAGCGGCTCGGCGCCGGGCGCGGGCTCTTCCAGCAAGGGCGCCAGCAGGTGACCTTCCATGTGGTGGATGCCGATCGCGGGGATTTCCAGGGCCCAGGCCAGCGAACGCGCCACCGCGGCGCCGACCAGCAGCGCGCCGATCAGGCCCGGACCCGCGGTGTAGGCCACGGCCGAAAGGTCGGAAATCTTCAGGCCGCCGTCGGCAAGTGTCTGGCGCAAAAGGGGAAGCAGCTTGCGGACGTGGTCACGGCTGGCCAGTTCTGGCACCACGCCGCCATACTCGGCGTGCAGCGCGACTTGCGAATACAGCGCATGCGCCCGCAGGCCGCGGCCGGGTTGATAGACGGCAACCCCGGTCTCGTCGCAGGAGCTTTCGATGCCCAGCACCGGACCCAAGGCCGGGGGCTTTGAAATGGTCATGACAGTCAAGCTATAATTCGCGGCTCACCCGCGCCGAAGCGGGTCATTCTAGCAAGTGGAGCATCCATGCCCAGCGTCAAAGTCCGCGAGAACGAGCCGTTCGAAATCGCCCTGCGCCGCTTCAAGCGCACCTGCGAGAAGGCCGGCGTGCTCGCCGAAACGCGCAAGCGCGAGTTCTACGAGAAGCCGACCCAGGACCGCAAGCGCAAGCGCGCTGCGGCGGTGAAGCGCCACCTGCGTCGCGTCTCGCGCGAGGTCACGCGCCGCAAGCGCCTGTACTGAGCAACGCTTCCGTGCACATTGCGACGGCCGGCCCCGCCCCGCGGCGCCGGCCGTTTCGCGTTTGCGCGAAGGAGGTCGTGCATGTCTTGCGCAGGGGTTGTGGAAGAATGATCGGGCGTGCTTGAAACGATCGTTGCACCGTCACTCGAGGTTCCAATGAGCGATCTCAAAACCCGCATCACCGACGACATGAAGGCCGCGATGAAGGGCGGCGACAAGCCGCGCCTCGCGACGATCCGGCTGATCCTTGCCGCGCTCAAGCAGCGCGAGGTGGACGAACGCATCGCGCTGGACGACACCCAGGTGCTGCACACGCTGGAGAAGATGCTGAAACAGCGCCGTGATTCGATCACGCAGTACGAGGCCGCGCAGCGCGAGGACCTGGCCGCGCAGGAACGCTACGAGGTCGGCGTGATCGAGGCCTATCTGCCGAAGCAGCTCGGCGACGCGGAACTCGACGCACTGATCGCACGGTGCATCGCCGACGCGGGCGCCACCTCGCCGCGCGACATGGGCAAGGTGATGGCGCTGCTGAAGGAACGTGCGGCGGGCCGCGCCGACATGGGCGCGCTGTCGCAAAGGGTGAAGGCGAAGCTCGCGGGTTGATCCGACGCGCCACCCCCTCGCGAGCGAAGGGGGTGGCACGTCGGCGTTTTCCGAATCGGGTTCCGGCGTTACTTCGACCCGCCGAAGTTGTACACCAGGTTGGTGGTGAACAAGCTGTCCATGTGCTTGGTCCCGGGCACGATGTTCGAGTTGTAGCGGTTCTCGTACGCCACCTTCAACGCCAGCGTCTTGGTCATTGCGACCGCCAGACCGATGTCGTTCTGGTAGTACTTGTTCTCGCTGCCGGCTTCGGCCAGGAAGGTTTCCTGCAGGCTGGTGCTGTCGGTCAACGCGAGCTTGTAGTCGACCAGCGCGCGGCCGATCGCCTCGTTCTGCTTGGGCGGAACGATCGTGGTGACCAGCGGCGGCGTCACGCTGTCATCGACGGCCGTGTAGGTCTGCGGCTGATAGCGCTTGTAACCGGGGCCGGCCTCGACCGACAGCTCGTTGCGCGCATCCTTCAGCAGGATGTAGCCGAAACCGATCGACGCGACTTCCTGCCAGCGGTTGGGCGCGAAATCGTCGTGATCGTAACGGGCCGCGCCGATCAGGTAGGCGCGCGGGTTGAACTTGTAGCCCACCGAACCGCCCACGTCGTAGTGGTTGGCGGTGGTTTCGTAGCTGTTGGTTTCACCCACCGTGACGCCGTCTTCCACGATCGGCACCTTGACGTTGCTCTTGGCGCGGTTGGCGTCGAGGAAGAATGCGTCCTTCCAGGTGTCGTCTTCGTACGCGAGCTTCAGCTTTGCATCGGCGTTGAGCGATTTGGTATTGCCGGTGGCATTGGCCAGGCCGAATTCCCCGCTGCCGCTCCAGCCGGAACCCGGGCCGGCGGGTGGGTCAGCCAGGGCGAAGGTCGGCAGGCACAGGACGGAGACGGCCGCAATGGCGGCGACGCGTGACAATTTCATCTGCAACAACTCCATGATTCGTACAGCGAAAGACTGCAAGGCTGAGGGCCATGCACTGAATGACCGTTAAATTTGTGTGATGAGATAGGGCCGGTGGCCCGGCTTTCAAGCGAGCGGCGCGGGAAAGAACGCCGCCACGGCATGACGCGCCTCGGCAAAGAACAGCCAGCGCTCGACGAACAGGCCGGCGACGCACGCGAGTGCCGCCGGCAGCGCGGCCCACCCGATCCCGGTCGCAAGTGCGACCACGATGCCCGCGACGGGCAGCACCGCAAACAGCATCAGCGCGCCGCGGCGCAAGTGTGCCGAGTGCTTGCGCGCCAGCACGAAGGCCATTTCGCGCGTCAGGTAACTTTCCTCGGTGACGGGGCCTTCGAAGGCGCGCACCTGCCCGAGGGCCTCCAGGCCCGTCGCGTGACCCGCGGTATTGGCAGGCTGTGCATCGATGCGACGCCAGTAATCGGTCTTGAGCACGGCCGCGATCACGGAAAGCGCCAGCAGCGCCAGCGGGAAAGCCAGCCCGATCACGGCGTACGGCGACAGCGCCAGCCACGTCCACAACCACAATCCGCCCGACAGCAGCGCGAACGCGAAGTACAGCGGCAGCACCTGCCGCGTGCGCCACGCGCGGATGGTTTTCAGCGAACGGTAGATGTTGGCGGTGCACCACAACGTCGCCAGCGCGCACAGTGCCAGCAATCCGCCGGCGATGCGCACGCCGCTGCCGCCGCGAGGGAAGAAGGCCAGCCACGCCAGCGCCAGCATCGGCAAATACGCGACCAGTGATGCGATGCCTTCGCGCGAGAGCCACGACGAACGCCACTGGCTGAGCGCACGCCAGGCGCGTTCGGGGCGGCCGAGATGCGAAGTCGAAGCGAGCAGTCCGGCGGTCACCAGCACGAAGCCGAACAGCAGCGGTACCAGGATGCCGTTGCCCGCGATCGGGTACGTGCCCACGCACAGCGCGGCACCCAGCAGGCACCACAGGCCGTAGCCCGTGCCGCTCATCACCGTGAAGAAAATCACCGAGAGCGCGGGCTTCATCGCGACAGCGCCTTGTCGAGCCAGCGCAGCAGCGGCGGAAGGGTTTCGGTGTCGAGTTTCTCTTCGGCGGCTTCCTTCGCGATCGCCGTGTTGGAACCGTCGCGCCGCGGACGCGGCGGCAAGTAGCGATTCACCGGCCGGTAGCCGAACTCCGGCATCAGCGCGAAACCGTCGCGTTCCGCGACCACCTTCGACACCGCGGAATCGGGATCGCCGAGATCACCGAACATCCGCGCGCGGGTCGGACACGCCAGCACGCAGGCCGGCTGGCGGTCGCGCTCGTCGAGCGTTTCGTTGTAGATGCGGTCCACGCACAGCGTGCACTTCTGCATGGTGCCGCGCTTGCTGTCCTTGCGATGGACGTCCGAAGCGGAAGTTTTCGGATGCGGCAGCGCGATCTCGCGGGCGCCGTACGGACAAGCCCACGCGCACAACTGGCAGCCGATGCATTTGTCCTGATCGACCAGCACGATGCCGTCCTCGGCGCGCTTGTAGCTCGCGCCGGTCGGGCACACCGTCACGCAATCCGGCGTCTCGCAGTGCAGGCACGAGCGCGGGAAGTGCACCATCTGCGGGACTGGCTCCCCCCTCGCTTCGGAAGAGGCGGCGGCTTTTTCCCGAGGAGGAGGGGCCACTTCGTAACTATGCACCCGATTGAACCACACCCCATGCGGTTCGGCGCCGTAGGGATCATCGTCGGGCAGCGGACCGAAATCGCCGCCGTCGTTCCATTCCTTGCAAGCGACCGCGCAGGCGTGGCAGCCGACGCAGGTGTCAAGGTCGATCACCAGCCCGAGTTTTTTCTGCGCCGGCGCGGGCAGGCTGGTCATGCTTGCCGCCCTGGAACGTGGGTCCGCGAATGCCCGGGGAGGCACGGAACGCAGACATGGATGTCACGGCACATGGCAATGCGGACGTTCAAAACGGCCAAATCCTGGGAATCAGGAGCATCGACAGTGCGCAGAACAGCGCAATCAGCGGCACGCCGACCTTGGTGAAATCGAGGAAACGATAGCCGCCAGCGTAATACACCATGGTATTGGTCGGATACCCGATCGGCGTCGCGAACGAGGTGGCCGCGGCGAACGCGACGGCGACCACGAACGGACGCGGATCGGCGTGCACCGCGTGTGCAACGCTGGCGGCGATCCCGACCATCAGGACCACCGACGGGTTGTGGCCCATCAGTTCGGTCAGCAGCGCGGTCAGCACGTAGACCATCGCCAGCGCGGCCAGCGGGCCGTGGTTGCCGACGATATCCAGCGCACCGTTCACCACCACGCGCGCCAGCCCGGTGGTCTCCATCGCGATGCCGAGCGGCAGGATCGCGCCGAGCAGGATGATGATCTTCCAGTCCATGCCTTCGTACACATCCTTGCGTCCGAAGCAGCGCGTCAGCGCCATCGCCGCCACGCCGCAGATCGCGGCGATCGGAATCGGCAGCCAGCGCAGCGCCGAGACCACCACCACCGCGGCCATGATGGCGATCGCGACGAACGCCTTGTAGCGGGGACGGCGCGCGTCATCGCGCTGGTTGAGGATCACGAAGCGGTCGTCGCCGCGCAGGCGTTTCACCGCGTCGGCCGGCAGCAGCATCATCAGCACGTCGCCGGTGCGGAAGGCAACGTCGCGGATCTGGTCGCGCAGCAGGTGTCCGCGGCGATGGATGCCGAGCACGGTGGCGTCGAAGGTTTCCAGCAGGTCCAGGTCGCGCAGCGTGCGGTCCTCGGCGAGGCTGGCCGGTGCGATCATCGCCTCGACCAGCACCTTGGCCTTGTCGGTGCCGTCGTCGTGGGTGTATTCGGGGTTGATTTCCAGTTCCTGCTTCTTGCGGAAATCCTCCAGCTTGTCCCATTCGCCGCGCACCAGCAGCACGTCGCCGGACGCGAGCTGCTGCGTCCGCGGCGACCACATGTGCCGCTCGCCGCGCAGCAGTTCGAGCGGATACACGCCCTGGTCGCCCAGCCGCGCCTCGGCGATGGTCTGCCCGACCAGCGGCGAATCGGGCATCACCTTCAATTCGGTGACGTACTTGCCCACTTCCATCGGACCGGCGGGTTCGTTGTCGAGGTGCTTGGGCAGCAGCCAGCGCCCGATCACCATCAGATAAATGATGCCCGCGGCGGCCAGCATCACGCCGAGGTGCGTGAATTCGAAGATGCCGAAAGGCCGCAAGCCCTGCTTCTGCGCGAGCGAATCGACCAGCAGGTTCGACGACGTGCCGATCAGCGTGCACACGCCGCCCATTTGCGCCGCGAATGCCATCGGCATCAGTACCCGCGACGGCGAAGTGTTGGTGCGCTGGCAGACCTTCAGCGCGAGCGGCAGGAAGGTCGCGACCAGCGCGGTGTTCTTGATGAACGCGCCCAGCGGCGCGATCGCCAGCATCATGCCCAGCGACAGCAGCCACGGTTTGCGGATGCGCGACAACAGGTTGATGATCGGATCGAGCGCACCGGAGCGTTCGATGCCGATCGCCAGCGCGAACATCGCCGCCACCGTCACCGTCGCTTCGTTGCTGAATCCGGACAGCGCCTGCTCGGGGCCCACGATCCCGAGTGCGACCAGCAGGCCGAGCGTGATGAGCGCCACCAGATCCACGCGCACCTTCTCGCTGGCGAACAACGCCATCGCGACGACGATGATCGCGGCGGTGGCCCAGGCCTGCCAGGTCATGGACGGCAACTCATGGTGTAGCCCCGGTTGGTCACCCCAACTCCCTCACTTCCGCTTGTGTCGGCCGCGGCGCTGGGCGCCGGGATCGATTTTGCACGCGTTCCGCAGGGCGTGCAGGGTGCACGGCGGTCCGCAGCCGGCACGGCAATCAGCTTGCCATGCATCTGCAAAAAATTCGTTCAATCGTCCGCCGGTTCGAGCCGGTGGCCCGGCACGCGTGGTTCCGGATCGTGCTCCAGCCGTACTTTCAGGTCGAACCATGCCGCCTGTCCGGTGACCGGGTCGCCATTGGCATAGGCGCGGTCGGAAGCGCGCTCGCCGATCAGGTGGTTCAACAGGAAACCGTCCACGAACTCCGGCGCTCGTTCGGACAGTTTCCACGCGCCGCGTTTCTTGCCGATCGCGTTCCACGTCCACACCGTGCCCGGCGCGGTGGCCGCATGCGCGCAGACCTCGACCCGGATGCGCCCGCGCGGCGACGCGATCCACGCCCAGTCACCGCTTTCGAGCGCGTGCCTGGCGAGCGTGCGTGGATGCACGTACAACACGTTGCGCGCCGCGATCTGCCGCAGCCAGCGGTTCTGCGAACCCCACGCGTGGTACATGAACATCGGGCGCTGGGTGATCGCGGACAGCGGGAAATCTTCTTCCGCCTTCCGTCGGTGTGGGTGCGGGCTTCGCGCGAGGATTGGAGCGCCATCCGTCGCTGCCGCGCCATCCTCTTGCGGAGGGAGAGAGAAAGCGGAGTCCCCGTGCGACGAGTACCACAGCGGCACCGGATCGAAATACTTCGCCACCCGTGCGCGCTGCGGTTCCGGCGGCTGCACCGCGCCGTGGCCCTGCGCCGCCAGCCGGAAACGCTGCAGCACTTCGCAATACAACTGCATCGTCACGGGCTCGGTGGACCCGACGAAACCCATCGACTGCGCCCATTGCAGGTAATCGTGGTTGGCCATCCGGTAGTACGCGCCGGCTTCCGGAACCTTCGCTTCGAAGAAGCAGCCGTGCTCGATGTAGCGCTGCAGCTGATCCGGGTTCGGCGCGCCCTTGCCTTGTTGCGATCCATCCGCGCCGCGCCAGCCGGCCAGCATGCCGACGCCGGGCGTGCGTTCGTGGCGCACCATGTAATCGGCGTAGTTCCTGCAGGTCGCGTTGCCGTCGGCATCGACCATGTTCGGCAACTTCAAGCGTGCGCCGAGATCCAGCAGCACGTCCTGGAACGGCCGCACGTCGCGATCGGGTTGCACCACGGGCTGGCGGATCGCGTCGGCCGCCATTTCGGCGTCGCCGATCGGACGATCGAGCAGGCTCATGCAGTCGTGGCGTTCGAGGTACGTCGTGTCCGGCAGCACCAGGTCGGCGAACGCCACGGTTTCCGAATCGTAGGCGTCGACGTAGATGATGTGCGGGATCCTGTAGTCGCCATGCCCGTCACGCGCGCACAGCAGCTTGCGCGTCGCAGCGGTGTCCATCGCCGAGTTCCAGCCCATGTTGGCCATGAACAGGAACAGCGTGTCGATCCTGGCGGGGCTGCCTTCCACCGCGTTGCGGATCACCGACTGCAGCAGGCCGTGTGCGGCCAGCGGGAATTCCCAGCTGAAGGCGTGGTCGAGCCGGCGCGGTGCGCCGTGTTCGTCCACCAGCAAGTCTTCCGGAGATTGCGGATAGCCGAGCGGATTGCCGGTGAGCGTGCCGTCCGGCCTGCGCGATTTCGCCGGCTTGTTGCCGGGCGGCGCGGGCTTCGGATAAGGCGGCTGGTAGCGAAAACTGCCGGGCGTGTCGATCGCGCCCAGCAGAATCTGCAGCACGTGGATCGTGCGGCAGGTGTGGAAGCCGTTGGCGTGCGCGGCGATCCCGCGCATCGCGTGCATCGAGACCGGACGGCCGATCATCGTGTCGTGCGCGCGGCCGTGGGTGTCGGTCCATGCGATCGGCAGTTCGATCGCTTCCTCGAATGCGGTGTGTGCGAGTTCGCGGGCGAGACGGCGGATCGTTTGCGCTTCCACGCCGCAGCGTTCACTGACGTTTTCCGGCGCGTAGTCGTCGGCGAGGAAGCGTTCGGCGATCAACTGGAACGCCGGCACGGCCTTGCGGCCGTCGGGCAGCGTGTATTCGCCCGCGATCAACGGCGCGATGTCGGGCTGCGTCGCGTCGACGAGTGCAAAGCCAAGTTGCTCCTGCTCGTCATTCCGGCGCAGGCCGGAATCCAGCGGCGCCTCGCTGGATACAACTGGACCCCGGCCTTCGCCGGGGCGATGCGACGGGGAGCGCACCGCGCACAACGGCTTGCCCTTCGCATCGCGCGCGATCAAGCCGTCGTCGGCCGCACCCGGATCGCGGATCACCAGGTGGTGCGCGTTGGTGTAACGCACCAGGTAATCGAAATCCACGCGGTCGTTGCGCAACAGCTCGCGGATCAACGCGCCGGCCAGCAAGCCGTCGGTCCCGGGGTTCACCGGCACCCACTCGTCGGCGATCGACGCATAGCCGGTGCGCACCGGGTTGATCGCGACGATCTTGGCGCCACGCGCCTTCATCTTCCCGAGGCCGAGCTTGATCGGGTTGGAATCGTGATCCTCGGCGACGCCCCACAGCATCAAATACTTGGTGCGATCCCAGTCCGGTTCGCCGAATTCCCAGAACGAACCGCCAAACGTGTACATGCCGGCTGCAGCCATGTTCACCGAACAGAACCCGCCGTGCGCGGCATAGTTGATGGTGCCGAACTGCTGCGCCCACCAGCCGGTCAGCGCCTGCGACTGGTCGCGGCCGGTGAAGAACGCCAGTTCGTCCGGATTGCGCGCGCGGATGTCGCCCAGCCATTGCGTGGCCAGCGCCAGCGCTTCGTCCCATTCGATCTCGCGGAACTCGCGCGCGCCGCGTTCTCCGATGCGCAGCAACGGCTTGCGCAAGCGCGCCGGCGAATAATGCTGCATGATCCCGGAAGAACCCTTGGCGCAGATCACGCCGCGGTTGACGGGATGCTTGGGATTGCCGTCGATGTAGCGGACGCGGCCGTTCTTCAGGTGCACTCTGATCCCGCACCTGCACGCGCACATGTAGCAGGTGGTGGTTTTGACTTCATCACCGGTCGGTTCGTTGAGTTTGAGGTTCTTGTGGGGCATGTATGCGCGTGCGTCGGTTCCTGCTGCTATCGAACCGTCCATGGTGCGTGGCACCGGCCCGGCCATCCATGGCCGGGCGCTCGCCGCTGCGCGATCTGCCCCCGGCAGATCGCAAGCGCAGCGACTCGCCCACACCTGCACGCGCACATGTAGCAGGTGGTGGTTTTGACTTCGTCGCCGGTCGGGCGATTCAGTTCGAGGTGGGCGTGGGGCATGCCGACGATGGTAGCCACCCCGGCGCTTGCCGCCAATCGCGCGGCGCGGCATGCTGGGCGAATGCACCAGTACGAACGCGTCCTCAAGCTGCACGGCATCTTCAAGTCGCACCGGCGGCCGGTCGGCGTGCAGCGGCTTCGGGAGGAACTCGGTTGCTCGCGCGCGACGCTGTATCGCGACATCGCCTTCCTGCGCGATGCGCTGGGCGCACCGCTGGACAGCGACCCCGAAGGCGCGGGTTATGCCTATGACCAGGACGAAGGCGAACGTTTCGAACTGCCCGGCCTGTGGCTGACCAGCGAAGAACTGTCGGCGCTGATGGCGCTGGAAGCGCTGGTGGCGCGCTCCGACCCCGGCGTACTGGCCGATGCGCTGGCGCCATTCCGCGCGCGCGTCGAGAAGCTGCTCAACGAACACGCCGGCACCCGCAAGCAGCCGCTGGAGCGCATCCGCGTGGTGCCGTGGGGTTCGCGCAAATTCAACCAGCAGGTGTTCCGCGCGGTGGCCGGCGCGGTGCTGGCTCGCCAGCAGTTGAAGTTCCGCTACCGCGCACGCACCACCGGCGCCGACAGCGTGCGGCACGTGTCGCCGCAGCGGCTCACGCATTATCGCGACAATTGGTACCTGGATGCGTGGGACCACGACCGCGAGGCGCTGCGCAGTTTCGCCGTCGACCGCATCGGTGAACCGGAAGTGCTGGACAAGCCCGCCGTCGATCGTGACGAAAAGGAGTTGAACGAAACGCTGGCGTCGAGCTACGGCATCTTTGCGGGCGCCCCCAAGGCCTGGGCGACGATCCGTTTTTCCGCGCGCGCCGCGCGCTGGGTCGCCGACGAACACTGGCATTCCCTGCAGGAAGGACGCTGGCTCGACGACGGCCGTTATGAACTCAAGGTGCCGTATTCGCAATCGCGCGAACTGGTGATGGACATCCTGCGCTACGGGCCGGATGCGCAAGTCGTGTCGCCGCAATCGCTGCGCGAGGAAATCCGCATCATGCACAAGCTCGCGCTGGACGAGTACGACCACGCGAAGCCGTGAACGATCATCGTGACCTCGTGGTGCAATCGCCTGCCCAGCCCGCCGTGGCGGTGGCGCTGGGCACCGGCGGCGCGCGCGGGCTGGCGCACATCGGCGCGATCGAAGCCATCGAGGCCGCGGGCTACCGCATCAGCGCGGTGTCCGGCAGTTCGATGGGTGCGCTGATCGGCGGCATCTACGCCGCCGGCAAGCTCGACGTGTATCGCGACTGGGTGTGCGCGCTGCAGAAGATGGACGTGCTGAAGCTGGTGGACTGGACGCTGTCCGGTGCCGGCCTGATCAAGGGCGAGCGCATCATCGGCGCGCTGCGCGAACTGATCGGCGAAGTGGACATCGAGGGATTGTCGATCCCGTTCACCGCCGTCGCGACCGACCTCGACCGCGAGCGCGAGGTGTGGCTGACGCGCGGTCCGCTGTTCGATGCAATCCGCGCGTCCATCGCCATTCCGACCATCTTTCGCCCGCATCCCGTGCGCGGCCATCGCTTGGTCGATGGCGGCCTGATGAATCCGCTGCCGCTGACGCCGCTGCTGCAGTCGCCCAGCGATTACACCATCGCGGTCAACGTCAACGGCGCGCCCGAAACCCTGGCCGCCACGCGCGCGCCGGTGAAGCAATCCGCGCGCACCGGTTTGCGCAGCCGCATCAGCGCGTTCGTCAAGCGCACCATCCGCAACCACGACGACAAGGTCGCCGAACCCGGCTGGATGGACACGCTCACCCAGTCGCTCGACCTGATGCAGGAAAACCTCACCAGTTTCCGCCTCGCCGCCGACCGTCCCGACCTCGTGATCGAAATTCCGCGCAACGCCAGCGCGGTGTACGAGTTCTACCGCGCATCGGAACTGATCGAACTCGGGCGCGAGCGTGCGCAGCGTGCGCTGAAGGCGTGGAAGCCGCAAGGTCGCCGCTGACCCTCTGCTCGTCATCCCGGCGAAGGCCGGGATCCAGTGACTTTGCTGTTCCACGTTCCTGTCGTGGCTCCGCGGTGACGCTGTGCAAACCATGCGCTGAAAAGCGACGCTTCGTTGCGGTCCTCCGCGGCCTGCGGTGGGCACATTTGCTACCCATGGCCGTGGTAGCTTTTAGCTTCGATGTAATCGGGACACAGTATGAAACGCATGTCGGCGTTGATAATTCTTGTGTTCTTGAGCTGTTTCAGCCTGACTTGCTGGGCAAGCGGCACAGCCTGTGGTGTTCCAAGCGGGATACCGGCCTCCGACCTGCTGCTGTTCGGAGAGATGCACGGTTCGAGCGAAGCCCCTGCATTGGTCGGAGGTATCGTTTGTGCCCGCGCGGGACAGCAGCCGTTGGCCCTCGGGCTTGAATTGCCGCCCGATGAGCAGGCACCGATCGACCGCTATCTTGTGTCCGATGGGGACATCGAAGCGAAGCAGCGGCTGCTTTCGGGAGATTTCTGGCGATCCGACAAGGATGGGCGCGCCAGCGCCGCGATGGCGGCACTGCTGGAAAGTGTCAGGCGCTTCCGGCACGAGGGATTGCCAGTCACGGTGTTTACGTTCTCGGACATCCTGCCTGCCAAGACCTACGATGCGTCGATCGCGCAGGCCATACGCGACTTCCGCACCAAACATCCACGCATGGCCATCATTGCCTTGATGGGCAACGTGCACGCAAGCCCAATGCCGTTCCGAGTGGAAGGACATGATCTGCTGACGGCCGCGTATCTGCTGCGTGACCTCCACCCCACGTCGGTGCTGTTGGCTTACCAGTCCGGCACGATCTGGGCGTGTATGCCCGGATGCGGTGTCCACAAGGTTGCCAGTGAATGGGGAAACGCAAGGAAGCCGGGCTTGCATGAAGGATCGCCCATGGGCGGCTATTCCACCTCATACGTACTCCCGCGCATTACCGCGTCGCCACCCGCGGTCGACAACAGCGCGAAGTCGGGAGAGGCAAACATCATTCCGCCGAGTGACGCATCACGGGCCGGTCGCCATTGGCCCTGCCGATGCAGGCCATGATGGCCGACAACGAAGTAGAGTTTCTGGTGGTTGCGAAAGCGCTGAGTTCTCGCTAGATAAAAATGGATCCCGGCCTTTGCCGGGATGACGAGCAACGCTAGAGCGCGGTGAGATTCGCGTATGCCGCAACCAGCCACTTCGGCCCCGCGTCGGCGAAGTTGACCTGGATGCGCGTATGCGCGCCCGAGCCTTCCGCGCTGATCACCACGCCTTCGCCGAAACTCGCGTGGCGCACGCGCTGGCCGAGCTTCACGGGCAGCGTGTCGTCGAGGTCGGCATGGCCGCGCGAAGCGCGGGTCGTGTACACCGGCCGCGAAATCTTCGCGCGCGGGCGCACTTCGGTCAGCAGGTGCGCGGGCAGTTCGTCGAGGAAGCGCGATGGGCGCGAAAGGGTTTCGCTGCCGTACTGCCGGCGCGATTCGGCGTAGCACAGCACCAGCCGGTCGCGCGCGCGGGTGATGCCGACGTAGGCGAGTCGGCGTTCCTCTTCCAGCCGCGAGGGATCTTCGACCGAGCGCTGCGTGGGAAACAGGCCGTCTTCCAGACCGACCAGGAACACGACGGGGAACTCCAGGCCTTTCGCCGAATGTAAAGTCATCAACTGTACGCAATCGGTGCCGGCTTCGCCTTGTCCTTCACCCGCTTCCAGCGCGGCGTGTGCAAGGAATGCGGCAAGTTCGGACAGGCCGGCTTCCAGGTCCTCGGGCGTCGGTTCGAAGCGGCTGGCGACGTTCACCAGTTCATCGAGGTTCTCGACGCGCGCTTCGGCGTTGCCGCGGCTGTCGCGCTCGTAATAGTCGCGCAGGCCCGATTGCGTGATCGCGCGTTCGACCTGCTCGGCCAGCGTGATGTCGCCGGCACCTTTCGACAAACCATCGGCCACCGCCATGAACCCGCGCAAGGCATTCTTCGCGCGCGTGCTCAGCTCGCCGCCTGCCAGTTCCGCAAGCGCGGCGTCCCACAATGAGGTGTCATCGGCGCGTGCGCGGCGTCGCAGCAGTTCGACGCTGCGTTCGCCCACGCCGTGCGGCGGCGTCGCCAGCGCGCGCTCGAACGAGGCATCGTCGCCGCGATTGGCGGCGAGCCGCAGGTAGGCCAGCGCGTCCTTGACCTCGGCACGCTCGAAATAGCGCTGGCCACCGTACACGCGATACGGAATGTCGTGCTGGTGCAGCTGTTCCTCGAAGTTGCGCGACTGCGCGTTGGAGCGGTACAGCACCGCGATGTCGGACGCGTTGCCCCCGGCATCGAGGTATTCGCGGATGCGCTCGATCACGAAGCGCGCCTCGTCCTGCTCGTTGTAGGCCGCGTACAGGGCGATCGACTCGCCCTTGTCGCCGGAGGTCCACAAGTTCTTGCCGAGCCGCGAAGGGTTCTGCGCGATCACCGCGTTGGCGGCTTCCAGGATGGTCGCGGTGGAACGGTAGTTCTGTTCCAGCCGCAGGGTTTTCGCGTCGGGGAAATCGCGCAGGAACGCGCGCATGTTCTCGACCTTCGCGCCGCGCCAGCCGTAGATCGACTGGTCGTCGTCGCCGACCGCGAACACCTTTCCCGTGCGGCCGGCCAGCAGGCGGATCCAGGCGTACTGCAGCGCGTTGGTGTCCTGGAATTCATCGATCAAGAGGTGCCGCCAGCGCTCCTGGTAGTGCGCGCGCAAGGCATCGTTGTCGCGGATCAGTTCGTGCGCGCGCAGCAGCAGTTCGGCGAAATCCACCAGCCCCGCGCGCCGGCAGGCCTGTTCGTAGGCTTCGTAGATCTTCAGGTAGGTGCGCGCGACCGGATGATCGCCGGGTTCGATGCCTTCCGGACGCTTGCCCTCGTCTTTCCACTGGTTGACCTGCCAGCAGGCCTGGCGCGGCGGATAGCGCGCCTCGTCGATGCCGAGTCCGGCCACGACGCGTTTCACCAGCCGCTGCTGGTCGTCGCTGTCGAGGATCTGGAACGTTTCCGGCAATTGCGCTTCCTGCCAGTGCTGGCGCAGCAAGCGGTGCGCGATACCGTGGAAGGTGCCGACGGTGAGGCCGCGCAAGCCGTGCGGCAGCAGGTTGCCGAGGCGCCCGCGCATTTCGCCCGCGGCCTTGTTGGTGAAGGTGACGGCGAGGATCGACCACGGCGGCGCACCCTCGGCTTCGATCAGCCAGCCGATCCGGTGGGTGAGCACGCGGGTCTTGCCCGAACCCGCGCCGGCCAGCACCAGATAGTGGCCCGGCGGGGCGGCGACGGCTTCACGTTGCGCGGAGTTGAGCGAATCCAGCAGGTACGAAACATCCATCGACGCCATTGTAACGGTCGTCCGCGCGCAGCATTCGCCCGATTCGGCCGATGATGGGCACGAACGTCGTCGTGTCGGCGTGGCCAAAGCGCGGTCCGCCCGACGGCTTGCGGGGAACCCAAAGCAACCCCGGTTCCCGGTGCCTGGCGCGGCCGGCCTTGCGCGCGGCCGCGCGCTTCCATCCTGGCTTACTTCTTCTTCAGCGCACCCGCGACGATCAGCACGCCGCCGATCACGATGCCGGCGTAGCCCACGGGCGCCGGAACGGGCTGCTGCTTGGTCACCTTGATGGGTCCCAACTCCGCCTTGGTGTCGCTGTAGTGCGCCCCGCCCACGGCCACCCAGACGCCCAGCCCGAGCAAAATGATTCCAATCAGGATCATGGCTACACGCATAACTCTCTCCTTGTCAGGAAAGAGCAGGCTACGCGAACCTGCCGGCCCGCGCCACCCGTGATCCAGCGCGCCGCGCGCTGCCTTCCCGGTGGAAGACAGCGGGGGCGGACGTCAGTTCACGCTGCTGGCGCTGGGCGGCGGCGCGATCGTTGCGGGTGCCGATGCGGCCGATGCCGAAGCGGATGCCGAGTTGGCGATGGACACCGGCTTGGTGAAGGCCTGCTTCGGCAACACCTGCTGGGCGAGCTTGGGATCCTTGTCGAGCATCGCGACTTCATCGGCCATGACGTGCGCGGCCTCGTCCAGTTCGATGTCCTTGGATTCCTTGGCGGCCTTTTCGCGCGCCACCGAAGCCTTGACGTTCTGCTCGCCGGGGCTCAAGCCATTGTCGAGTTGCAGGTTGACGCCCGACACGTCGCCCAGCGCCTCGCGGCGCTTCTTGAACGCGGCGTCCTGTTCTTCCTGCTGCTTGCGTTCGGCCTCGCGCACCTTGTAGTTGAGCGACACCGTCTTCTGGTCATGCAGCTTGCGCGCCGCGGCCAGTTCGTCCAGCAGCAGTTGCCAGGCGGGATCGGTCTTGGCGCGCGCGTCGTGCTGGGCCGTCAATGGCGCGACCAGCGGCCTCTGGTCGGCGACCGGCGTGTATTCGGCCGGGTCGATGTGCGTCCACTTCAGCGCATTCGGATAGCTCGACTCGCCGTAATCCTTGTAGCCGATCGAATGCGGGAACAGGACGTTGGGCGTGACGCCATGCAGCTGCGTGGAATCACCATTGACGCGGAAGAACTCGTCGACGGTCATCTTCAGCTCGCCGAAGGTCGGCTTGCTGTTCATCGCCAACTGGTCGAGGCTGGTGAGGGTCTGCACGGTACCTTTGCCGAAGGTCTGCTCGCCGATGATCAGGCCGCGGCCGTAGTCCTGGATCGCGGCGGTGAAGATTTCGCTCGCCGAGGCCGAACCGCGGTTCACCAGCACCGCCATCGGGCCGGTCCACAGCATCTTCTCGTCGGAATCCTGCTCCTCGACCTGGCCACGGCTGTCGCGCACCTGCACCACCGGACCCTTGCCGACGAACAGGCCGGACAGGTTGACCGCTTCGCTCAGCGAGCCGCCGCCGTTGTCGCGGAGGTCCACGATCACCGCCGAAACTTTCTCCTGCTTGAGTTCGCCCAGCAGCTTGGCGACGTCGCGCGAGGCGCTGCGGTAGTCGGGATCGCCGCGGCGGCGCGCGTCGAAATCCTCGTAGAAACTCGGCAGGTCGATCACGCCGACCTTGACGGTGCGGTCGCCTTCCTTGAGGTCGATGACCTTCTTCTTGGCGGCCTGGTCGGCGATGGTGACCTTCGCGCGCACCAGCGTGATGAGCCGGGGCTTGGCGTCGGGACCGCCCTCCGCCGGCACGATTTCGAGCCGCACCACGGTGCCCTTGGTGCCGCGGATCTTGGCGACCACGTCGTCGATGCGCCAGCCGATGGTATCGACGATCGCACCGCATTCGCCCTGGCCCACGCCCACGATCTTGTCGCCGACCTCGAGCTTGCCCGACTTCGCCGCCGGGCCGCCCGGCACGATCTCGCGGATCACGGTGTATTCGTCGTGTTCCTGCAGCACCGCGCCGATGCCTTCCAGCGACAGCTTCATGGTGATGTCGAAGTTCTGGCTGGCGCGCGGACCGAAGTAATTGGTGTGCGGATCGATCGCCGTCGCGTACGCGTTCATGAAGGTCTGGAACACGTCCTCGCTGTCGAGCTGGTGCACGCGATCGAGGTAGTTCTCGTAGCGGCGCGACAGGGTCTTGCGGATCTCCGCATCGCCCTTGCCGGCGAGCTTCAGGCGGATCCAGTCGTTCTGCACCCGCCCCTGCCACAGCTTGTCGAGCGCCGCCGTGTTCGCCGCCCACGGTGCCTTGTCGCGGTCGAAGGTGTAGGTTTCGTTGGTGTCGGGATTGAAGCCCTTCTTCAGCAGCGCCAGCGCGTACGCGGTGCGCTCGCCCGCGCGCTTTTCGTACAGGTTGAAGATCGCAAACGGGACCGACATGTCGCCGTTCCAGATCGCGTCGTCGAGCTCGCCGCGGTCGGCCGCGAACTGATCGAGGTCCTGTTGCGTGAAGAACAGCTTGCTGCCGTCGAGCGCCTTGAAATAGGCGTCGAAGATCTTGCCCGACATCGCGTCGTCGAGCGGCAGCGCCTCGTACTGGAAGCGCGTCAGCAGGCGCGCCGCCAGGATCGCGGCCTGGCCCTGCGCCGCGCTCGGCTTCAATACCGGTGCCGGGGTGGGCTTGTACTTGGCGAGCGGCGCGGTGACGGCGCTGGACGCGGAAGCCGGACACGCGGCGGTGGCCGGCGCGGCGCCGCGGGCTTGCGCACCAAACGAAAAGACGAGGGCGATCAGGACAACAAAAGCACGCTGCAACATGGACTTTCCTTGGGCGGCCGCAACGGGATGGCCGTTTGCGCTCGAAGCGCGGACAAAGATGAAAAATGCGCCAGCCGTTCGCTGGCGCGTTCGGGTGCGTGGTGCAGGCGGAAGAGGCTCGTCTGGGCGCGGCCCAGCATTAAAGTATCGGAAAAGTCGGGCGCCGGATATGGCCGCAAGTCACGCAGCGGCACGGGGCAACACCGATTCCGCATCCTGCGGCGACAGTCCGAATTGTCGGCCAAGCTCGGCAATCAGCACTTCCTCGACGTCGGCAAGCCGCGACGGGCCCCCCAAGTCTAGCATCTGCGTCACCGCCAGGCCCGCGTAACCGCACGGATTGATGCGGTGGAAGGGTTCCAGGTCCATCGCGACGTTGAACGCCAGCCCGTGGAAAGTGCAGCCGTGCCGCACCCGCAGCCCGAGTGCCGCGATCTTGGCGTCACCCACGTACACGCCGGGCGCGCCTTCGCGGCGCACGGCCACGACGTTCCACTCGGCCAGCGTTTCGATGATGGACTGCTCGATCCGCTGCACCAGTTCGCGCACGCCGATTTTCAGGCGGCGCAGGTCCAGCAGCGGATAGGCCACGATCTGGCCGGGACCGTGGTAGGTCACCTGGCCGCCGCGGTCGACGTGCACCACCGGAATGTCGCCGGCGGCCAGCACGTGCTCCGGCTTGCCGGCCTGGCCCAGCGTGAATACGGGGTCGTGCTCGACCAGCCACAGTTCGTCCGGCGTGTCGGGACCGCGGGCATCGGTGAACGCCTGCATCGCGCGCCACACCGGTTCATAGGGCTGGCGGCCGAGGCGCCGCACCCACAGCGGACGCGCGTTCACAGCGTGTACCGGATGTCCGGGTCGGCGCGCAGCGCGGCATGGGCCGCTTCGTGCTTCTCGCGCGAAGGGCAGTTGAACACCACGCTCACCGACACGTAATTGCCCTGGCTCGAAGGCCGTTCGCGCACGCTGGCTTCCAGCACCGACAGTCCAAGTCCGCGCAGGATTTCCGGCACGCGCTCGCGCAGATTCGCGTTGGCGTTGCCCATCGCGGTGATTTCGAAGCTGCCGGGAAACTGGAAGCCCTGGCCTTCCTTCTTCTCGATGTCGTCGAGGTCACGCATGCTGCAACCTTACTTCGCGGAGGCCGGCGGCGCCACGCTCGATGCCGACGACACCGTCACGGCCGGGGCCGGCGTGGTGGTGGTGCCGTTGCCGCGGTGGAACAGCAGCAGGATCGCATCCCACAGCCGCTTGAAGAAGCCGCCTTGCGGCGCGTCCTTCAGCACCACCAGTGGTTCCGTGACCAGCGGCTTGCCGTCGAAGGTGATTTTCAGCGAACCCACCTGCTGGCCCTGCTTGAACGGCGCGATCAGGCGTTGCGGGATTTCCAGCGTGGCCTGCAGTTCGTCGTACTTGCCGCGCGGGATCGTCACCGAGGCATCTTCCGCGATGCCGAGCTCGAGGTTGTCGGCTTCGCCCTTCCACAGCCGCGGTGTCGCCAGCACCTGGCCGGCCTTGTAGAGGTCGTGGGTGCGATAGAAGTTGAAGCCCCAGTTCAGCAGCGCCTCGTCGCCGGTGGTCGCCGCGTTCATGTCGGGACCGCCCATCGTCACCGCGATCAGGCGCATGCCGTTGCGCAGCGCCGAGGCCGCGAGGCAGAAGCCGGCTTCCTTGGTCGAGCCGGTCTTGATGCCGTCCACGCTCGGGTCGGTCCACAGCAGCGTGTTGCGGTTGTGCTGGGTGATGCCGTTCCACTCGAACGACTTGATCGCCGAGATCTTGTATTGCTCGGGGAAGTTCCTGATCAGCGCGCGCGACAGGATCGCGATGTCGTGGGCGGTGCTGTAGTGGTCCGGCGCGGGATAGCCCGAAGCGTTGATGAAGTGGGTGTTGTCCATGCCGAGCCGCTTGGCGTAGGCGTTCATCATCTCCGCGAAGGCCTGCTCCGAGCCGGCGACGTGTTCGGCCAAGGCGATCGCCGCGTCGTTGCCGGACTGGATGATCATCCCGTACAGCAGGTCCTTCAGCGCCACGTCGGAATTCAACTTCAGGAAACTGGTCGAGCCGTCGGTGCCCGCGCCGCCCGCGCGCCAGGCGTGCTCGCTGATATGCACCTTGTCGTCCAGATGGATCTTGCCGGCCGCGATCTCGGCGTTGACCACGTACTCGGTCATGATCTTGGTCAGCGAGGCCGGCGCGCGGCGCTGGTCCATGTTGCTGGACGCCAGGATCTGCCCGTTCGCGTAATCCATCAGCACCCACGCCTGTGCGTTCGGCTGCGGCGCCGGCGGAATCGGTGTCTCGGGAATCGTCGGCACCGGCCTGGGCGGCGTCGAGGGCTTGGGCGGCAGCGGTGCCTGGGCGAACAAAGCGCCGGTAAAGGCGACCAGGGAAAACGTCAGCAACGAACGCAGGCTTTTCATAGATTCTCTTTCATTTGTTCGATCGTCCATGATCGCTGCAGCAGCAAATCACGTATCGTACGCGACCCTTTCGCGCATATGAAGGTCACTGGCCCGAGCCGCCGTCGATGGCCAAAAACTCCGTGGCCTTGCTTTCAAAAAGGCCGCTCGGCAGAGGGCCCGTTCACTGGATCGCCACGTTGGCGTGCGGCAAACCCAGCGCATCCAGGCGCGCGGTGGTGCGATCCACCGTGTCCACGTCGGGCAGCGGTCCGATCTGCACGCGTTGCAGGGTGCGTCCATTCACGCTGGCCGCGACCACGCGCACCGTGCCGAGGCCCAAGCCCCGCAGGCGCGACGCCAACCGTTCCGCGTTGCCCGCCTCCGCGAACGCACCGACCTGCACGTACAGTTGCGGCGGCTTGCCCGTTCGCGATGTGACCGCGCCGACGGGCGCGGGTTCCGCGTTCGGGTGCGAGGGATCGATGCCCTGCACTTCGACCAGGCCCGTGCCGCGCGGCCAGATGCCGATGCGCACCGCCGCGGCCAACGACAGATCGATGATGCGGTTGGGCACGAACGGCCCGCGATCGTTGATGCGCACGATCACGCTCTTGCCGTTCTGAAGGTTGGTGACGCGCGCGAAGCTCGGCAGCGGCAGCACCTTGCTGGCGGCCGAGAACTTGTACATGTCGTAGGTTTCGAAGTTCGACGTCTTGTAGCCGTTGAACTTGGTGCCGTAGTACGAGGCGATGCCGCGTTCGTCATAGCCGGCCGCGCTGGGAAGCACGCGATAGGTTTCGCCGTTCACCGCGTAAGGCGACTTGTTGCCGTAGCGGGACAGCGGCAGCGCCTCCGGCAAGGGTTCTGGAATCCTGCTGAAATCGATGCCCGCGATGTCCGGCGTGGAATCGTTGCGATGTCGATAGCGCGCGGATTGCGAAAGGCCGGTGTCGTCGCGCCACGGCGCGCCGCTGCTGCCGCCGCCTGCACGCGCGGCGGGCCGTTTCGGGTTCGACGAACATGCCGCCAATGTCAGCACCGCCAACGCCGACAGCGCCAGCAATGCGCGCAGCGCCCGTTCGCCGCGCGTCATTGCGTTGCGACGCCGCGCGCGATCGCGTCGGCCAGTTGCATCACCGCCAGCGCGTACATCGGGCTCTTGTTGTAGCGTGTGATCACGTAGAAATTGGAGAACGTCAGCCAGTACTCGGGGCCGTTCGCGCCATCCAGCGTCAACAGGTTCGCAGGCAACGACGGGTCTTCCTGCGCTGTCGGGGCGTAGCCCGCGGCGGTGAATTTTTCCAGCGGCGTCGCGGGCATCACGTTCTCGTACGTGGGCGCGGCCGCCGCGTTGGCGCTGGCTTGCGCCTGTACCGCGACCGGCTGCCCGTTCTGCCAGCCGTGCGCACGGAAATAGTTGGCGATGCTGGCGAACGCATCAGGCAGCGAAGCCATCAGGTTGATGTGGCCATCGCCGTCGGCGTCCACCGCAAAATCACGGATGCTGGAGGGCATGAACTGCGCGAGGCCTTCGGCACCCGCGTAGGAACCGTAGATGTCGGGAATCGCGCCGGGCAGTTTGTCCGGCGGCAGTTCCAGCAGTGTCTTCAACTCGCCGCGGAAATAATCCGCGCGTGGCGGATAGTGGAACGCCAGCGTCGTCAGCGCATCCAGCACGCGATAGCTGCCGGTGTTGCTGCCGTAATTGGTTTCCACGCCGACGATCGCGACGATGAGTTGCGGCGGCACGCCGTACTGCTGGCCGATCTGGTCGAGCAGGGCGGCGTGTTGGCGATAGAACGTCACGCCTTCGTCGATCCGCTCGGGGTTCAGGAAGATCGGGCGGTACTCGCTCCACGGCTTCTTCTCGGCCGGGCGGTTCATCGCGTCGATGATGCTTTGCTTCACCACCGCACCGGCCAGCAGCGCGTCCAGGTCGGCGGGATTCTTGCCGGTGTCCTTCGCCACCTCGCTGACCAGCGCGGCTTCGCCGGGACCCAGCGGTGCGGCGGTCGCAGTACTGGCGGCGCTGGCCGGCGAAGCGGCGGTTTGCGCGCCGGCGGCGAGCGGGAACAATCCGGAAAACGCGAGCAACAGCGAGGTCTTGCGAAGGGATGAAGGCACGGCGTACGGGCGGTCGCGAATGTGCAGCGCAGCCTAACATGCACGACGGGCGGCATGCGTCTTTGCAAGCATCCGGCGCGGCCGCTTGACGGCGCCTGCACGCACGGCGACGCTAGGCGGGAAGGGCAGGTCGATCAGGCAGCCAACCGGCGGGCTGACGGAGTACCTCCATGATCATGCGCATCTGGCGTGGCATCACCTCGAAAGAGCAGGCCGATGCCTATCTCGAACACCTGCAGCAGACCGCGCTGCCTGCACTGAAGGAGTACAAGGGCCAGCGCGGCGCGTGGGTACTGCGGCGCGTGCAGGGCGAGCAATGCGAATTCCAGGTGCTGACGTTGTGGGATTCCATGAAGTCGCTGCACGCCTACGCCGGCAAGAAGCCGGAGCGCGCGGTGTATTACGACGAAGACGACAAGTACCTGCTGGACATGGAACCTCTGGTGCGGCATTACGAAGTGGCCGATACGGTGTTGCCGCAGCACTGAACGCGCCGCGCCACAGGGTGAAACGAGCATGCCGCGAATCGATCCGTCGCACCCCGAAGTCGAATCCTTCCTGCACAAGGACACCGGCACGTGGACGCACGTCGTCCACGACGGCGAAGCCGCGGCGATCATCGATCCGGTGCTGGATTACGAGGCTGCGGCGGCGCGCACGTCCACGGCCAGCGCCGATGCGGTGCTCGCATTCGTGCGGTCGCGGGCGTTGCGCGTCGAGTGGATCCTCGAAACCCACGCGCACGCCGATCATCTGAGCGCCGCCGGCCACCTGCACGATGCCACTGCTGCGCCCGTCGCGATCGGGCACGGCATCGTCGAGGTGCAGGCACACTTCAAGCGGGTGTTCGGGCTGGGCGACGAATTCGTCGCGGATGGCCGGCAGTTCGACCGGCTGCTGGACGACGGCGATGAACTCTCCGTCGGTGCGTTGCGCATGCGGGCGATCGCCACGCCCGGCCATACCCGCGACGGCCTGACCTACGTCGCCGGCGACGCGGCCTTCATCGGCGACACCTTGTTCGCGCCCGACCTCGGCACCGCCCGCTGCGATTTCCCCGGCGGCGACGCGGCGCAGTTGTACGCGTCCATCCGCCGCATCCTCGCGCTGCCGGAAAACACGCGCCTGTTCCTGTGCCACGACTATCCGCCGCCGGCGCGCACGGCGTCGCGTGAAACGACGATCGCGCGCGAAGCGGACGAGAACGTGCAGATCGGCGGCGGCGTGGATGAAGCCGAATTCGTCGCCAAGCGCCGCGCGCGCGACGCCACGCTGCCGGTGCCGCGCCTGCTGCTGCCTGCACTGCAAGTCAACATTCGCGGCGGCCGCCTGCCGCCCCCGGACGCCGACGGCCAACGCTATCTCCGCGTGCCACTGGATCGCATCGGGGTGCATTGACGAACGCAGGATTGGCGGGCGCGATACCACGACATTCAGCGTGGCGCCTGGCGCAATCCGACGGCGCAGGCGAGCGAAGCCAGAACCACCAGCACGATCGCGAATACACGGTGCGCGTCCACCGCTCCGGTTCGCAGCGACAGCAATCCCACCCCGATCACCGGCAGCGAATTGGCGCTGTAGCAGACCAGCAGGAAACTCGATACCAATTCCGCGCGCTGCCGCTCCGGCGCGATTTCGTTGACGATCTGCAGGCTGCCACGGTAGCCCAGCGCCATCGCGGCGCCGGTGAAGAGCGTGGCCAGCACCAGCAGCCCCATCGAATGCACTGCTTCGGCCAGCGTGAGCAGACCCAGCCCGAGCCACAACAGGACCAGCGCCGCTGCCATCGCCGTGCGCCCGCGAAGCGCCTGGGTGAGCGCCGCAACGACTGCGCCGCAGGCGAAGAACAACGAGACGATGCCCCCGACGACCAGCGGCGCGCCGCGATGCAGGCTGCGCACCAGCATCTCCGGCGCCAGCGCGGCGTAGAACCCGCCCAGTGCGAATGCGGCGAACGCGATCGCCGCCGGCGCGACGAATGCCAGGCGCAGTTCGCGCGGTACGCCGATGCGCGGGCGCAATTCGAGTTGGGCGATCGATCGCGCGGGTTGCTGCACGGTTTCCTTCACCCGCCACAACGCCGCGGACAAGGCGAGCAGCAACACCAGGAAAGCGAGGTATGGCAACCGCAGCGGCCAGGGTGCGAATTGCGCCAGAATGCCTGCGAGCACGGCACCGAATGCCAGGCCGCCCAGGTTGGCCGCGCTTGCCACCACTGCTGCGCGCACGCGATTGCCGTGCGGTTCCAGTTCCGCGATCCAGGCGGTCAGCGCAGCCGCGCCCAGTCCTGCCGCGAAACCGTTGAGGATGCGTGCGGGAAACAGCCAGGCCATGCTGTTTGCAAACAGAAACAGCAGCGCGCTGGCGCAGGTGATGCCCAGCGCGATCAGCGTGGCCGGGCGACGGCCAATCTGGTCGGAGAGCCGGCCGAAGAAGAACAACACGGCGAGATTGCCGACCACGTATACCGCGTAGATCGCGGTGACGATGAGCTCGGAGAAATGGAATTGTCGCCGATAAACCGGATACAGCGGCGTCAGCAACGTGCTGCCGACATAAAGCAGGCCGATGGCTGCGGCCGCGATCCACATCGGGCGTTGCGAGCTTCCCTGCATGCTTCGATTATCGGGGCACGAAGGTGAATGCATCCGGGCGCGAAGCCTGCAAGAATCGTTCGCAGATTCGATGACCGCTGCGCGAACGGCCTGCTAGAGTCGGGCGTGATCGGCGGGAGAAGTTCCATGTCTGCTTCGCGCTTGCTGCTGCTCGCCATGTGTTTCGTCGTGTCGGTCGTGGTCGGCCGGCCCTCCCATGCCGCCGACGCGTTGCGCGTGATGACTTTCAATGTGCGCTACCCGGCCCCCGACGACGGTCCCGAGCGCTGGGAGTTGCGGCGCGACCTGTTCGTGAAGACGATCCGCGAGCAGCACCCGGACGTGTTCGGCACCCAGGAGCTGTACAAGGAGCAGGGCGACTACGTGGTCGCGAAACTTCCCGGGTACAAGTGGTTCGGGATGGGCCGCAAGGGCGGCGATGGCGACGAACACATGGGCGTGTTCTACCGCACGCATGAACTGCGCGTGCTCGACTCCGGCAACTTCTGGCTGTCCGACACGCCGGATGTGCCGGGCAGCGACACCTGGGGCACGCCGTTTCCGCGCATGGTCACGTGGGCTCGTTTCCAGCGGAAGGATGACGGCCGCACCTTCATCCTGTTCGACACCCACCTGCCGTACCGCGAACAGGACCACGTCGCGCGCGAAAAGGGCGCGGCGGTGATCCTGAAACGCATCGCCAAACTGCCCGCCGGCGAGCCGTTCGTGTTGACCGGCGACTTCAACACCACGCCCGACAGCAAGGTACACGCGATGCTGACGCAGCACCTCGAGGACGCGTGGCTGGTC
>DASZTT010000010.1:0-11972 GCA_035547895.1 Rhodanobacteraceae bacterium
GGTGGTGGCTCGACGTGCAAGGTTGCATTCCAGTGCTTGATACGCCACGCGCAAAGCGCGAACCCTGCGAGGAAGACGAGCAACCACACGAGTGGGTCTTTGAGCAAACTCACGATCGTCGGTTCCTGTGGCCCCTAACGCTTGAGGTAACCGGCGCGAGCCCGCGTAGCGGGTGAGCGTCCGGTTGACCGAATAGTTAGGCTCCCCACGGATGGGAAGCCATGTAGTAGACGAACGCAGCATACACACCCACAAGCGCAACGTAGATGACGCCAACAATTGCGCCCAATGTGGCTGATGAGGTTGCGGCCAACGCCTGATCCACGCGGTCGGAACCCGCACGCTCCAACACGCCACGTTGCCTTGAGGCCACAAACAACGCCGCAACAAAGAAAACCGCAGCCAAGACAAAGACGAGCAACCGAGGCAAAACGTATGGGCCGCCAAGAAGCCACAGCGGTACCAACGGATACAGCAAAACCAACGTGTCCAAGGCGGCAGACTGGCCAAACTCTCGCCGAACGGCTGACTCGCGGCGCAGTGCGATGAATGCACGAGTTGCCAGAACGCAAAGAACAATGAATAGCGCGATGTCTAGCATGGGAGCCTAACGCTTGAATTCAGCGGCGCGCGTAGCGCGTCCGCTGGAATGAACAGTTAGAACTATCGCGCGCCATTTCCAGCGCGGCGATAGACCCACCAAGCCAATCTGAGATCCGAATCTTGCAGCCGTCACGAAATTTAAGAAGATGCCAGCCATTGCGGTTGTAGGTAACGGACTCCAACTCGCTCCATTGTGCTTTGCGGTGGCCAGTAAGTAGCGTTCTGAGCTCTATACCTTGGGCGTCAAATTTGCCGCGCGTGATGTATGCGGATGCGGCACAAAGCATTGCTGTAAGCCCAAAGCCAGCAACCAATATGCCCTTTGCTACGTACTGGCCTTGATCATGAACGAAGAGTGTCATGACGATTGGAAACACGGCGAAGACCGCGGCCGAGCCGCCCAGGACGTACAAAAATGGACTGAAGCTAAGCTCACCAGTGTTGCGCTTCTTTGCTCGATTGCCCATGCGAACTGACAGAATCAGAAGCACCGCAATTATCGCAAGGAATGTTTGGCTTACGAGTTTGTGCATTAGAGTTCTAACGCTTGAAATAAGCGGCGCAACCCGCGCAGCGGGTTTGCGTCCGCTTGATTGAACAGTTAGGTGGCAGCACCGCACGCCACCCGCCAGCGACAATACCGCCCAGCGAAGACCGCAACAAGTACGGTGACCTGGACGGCCTGCCAAGCAAGCAACCCGCTTGCGACTACACCTCGCTTGCGACAGACCGCGCGCAGACAACGTATGCGATTGCGAAAGTGCTGATGCGCGCGCGGCTGCGAAAGCCAGCCCCTGCGCCGACACGCTACCGCAGGCCGAGCGCAAGACCGAACGAAGCCAGACGTAACTGAGAACGACACCTTTTACGTTGGACGCAGCGTGTATGCCACGCCCAGCCCCAAACAAAAAGAACACGCGCTGTTTGTGCGACATGCCGCGCAGCGCTGTACTGCCTGAACTTGTTCTGACACCTAACGCCTGAATTTAGCGGCGCCGGCCGCAAGGTTTGTAAGAACGTGAGCGATGGACCGGCGTCCGCTGGAATGAGTAGTTAGAGGTTGCTCCATAACTTTGGATCGGCAGCCCAAGATTGCAGCAACTCAGCACGTGACGCTAGTAGCGGAGCCAAAGCTTTGCGATCGGCGGGCGAGCCGATAGAAAAGTCTGGTGGGGATTTGCCTTGCGCCATATGCTCCGCCGCCTCGCGCCAACGATTTGCTATTGCTGCGACAACACCGCGAGGATGTTTGACGCTTGCGGCAGAGATGTAGTCCGTTGGTAAGTCGCCGCAGATTGCCCACCAGCCGACCCAACCAGGATTGCTCTTACTTTCAATGGCCCACACCGAAACGTGCGGCGCCACATGCCAAGCCGGCCACTCGCCGACTTGACCATGCGTTACACCTTGCTGCCGTAGATACTCCTGCACCTGTTCGCGGCACTTGCTACACCATTGCTTCTCGACTGCAGGGTTGTCGTAATCCACGCTGCAACCTCTAACGCTAATTCTGCCCCTGTTTTGGGGCGGTAACGGAATCGTCCCGCCGTCGGCGACACATGTCAATCAGGAAATTCCCGTGCGCTATCAGGTCCTTCGCCGCTCCTGATGTTGCCATGGGCCGAATATCGGTGGCGCGTTATCCGGCAGATCTGGGGCGGTATTCATTACCGCCGACGATCCGGGGCGGTAACTGCGGAAGGATTGCTTTCGGAGCTTGCCCAACATGCGGTCGAACTGATCACGTCCATGCCCGGGCGGTCCGGTCAGGCGCGTGCAACGTCGGCTCGGACGGGCGGGCAATGTTGGCATCACGCCTGCAACGCGCGCTCGATCAGTGCGAACGCCGGCGCCAGGTTGGCGGACAACGGTTCCGGCAAGGCGTGGCGCCGGATGAGGTAATCTGGTGTGTTGAAGCAGACGGATACCTGGCCCCCGGATTCGAGCACGAGCAGTTTGAGCGGAAGGTCGAGCGCCGATTCGGGCTGCGCCAGCATCAGCGGCGTGCCTGCCTTCGGATTGCCGAACACGATCAGGGTGGCGGGCGGCATGCTCAAGCCGACGGCGGCGGCTTCGGCTCGTTGGTCCCACGTGGCGAAGACCTTGATGCCATGTCCGGACAGCGTATCGAGCACGCGTTGCACGGTTTCCGCAAACGAGAACGGGCTGGCGAAGCGGACGATGCCGTTCGATCGCGGCGAGACTCCGTTCGATGCTGGCATCGGTCCATCCTTCTGCGCGAGTGCGGCGAGGCGCCGCGCACAATCTCGCGGCGCTTCGTGTTTCAACTGTCAACGGATGCGGGTGATGTTCCCGTTGCCGTCGACTTCCACGAGGTCGCCCTTGCGCAGGCTGCTCGCGTCCTTCACCTGGATGTTCATGTAGCTGCCGTTGCCCATCCTCACGCGCACCAGCCAGCTGTGTTGACTCCCCTTGTTGCCGATGGCGTGTCCGGCAAGGCCGCCGCCGATCGCGCCGCCCGCGGTAGCCAGCGCCTTGCCTTTGCCCTTACCGACCTGGTTGCCCAGGACGCCTCCGGCGATCGCGCCGACGACGGCGCCGGCGGTGCCGTGGCCGCCACCTTTGGTGATGTTCTGTTCGATGCTTTCGACCGTGCCGCAGCTGTCGCAACGCACATAGATGCCGTCGGAGCGGACCAGCACGCCATTGCCGTTCTGGGCGTGGACGGCCGCGGTGGCGCCCAGGCCCAGCGCGATCACGAGGGCCGACGAGAAAAGCGGATTGGATTTCATGGCAGTCTCCGGGATGGGTGTGGAGGCGGTCCATGCCGACGGGGAAACGCCGCCAGATTACGCCGAATGGTTGACGGCCGCAGGGCCGGCGGGCCGATCACGCCTGCCGCGCGGGCGGCTTGGTGTCTTCCGCATCGTCGAGGTGATCGAGGCTCGCCAGGTTTTCGAAGCGTGCGAACACGCCGTCGACGAAGCGGTTGCGGTGGCGATACCACAACGCGTTGGCGTGCAGCGTGCTGCCGAGCCGGCGCTTTTCGGCGTGCAGGCCCTGGCCGCTTTCGTACACGCCGATGCCATGCTCGATGCAGTAGCGGATGTTTTCGAGCCAGCTCACGTGGTAGAGGTTGTAGCGGTCCATCGCCGCGTAGTCCATGCCGAGGAACTTGTCGAGCAGGCGTTCGGAATCACGCAGCACCAGGTTGAACGCGAGCAGCTTGCCGTCTTCCGAATACGTCACGCAGAACGCGCGTCCCGGCATGTCGCGCAGCACGTTTTCGAAATAGGCCGGCGTCAATTCCTCGAAGGACAGGTCCGCCCGCGCCAGGGTTTCCCGATACAGCCGCTGCACGTCGTCCGCGATGCCGTGGAGGTCGGTGCGCCATTCGATCTTCAACGCCGTGCTCGTGCGCCATTTGCGGCGCAGATCCTTGCGCGTGGAGGCGCCGAGTGATTCGAGGTAGCCGTCCAGGTCACGCCAGGGGATTTCGAGCGTCGCGCCCGGCAAGCCGGGGAGGGCACGCAGCCCGTGCCGCGGGCAGGTTTGTTGCCACATGGGTTCGTCCAGCGGCGCGTCCTTGACCGCAAGCATGCCGAACTTTTCCCTGGCGGCGACCGTTTCCATCTGCGCGAGGATCGCGTCCAGCCACGCCGCGTGTTGCGCCGGCATCGAATCGGGCGCGAAACCCACGCGGCAACGTTCGGTCACCGGTGAACCCAGCGACAGCATCGGGATGCGCAGCAGGCGCGGGAACAGGCTCGCCAATTTTTCGGTGGCGCGGCGCAGGCCGCCCTGCACAGTCGTGTCGAGGCGGTAGTCGGTGGCGAAGGCGGGCGCCGCGGCCAGCAAGCGATCGCCGTCGCGCACCACAAAATACAGGTAGCGGAATCCCGCGAGGCCCGCGCGTTCGATCGCGCGCAGGTAGGCGTGGTCTTCCAGCTCGTGCGGAAACAGGCGGTTCCAGTCGGCGGCCGCGATGGCGTCGATGGAAGAGTGGGCAATGGTTTCGATCATGCGCTGGCGCAGGCCTCGAACAGGGTTTGCGCCAGCGCGCAGTCGGTGCGAACATTGCCTTCGATCATTTGCCGGTCGGCGACATCGCGTGGCGGCTGGTCCATTTTCGATTCGATGCGCTTCAGCCAGTTGGCGTGCCGCGGCGGCGAGTATTCGCCGCAGACGTCCGCGCCGAGCACGCGCTTGCGTTGCCCGGCGGCACGCAGCATCGCGAGCAGCGCCGCCAGCGGCATCCGGCCCTGGTCCCAGTTGGTCAGCGCCTCGTGTTCGGGCAGCACGTCCTTGTCGATCGTGATCCAGATGGCTTCGGTGGGAATCGACGAAAGCATGGCGTCGATGGCCTGCGGCAACGGAATGTCCGCGAGATTGTTCCAGTGAATGTGGCCGTCGCGCCAGGCGTGTCCCGGCCCGTCCGCAACGCGGCGGCGCACGCGCGAAGCTTCGTGCTGCCACGGGAACAACGCGAGCCGGCCCGAAGCGAGCGCCGGCAGGTTGCCGCCCTTGCGGCCGGGATCGACGAGATCGTCACTGCAACAGCCGACGGTCACCACGCGTTGCAGGTTCGGCAGCGCCAGCACGCGATTGATCCACGACCCGCAATGCCAGCGCGGCGCCAGCCGCACCCAGTCGGGATGGTTGTCGAAGTGCAGCAGCGTGAAGGGTTCTGCGACGCGTTCGGCCAGCAGCGCGGCGAGGTGATGGAAGTCGCCCGAACCCATGAACGTGATCGACGGGCGCGGGTCCGCCGCGGCGGCGATCCGCGCGCGCGCCGCATCGATGTTCCTGCGGCGGCTCCACAGCCGCAACGACGGACCGAGGTCGCGCAGGTCGACACGCGTGACCGAAGCCCAGGGCGCAGCCGTGGCCAGGGCGTTGGCATCGACGCTGCCGTCGGTGTCGAGGATGCGAAGGTGGACGGGCATGGCACAAGTATCGCTTTTCCCGGTGCCGGAATGTTCGCCCGGCCGCGGGCAGGAAGCCGGCCGGCATCCTGCCTGAACCACCTTTCGCGAGGCTTTGCATGGCGCGCCGCGCAACGTCGTAAAATGAGAACCCGCACCTGTCGCGCCGCGGCGCCGCCCCCGGTTCACGCCCGCTGCAATGAATACCGCAACGCCCAAACCACGTCGTCTTTTCTTCGCCTACACCGGCTGGGACGTGATCCCTGTCCTGATGGTGCTGGGCCACGCCGCGTTCCTCGCCTGGCTGTTTTTCGGCTTCCACTCGACGCCGTGGTGGCTGTGGATTCCCTGTGCGTGCGTGTATTCGATTTCGATCTCGTGGTCGATCAATTCCACCAGCCACAACTTCATCCACAACCCGTTCTTCAAGTGGGAGTGGTTGAACCGCGCGTACAGTTTCCTGTTCTCGCTGACCGACGGTTTCAGCCAGGAGTTCTACAAGCACGTGCACCTGCGCCACCATGTCGGCAACATGGATCGGGTCAAGGACGGCACCACCATCGATCCGCTTTCGATCTATCGCCACGGCAAGGACGGCAAGCCGGAAAGCGTGTGGACGTACACGTTCTATTCCTACTTCCGTGAGGACATCGGTGAGTGCTACACGCGCGTCAAGAAGAAGTGGCCGCACCTTGCGCGCTGGATCCGCATCGAGATCGCGACCGTCGTCGTCGTGTATCTCGCCTGCCTAATCTACGACTGGCGCGCGTTCCTGTGCCTGGTGCCGTTCTACTACCTCGGCCATTCGCTGTCGTCGTTGAACGGCTACTACGAACACCTGAAGGGCGATCCCGACCAGCCGATCGCGTGGGGCGTCTCCACCTATAACAAGTTCTACAACTGGATCTGGCTGTACAACGGCTTCCACGCCGAACATCACTATCGGCCGAAGGTGCACTGGACGAAGATGGTGGAGCTGCGCGATTCGATCCGCGACGAGCAGCGCGCAAGGGGCGTGCACGTGATGGGCTGGTGCCACGCGCTCGGCTTCATGGATCGCCAGCCGCCGGCGCACACCCGCATCGAGCCGGCCGCGAAGGCGGCATGACGCACGTTACAGGTTCGCGAACACGCCCATCGGATTCTGGGTGCGCGCGACCGTGACGATGAACAGGAACACGACCATCGCCGCGGCGAAGCAGGCTGCGCGGGTCGCGCGCGTGCGTCCGCGCCGCAAGGCGAACACGCCCAGCACGATGTAGACGGCCAGCAGGATCACCTTGACGGTGAGCCACGCCTGCACGAACGGGTATTGGTGGATGATCGTGGTCAGCACGATCGCCGCGGCCAGCAGCAGCGAATCGATCAGCACCGAGATGCGCCGCAGCGCACCGTGATTCGCCGCCGGCAGGCCCGCCAGCATCATGCAGCCGCGGCTGAAAAACAACGTCCCGGATGCGATCACGCAGCCGATGTGGATCCAGAGGATTTGCGGGAACCATGCGGCCATGTCGGGTCGTCGGACGGGAGGGCCGTGCAGTATGCACGCGGCCGTGCCGGCGCGCGTTGATTCCGGTCAGGCCGTGCGGTCAGAGATTGAGGACACAGCGCGCCAGCCCGCGCAGGCGCGGCAGGTCGAGCAGCTCGACCTTGCGGCCGTCGATCGCGATGAGCTTCTGTTCGCGGAAGCGGCCCAGCACGCGGCTGACGGTTTCCGGCGCGAGGCGCAGGTAATTGGCGATGTCGGCGCGCGCCATGCTCAGCCGGAACTGCGTGCCGGACGATCCGCGCGAGGCGTAACGGTCACCCAGATCGACCAGGAATGCCGCCAGGCGTTCGTCCGCGGAGTGATCGCCCGCCAGCAGCGTGGCGGAACCCAGCTCCTTCGAGAGCAGGCGGAACAGGTGCTGCTGGATCTTCGGCTGGCGCGCCGCCAGCGCGCTCATTGCCGGGAACGAGAAGCGGCAGCACTCGGTGGTTTCCAGCGCGATCGCGTCGCACGGATAGTGTTCCGGATAGATCGCATCCAGGCCGACCAGTTCGCCCGGCAGGTAGAAGCCCAGCACCTGTTCGCGGCCTTCGGAATCCACCAGGGTGGTCTTGATCATGCCGGTGCGCACCGCGAACAGCGCACGGAACGCGTCGCCCGCGCGGAAGATGCGCTGCCCCGGCTCGAACGGGCCGATGTGTTCGACCAGGCAATGCAGGTCGTTGAGTTCGGGTTTGCCGTAGCCCGCGACGGAGCAGGCTTCCGCAAACGCGCAGCTCGAGCAGAAATGATCGGCATCGCCGTCGTTGCTTGGCATGCCCGTGCGGCGCGCGGATGCGCCGGATTGTGACGAATGCGAATCCATGAGGATGTCCGGCGCGCGCGGGCGCCGCAGCCGTCGTTGATGCGGCAAGTTTAGCGTGGCGCGGGGTTCAGGCTTGCGGAGGTTCGATGCGTTGTTCGATGGCGCCGAAGATCGAATTGCCGTCGATGTCGTGCATGTCGATCTTCACGGTGTCGCCGTACTTCAGGAAGGGCGTGACCGCCTCGCCGTCGCGCAGCTTTTCGACGGTGCGTTGTTCGGCAAGGCACGATGCGCCGCGCGAAGTGTCCTGGTTGGCGATGGTGCCGGAGCCGACCAGCGTGCCCGCGGCGAGCGGGCGCGTCCTGGCGGCGTGCGCGACCAGTTGCGCGAAGTTGAATTGCATGTCTTCGCCGGCCTCGGCTTCGCCGAACCACTGGCCGTTGATCCAGGTGCGCATCGGCAGGTGCACCTTGTCGTTGCGCCATGCGTCGCGCAGTTCGTCGGGCGTCACGAACACCGGCGACAGTGCCGAGCGCGGCTTGGACTGCAGGAAACCGAAACCCTTGGCGAGTTCGGCCGGGATCAGGTTGCGCAGGCTGACGTCGTTGACCAGGCCGACCAGCTGGATGTGGTGCGACGCGCGTTCCGGTGTCACCGCCATCGGCACGTCGTCGGTCACCACCACGACCTCGGCTTCGAGGTCGATGCCGTAATCCTCGCTGGGCACGCGCACTGGATCGCGCGGCCCCAGGAAACCCGCGCTGGTGGCCTGGTACATCAGCGGATCGGTGTAGAACGTTTCCGGTACCGTCGCGCCGCGCGCGCGGCGCACGCGTTCGACGTGCGGCAGGTACGCCGAACCGTCGACGAATTCATACGCGCGCGGCAATGGCGCCGCCAGCGAAGCGAAGTCCAATTCGAAGGCGTGCTCGACCGCCTTGTGGCGATGCAGGCACAGCGCGTCGTACAGCGCGTGCAGCCGTGGCGCGGTGTCCTGCCAGTCGTCCAGCGCGGCCTGCAAGGTCGGCGCGATGCCGGTGGCGCGCACGCCGTGCGCAAGGTCGCGGCTGACGACGATGAGGGTTCCGTCCCGGCCTCCTTCTTTGAGGGTTGCGAGTTTCATGTCGTGCCTTTGCTCAGCGTCGCGACGGATCGAAATGTTTGGCGAGGCCCTGCCAGCACTGCTGGTAATCGCGCTGGCGTTGCGGTGCGTCGAGTGCCTGCCGGGTCGGATGGATCACGCGGCGCGTCTCGAACATGAAAGCCATGGTGTCGAGGACGTGCTGCGGCTTCGACGTGTCGACCGCCAGCGCCTTCGCGTAGCTCGCGGCGTCGGGGCCATGCCCGCTCATGCAGTTGTGCAGCGACGCGCCGCCGGGCACGAAACCGCCGCCGGCGCTGGCGTCCTTGGCGTCGTATTCGCCGTGGATCAGGCCCATGAATTCGGATGCGATGTTGCGGTGGAACCACGGTGGGCGGAACGTATGCTCGGCCACCAGCCAGCGCGGCGGGAAGATCGCGAGGTCCATGTTCGCGGTGCCGGGCGTGTCGCTGGGCGAGGTCAGCACCGTGAAGATCGATGGGTCGGGATGGTCGTAGCTGATCGAACCGATGGTGTTGAAGCGGCGCAGGTCGTAGCGATACGGCGCGTGCGTGCCGTGCCACGCCACCACGTCCAGCGGCGAGTGGTCGATCGGCGCGCGCCACAGGTTGCCCTGGAACTTGGCGATCAGCTCGAAGTCGCCTTCCACGTCCTCGTAGGCCGCGAGCGGCGCTTCGAAATCGCGTGCATTGGCGAGGCAGTTGGAGCCGATGGGGCCCAGTTCCGGCAGCCGCAGCGGCGCGCCGAAGTTCTCGCACACGTAGCCGCGCGCGCTGCCGTCGGGCAATTCCACCTTGAAGCGCACGCCGCGCGGAACCAGTGCGATCTGCTGCGGTTCGATTTCGAGCACGCCGAGTTCGGTCGCGATCCGCAGCCGGCCCTGCTGCGGTACGACCAGCAATTCGCCGTCGGCGTCGTAAAGGAACCGGCCCTGCATCGACTGGTTGCAGGCGTACAGGTGGATGCCGACGCCCGTTTGCGCAGCGGCCGAACCGTTGCCGCCCATCGTGAACAGCCCGTCCACGAAATCGGTCGGCACGTCCGGCAGCGCGAACGGGCTCCAGCGCATCTGGTCGGGCGGCGTCGGGATTTCGTCGAAGCGGTTGTGGAACGCTGCCTGCTCGAAGGCTTCGAATGAACCGTGCAACGCGGCCGGCCGGATCCGATACAGCCAGCTCCGACGGTTGGCATGCCGGGGCGCGGTGAACGCGGTGCCCGACAGTTGTTCCGCGTACAGGCCATACGGCACTTTCTGGGGCGAGTTCTGCCCGACCGGCAGGGCGCCTTCCAGCGCCTCGCTCGAGTGTTCGTTGCCGAAGCCGGCGAGATAGGGTCGAGTCATGGCGGAGCTCTCAAAGGAAGCCGCGCTTCATCTGGTCGCGCTCGATCGACTCGAACAACGCCTGGAAGTTGCCTTCGCCGAAGCCCTCGTTGCCCTTGCGCTGGATGATCTCGAAGAAGATCGGGCCGATGCAGTTCTGGGTGAAGATCTGCAGCAGCAGTTTCCGTTTCGTCTCCATGTCGGCGTCGATCAGGATCTTGTTCTTCGCCAACCGCGGCACGTCCTCGCCGTGGTTCGGTACGCGCACGTCGATCACCTCGAAATAGGTATCGGGCGTGTCGAGGAACTCGACGCCGGCATTGCGCATTGCTTCCACCGTGTCGTAGATGTTGTCGGTGAACAGCGCGATGTGCTGGATGCCTTCGCCCTTGTACTCGTCGAGGTATTCGTTGATCTGCGACTTCGGATCGCTGGACTCGTTGAGCGGGATGCGCACCATGCCGTCCGGCGCGGTCATGGCTTTCGAGACCAGCCCCGTTTTCGCGCCCTTGATGTCGAAATAGCGGATCTCGCGGAAGTTGAACAGGCGCTCGTAATAATCCGCCCACCTGGCCATCTCGCCGAAATACAAATTGTGGGTGAGGTGGTCGATGAAGGTGAGTCCGAAACCCTTCGGATGGCGCTGCGCTTCCGGCACCAGCCATTCGTAGCCGTCGAACACCGAACCCTTGTCGCCGTAACGGTCGACGAGGTACAGCATGCAGCCGCCGATGCCTTCGATCACCGGCGCATCGATGGCGCGAGAATCGGCCTTGTGCGTCACTTCCTTCGCGCCGTTGCCGAGGGTTGCCTTCAGCACCTCGGCGGCGGGGCGCGAGAAGCGGATCGCGAAACCGCACGCGCACGGGCCGTGCCGCTTCGCGAAATCGGCCGCAAACGAATCGGGTTCTTCGTTCACCAGCAGGTTGCAATCGCCCTGGCGATACAGGGTGACGGCCTTCGATTTGTGTCTTGCGACGGCGGTGAAACCCAGCCGCTTGAACAAGTCGTGCAGCCGCGACGGGTCGGGCGCGGCGAATTCCACGAACTCGAAGCCGTCCACGCCCATCGGGTTCTCGAACGTGGTGGGTTGCATGCCGGTGTTGGGTTGTGCGTTCATGAAAACCTCCCGGGAATCTGTTTGGCGGGCTGTCGTGGAAAGTCGGCCGATGGCGGCTCGATGGCCAGGATGCTGCCGGTGACCGAAAGCTCCTCCGATGCCGGCAAGCTGCGGCAATGCCGGCAATCGGGGACGATTGCATTACAATAGTTTCAAATGAAACCATTTGCAACCGTGAGCCGGATGCCTCGACACGCGCCCATCGAGCTGGAAAAGTTCATCCCGTACCAGTTGTCGATCGTGTCCAACACGGTCAGCGAAGAGATCGCGCGCGAGTACCGCGAGCGTTTCGACCTCGGCACCACCGAATGGCGCGTGATGGCGGTGCTGGCCCGCTACGACGGCGAGGGCTTGTCGGCGCGCGCGGTGGCACGCTTGACCGCGATGGACAAGGTGGCGATCAGCCGCGCGCTGGCGCGGCTGGTGGCGAAGGGGCGCGTATTGCGCCGCACGCACCACGGCGACAAGCGCCGCTCGGTGTTGCAATTGTCCGCGGCCGGCTGGCGCATCCACGACGTGGTGGCGCCGCGCGCGCGCGCGCACGAGCAAGAGTTCCTCGCGACCTTGAGCGAGGAGGAGCGCCGCTGGCTGGCGCGCATCCTCGACAAGCTGATGCCGTCGGAGTCCTAGCGGATACCGTGCATCA
>DASZTT010000011.1:0-4098 GCA_035547895.1 Rhodanobacteraceae bacterium
CATCGGTGGCTACGCCTATGCGGTCACCGCGTTGTCGCGCGCGTCCGCCGCGGCGGTGGACCGCGGCGAGAAACCGGCGGTGGCTTCGGCCCTCGCCAAGTGCCACGCGACCGATCTCGGCCGCATCGTCATCCAGGACGCGATGGACGTGCACGGCGGCAAGGGCATCCAGCTGGGGCCATCGAATTACCTCGGCCGCATGTGGCAGGGCGCACCGATCCCGATCACGGTGGAAGGCGCCAACATCATGACCCGCAGCCTGATGATTTTCGGGCAGGGCGCGATCCGCTGCCATCCGTGGGTGCTGAAGGAGATGCACGCGGTGAATGAACCCGATCGCGCGAAGGCGCTGCGCCAGTTCGACGCGGCGCTGTTCGGCCACATCGGTTTTGGCATTTCCAACGCCGCGCGCGCGTTCGTGCTGGGCCTGACGTTCGCGAAGTTCGGCAAGGCGCCGGGCGATGCGTACACGCGGCGCTACTACCGCAAGTTGAACCGCTACTCCGCGGCGCTCGCCCTGCTGGCCGACACCGCGATGGGCGTGCTGGGCGGCAAGCTGAAGTTCAAGGAGAAGATTTCCGCGCGGCTCGGCGACGTGCTGTCGTACCTTTACATCTGCTCGGCGATGCTGAAACGCTACGAGGACGAAGGGCGTCCGGAAGCCGAGCGGCCGATGCTGGCGTGGGCCTTCCACGATTCGGTGTGGCGGATGCAGATGGCGCTGGACGGCGTGATCCGCAATTTCCCGGTGCGGCCGGTGGCGTGGCTGGTGCACACGCTGGTGTTTCCGTTCGGCCGCCGCGAAGTGCCGCCGTCCGATCGCCTGGGCCGCCGCGTCGCCGCGATCCTCACCGCGCCCAACAGCGCGCGTGATGCGCTGGTGAAAGGCATTTATCTCACGCAGACGAAGAACAACCCGGTCGGGCGGATGCATGCGCTGCTGCCGGACGTGGTCGCGGCCGAGCCGATCGAACGCAAGTTCCTGAAGGCGGTCAAGTCAGGCACCATCCGGTCGCACGACTACTTCGAGCAACTGGTCGAGGCCGAGCGCGAAGGTGCGATCAGCGAAACCGAACGCGCGATGCTGGAACGCCTGCGCCGCGCGACCGCGGAGTTCATCAACGTGGACGACTTCGATCCCGAGGAGCTGCGCGCGAAAATCGTGCACGGCGGGGCGGACACGCAGCGCTCGTTGCACATTGCCTAGCGAAAGAATCGCTCGTTATGGGCTTCCGCGTTGCTGATCGCGTGCGACCTCGGCGCGCCGGATCATTTGCTGGACTCCCGGTACGGCATGGGTCGCGACGACTTCTACTTCAGGATGTTCGTGCGCGAACACGCGGAATATTTCGTCAGCGAAAGCTGGGCCGATGGTCGCGACGCCTTCGAAATCCAGCATGACGTGCTGGAATCGGTCCACACGTTGCATCAGCCGCTTGGCTTGCGAGCGTGAAATCAGATTCTCGTCGCCGATTTGCGCCAATCTCACTGGCACAATGGTTTTGGCGAAGCTGTAGTCGTCGGGGCCGCTGGAGTATTCCTCGAACACCTGCTTCAGCGTTCGTGGTGAATCGGTCGCGATCGACATGATGATCGTGGTCCCGGACCGGGCACGCTTCAGGCTGGCTTCCGTCAAGACATCCTTGTCGTGGCCCGCCAAGTGATCGAAAAACAGACCGCCCGAAACTATTTCGAAACGGTCAAAGGCACGAGAGGTGAAGAAAACACCTTCTCCGGTATGTCGCGTGGGATCGGTCGTGAACTTGCCCTTCGACAGCTCCAGCAACGCGAGTCTTTCATCCGGCAAATCGAGCGCCTTGGCGATCTTGTGAAAGATGCCGATGCCATCGTCTGAGACCCAAAGATCTGTCTCGCCGTCCTTGGATATCACGGTGACCGTCAAATTTTGCCCTTCCGAATGGTCAATGGCGTTGTTGACCATTTCGGTCAACCCGTAATGTGCGATATCAGTGACGTTGGCGGGCAGGTTGCTCAGCAGCGGCGCGACATCACGGCTCCACACCTGGTCTTCGGCCAGGCCCTTTAGGGGGTATTTGAACTCGCCGAAGCGCGTCGGGCCTAATACGTATGCGGGTCGTGTTGTTCCGGAACGGGCGAGAAATCCGGATTCCACCAGAGCGCGCGCGCGTGCAGCGGTAGTCTGTCTACTGACGCCCAACTGCGATGCGACGAAGCCGGTCAGGTCCCGAGGATGGGCTGCGACTGCGGCGAGCAACGCGGCATCGATCCGATTGGAACGGTTTTGGGCCATCCGGAGATTGTAAAGTCAGACCAATTTATTGTAAAGCTAATCTGTCTGTACTGTAAAGTAGCGTGCTCCTCGGGCTGCTGGAACAGCATCAGTACCGCGCCCACGGGCGCGCCTTCTGCTTCCAAGGGTTTCCGCTGGGCGGCGCACCCGCCTTGCGCGTGACGGTCCTGGATGTACGGCTGTCGAAGCCGAAATCAGGCCGCCGCGCTCGCGTGTTCGCGCGTATCCGTGAACGTCACGTCGGGCCAGCGCTCCTGGGCAAGCTGCAGGTTGACGCGGGTAGGTGCGAGGTACACCAGCCGATCGGCGGCATCCACGGCGAGGTGCATGGCGTTGCGTTCGCGGAATTCGGCCAGCTTTTTAGCGTCGTCGCAATGCACCCAGCGCGCGGTGACGACGCCGACGTTCTCGAACGCGCAATCGACGTTGTATTCGTCCTTGAGGCGGTATGCGGCGACGTCGAACTGCAGCACGCCGACCGCGCCCAGGATCAAATCGTTCGACATCAGCGGACGGAAGAATTGCGTCGCGCCTTCCTCGGAAAGCTGGGCAAGGCCCGCGCGCAGCGCCTTCATCTTCAACGGGTCGCGCAGCTGCGCGCGGCGGAACAATTCGGGCGCGAAATTCGGGATGCCGGTGAACACCAGCTTCTCGCCTTCGCTGAAGCTGTCGCCGATCGAGATGGTGCCGTGGTTGTGCAGGCCGATCACGTCGCCGGGCCAGGCTTCTTCCGCGATTTCGCGTTCGGAGGCCATGAAGGTCAACGCGTTGGCCAGCTTCACTTCCTTGCCGGTGCGCACCTGCAGCGCCTTCATGCCCGACGTGTAGCGGCCGGAGCACACGCGCAGGAACGCCACGCGATCGCGATGGGCCGGATCCATGTTGGCCTGGATCTTGAACACGAAGCCCGACAGTTTTTCTTCGTCGGGCGACACTTCGCGGGTCGACGTGGCGCGTGCCTGCGGCGATGGTGCATGTTCGACGAAGAAATCCAGCAGCGGCTGCACGCCGAAATTGTTGATGCCCGAGCCGAAGAACACCGGCGTCTGCTGGCCGGCGAGGTATTTTTCGACGTCGAATGGATGCGAGGCACCCTGCACCAGCTCCAGCTCCTCGCGCAGTTCCGCCAGTGCATCCGCGCCGATGCGTTGTTGGAGTTCCGGATCGTCGAGACCCTTCAGGATCGTCGAATCCTGGCGCGTGAAGTTGCGCCCCGATTCGTACAGGTGCACCTCGTCGTCGATGAGGTGATACACGCCCTTCAGGCGCTTGCCCATCCCGATCGGCCAGGTCACGGGCGCGCACTGGATCTTCAACACGCTTTCGACTTCGTCCAGCAATTCGATCGGCGAACGTCCCTCGCGATCGAGCTTGTTGATGAAGGTCATGATCGGCGTGGTGCGCAGCCGGCACACTTCCATCAGCTTGATCGTGCGTTCCTCGACACCCTTGGCGCAGTCGATCACCATCAGCGCGGAATCGACCGCGGTCAGCACCCGGTAGGTGTCCTCGGAAAAGTCCGCATGGCCCGGCGTGTCCAGCAGGTTGACGATGCGGCCCTCATACGGAAACTGCATCACCGAACTGGTCACCGAAATGCCGCGCTCCTTCTCCATCGCCATCCAGTCGGATGTGGCGTGGCGCGCGGATTTGCGCGATTTCACGGCGCCCGCCATCTGGATCGCGCCGCCGAACAGCAACAGCTTCTCGGTCAGCGTGGTCTTGCCGGCGTCCGGGTGCGAGATGATCGCGAAGGTACGGCGGCGGCGCGTTTCTTGAAGGTGGAGGTCGGTGGCGTGGCTGGACATGGGCAGCGGGTGTTGGCG
>DASZTT010000012.1:0-27941 GCA_035547895.1 Rhodanobacteraceae bacterium
AATCGAGTGGAGCAATCGCGATCCATGGTGGATCGCACGCGAATCGCGCAGCGATTCCGACGAAGGCGAGTCCGGGCGTGTACCGGACTCGCCGTATCGGCACCGGGCACGACAGCCCGGTCGCCGATCATCATCATTTGATCAGCAAATCCTTTTCCTTCTTGCCGCTCTTCAGTGCAGCCAGGAACCAGCGCGGGCGCTTGCCGCGGCCAGACCAGGTTTCGCTGCCGGCCGGGTTGCGGTATTTCGGCGCAACCTTGCCGGTCTTGCCACCGCGCCTCTTGCCGTAAACCTGCCCGAAGGTGACGCCCTCGGCCTTCAGCAGCGCGTCAATCTTGGCCTTGACCTTGGCGATTCTTTCCTTGTCGATATTCTTCATGCGTCCGTTCGCCTTGCGGATGAGATCCCTCAGCTGTTTCTTGTTGAGCGTGGTGACGTCGATGGCCATGTTGACTCCGATGATCTGATTGAATGCAAAACCGTGTCGACCGGAGAAATCCGCGGGATCGGCCCCGATGACGGCGGCATTTTCACCCAAATTCATTGCGGTTGCAAAATCGGCGTTGTCCGTGGTTAATGCCCGGGAAAAAGGTTCAATAAAGCAGTTCGATCCAGGTTGCGGCTTTCGCTGTCGCGGCGCCCGCGATATTCGAATGTGCCGGCCGCAAGGCCGCGTTCACTGACCACGATGCGGTGCGGAATGCCGATCAATTCGAGGTCCACGAACATCGCGCCGGGCCGCAGGCCGCGGTCATCGAGGCAGGTTTCAATGCCGCGCGCATTCAATTCCTGATAAAGCGATTCGGCCGCCGCATTCACCTCGGGATTGTTCTTCGGATTGATGACGCAAACCACCGCGCGCCAGGGGGCCATCGGTTCCGGCCAGATGATGCCGGCCTCGTCGTGGTTTTGTTCGATGGCGGCCGCGACGATGCGCGTGATGCCGATGCCGTAACAGCCCATGTGCAGCACGCGGTTCTGGCCGGCGTCGTCCAGCACCGTGGCACCGAGGGCCTCCGAGTACTTGGTGCCGAGCTGGAACACGTGGCCGACTTCGATGCCGCGCGCGATGCCGAGCGTGCCCTTGCCGTCGGGCGAGGGATCGCCCGCGACCACTTTGCGCAGGTCTTCGACGCGGGTGATGCGCGCGTCGCGCTCCCAGTTGGCGCCGATGTAATGCGTGCCGGGGCTGTTGCCGCCGCACACGAAATCCGCGACCACCGCAGCGGCGCGGTCCACGATCACCGGAATGCCGTCGGGCAGGCCGACCGGGCCGAGGAAACCCGGCACGCAACCGATCCGTTTCACGATCTCGGCCTCGTCGGCCAGCACCGATTCGCCCGGCAGCTCCGGCAATTTCGCGGCCTTGATCTCGTTGATTTCATGGTCGCCGCGCAGGCACAACGCCACCAGACCGTCGTTGCCGCGCACGATCAGGGTCTTGATGCATTGCGCGGGCGAAACATCGAGGAACGCGCTGACGTCCTCGATGGTTTTCTGTGCGGGCGTGTCGACGCGCGTGAGCGGTCGTGCGGGCGCGGGACGCGGACCGGCCGGCGCCAGCGCTTCGGCGCGCTCGACGTTGGCGGCGTAATCGGACTGGTCGGAAAACGCCAGCGCGTCCTCGCCCGAGTCCGCGAGGACGTGGAATTCCTGCGAAGCGCTGCCGCCGATCGCACCGCTGTCGGCCTGCACCGCGCGGAACTTCAGGCCAAGACGCGTGAAGATTCGCGAGTAGGCATCGTGCATGAGGCGGTACGATTCGGCCAGGCCTTCGGGCGTCAGGTCGAACGAATACGCGTCCTTCATGATGAATTCGCGCGCGCGCATTACGCCGAAACGTGGACGGATCTCGTCGCGGAATTTGGTCTGGATCTGGTAAAGGTTCAGCGGCAACTGCCTGTAGCTGCGCAATTCGTTGCGGGCGAAGTCGGTCACCACTTCCTCGGCGGTGGGCGCATAGCAGTATTCGGCTTCCTTGCGGTCCCTGATTTTCAGAAGCTGGGGGCCGAATTTCTGCCAGCGGCCGGTTTCTTCCCACAGTTCCTTCGGCTGGATCGTGGGCATCAGCAACTCGATGGCGCCGGCGCGGTTCATTTCCTCGCGCACCACGGCTTCCACCTTGCGCATCACGCGCAGGCCCAGCGGCGACCACGTGTAGATGCCCGACGCGAGCTTGCGGATGAGCCCTGCGCGCAGCATCAACTTGTGGCTGACGATCTCCGCGTCGGCGGGTGCCTCGCGGGTGGTGGCGAGGTGGAATCGGGACAAACGCATGGGGTGCTATCCGGCGTGAAAACGCCGAATTGTAGCGGCGGAAAGGGTTTCAGCCGCTACACCTACACGGAACGGCGCCGCGCCCGCGGACGATCAGGCGCCCTTCGACGAGCAGTATTGCGCCTGTTGCGCCTGCGCCGTCGCGAGCTGTGCTTCGCGTGCGTTGTCGCTCATCACTTGCTGCTTGCCGTCGGCGCCGCCGGTGACCACCGGCTGCTTGCTGCGCAGCAGGCTGATGTTGGTGCTCAATTGCTTGCACAGCTCGGCCCGGTTGGAGGGCGTGTCGGGCTGCGTGCCGCCGGATGCAGCCTGTTGCGGGGCGCTGTTGCCGGGTTGGGTGTTGTCGGTGTCCGCGGCAGGCGGATTGGAAGAAACATCCGGCTCGCCGGCCAGGTGCATTTTCGTGTAATGCGTGCCCGACGAGGGCGGCGTCTGCGAGAAATGGGTCACGCCATTGGCGTCCTTCCACTTGTAGATCTGCTGCGCGCTCGCGAAACCGGCGATGCACGCCAGTGAAAGACCGAGGGCCGCCGCGGCGGCGAAGTTTCGCATGTTCATGGAAGGTCCCCTGAAGCGCCGGAAAGGGTGGCGCGAGTATGCCACAGCCGCCGCGCCGCATCCGGACGGCTGTCACGATTGTTCCGGCGCCGCCCGTGGAGGCATCCGCTAAACTGCAGGCAGGCTCGATCCGATCCTCCGCATGACCGACACGCTTCCCCGCAAGCCCTTGCGACGCGGCATTTACCTGCTGCCGAACCTGTTCACGACCGGCGCGATGTTTGCCGGCTTCTACGCGATCGTGGCTGCGTTCCTGGGGTTCTACACGCACGCTGCGATCGCGGTGTTCGTGGCCGCGCTGCTGGATGGCATGGATGGCCGCGTCGCGCGCCTGACCGGCACCCAGAGCGAATTCGGCGTGCAGTACGACTCGCTTTCGGACCTGGTCAGCTTCGGGCTGGCGCCGTCGCTGGTGATGTACACGTGGTCGCTGCAATACCTGCGCGACTACGGCCCGGTGTGGAGCAAGGTCGGCTGGTGCGCGGCGTTCCTGTATGCCGCCTGCGGGGCATTGCGGCTTGCGCGCTTCAACACCCAGGTCGGCGTGGCCGACAAACGCTACTTCCAGGGACTCGCCAGCCCGGCCGCCGCCGGGCTGTGCATGTCGTTCGTGTGGACCATGCAGAACTTCGGCATCGAGGGGCAGTGGTTGTGCTTCTTCACGCCGATCCTTGCGGTGGTTGCCGGCCTGTTGATGGTGAGCCGGGTGCGTTATTTCAGCTTCAAGACGCTGCCGGTCAACGATCGCGTGCCGTTCGTGTGGATCATCCTGGCGGTGCTGATCATCGTGGCGCTGACGCTGAATACCGCCCTGGTGCTGCTGGCGCTCGCCACGGCTTATGCGTTGTCGGGTATCGTGATCACGTTGTGGGGCCTGCGCAGCCGCGCCTCGCGCCGGCGCCTGCGCATGGCGCGCCGGCGCGCGCAGACGGAGGCGCATCCGCATGAGTGAGGTGATGCCCGCGCTGCGGCAACGCCGGCTGCGTGCACTGGGCGTCGAGCCGCTGCGCCTGCGTCGGCCGTTGTCCGTGGAGAACCTTGCATCGATGCCTGCGGCCGTCGCCGAACCGGGGCCGCGCGCCGTGCCGGCCGTGCCCGCCGCGGCGCCGGAAAAGACTTCGATCCGCCGCCTCGCCTTGCACCCCGACCCGGCGGAACTCGACGATCCGCTCATCCGTAACATGTATGCGGCGCTGACCGAAGCGGTCGGCAAGGCAGGACTGCAGCGTGTGCGCGTGTGCGACGTGGCGGAAGATCCAAGCGCCGCCGTGATGGTGTTCGGTGCCGCACCGTTGCCCGAAGGCGTGCCGATGTTGCGGGTGCTGCGCGCCGATCCGTTGACGGTCTTGCACATGGACCGCGAACGCAAGCGCCTGCTGTGGGAACAAATGCGGGCGCTGGGGCGCGGGAACGGCTGACATGGTCGCGGTCGCGCCGCTGCAGCCCGCGATGCGTCCGATGACGCACGAGGACATTTCGGCGGTCGCCAACATCGAAGCCGCCGCCTACGAATTTCCGTGGTCGCGCGGAATTTTCCGAAGCTGCCTCGACAATGGCCACCACTGCTGGGTGCTGGAGCAGGGCAGCGCCATCATCGGTTACGGAATCCTTTCGGTCGGGGCGGGTGAAGCGCATATCCTCAACGTCTGCGTGGCGCCGTTGCACCAGGGGCGCGGGCACGGCGCGTATCTCCTGAAGCGGATGCTCGACCTCGCGCGCTGGCATCACGCCGAACGGGTGTTCCTGGAAGTGCGGCCCTCCAACGAACTCGCGCACGCGATGTACGAGCGCGCCGGGTTCAACGAGATCGGCCGCCGGCCGGGTTACTACCCGGCGCGGCGCGGCCGCGAAGATGCGATCGTGATGGCGATGGAATTGTTGCCGCCGGAAGCGCGATGAGCGCAACGCGGCATGGGTCTTCTCCTCTCCACCGGAGGTCGCTTGTTTGTGCGTGAGGATCGCACCAGCGGATTGCGGCTGTCTTCTGGTCAGAGCACCATCAGGTCGTGGCCAATGACGAGTCGGCCCTTGAAATGCGGCCGCACCGCGTCATACCACACCGAATCCGGGATCGGCGGCGTACCCGGAACGAAGTGGTTCAGCACCAGGGTTTTCACGCCCGCCTCGGCGGCGATCTGCCCGACTTCGGACATCGGCGTGTGGGCGGCTTCGAGGTGCGCGCGCAGGCGCGTGGCGGTCGCTTCGTCCTTCACGACTTGGTCGATCGCGTGCAGGTCGATCACCTCGTGGACCAGGATGTCCGCCCCGCGGGCGAGTTCGACCAGGCTTTCGGAAGGACGCGTGTCGCCCGAAAACACGATCGAACGATCGTGGCAATCGAAACGGTACGCGAACGCCGGCGTCACCGGCGGATGTTCCACCAGGGCCGCCGTGACCTTGACGTTGTCGTCGTGCATCACCGCGCCGCCGCGGGTAATCTCGTGCGCGCGGATCAGCGGCGCCAGCGGCGGCCGGCCCTCGTCCTTTTCGCGGATGCCGATGTCGTAGGCATCCATTTCCAGGAACAGTTCCGTCATCCGTTTCAGCGGAGGCGGACCGTAGGTATTGACCGGCGTGTGCAGGTCGGTGGCCCAGGCGAGCAGCAGCAGGTTGCCGTAGTCCGCGTTGTGGTCGGAATGCTGGTGGGTGATGAACACGTCGCGGAGGCGGCCGAGATCGAGGCCGGCTTTCACCATCTGCCGCGCCACGCCGTTGCCGCAATCGACGACGTAGATGTCGTCGCCGACCACGATCGCGTTCGCCGGCGCCGAACGGTCGACCTTGGGTGTCGGACCGCCGGCGGTGCCCAGCAGGATGAGCTTCGATGCCGGCTTGGAGCTTCTGGTTGGCTGCATGGCTGCGAATGCGCGGGTGCCCGTGAATGTACCGAAGGTGATCGTCGCAAGCGACAAGCCCGTTGCACGCAGCACGCGGCGGCGCGACAGGTCGATGGCGGATCCGGTGTCGGTCATCGCATGGGCGGCTCCGAAGCCGCGCAACGGGAATGGCGGAAATCTACCACCCCACGTTGCATGCGAGTCGTGTGGGCGGGAAACTCGCGTGGCAGCCATGGATCCGATCGATCGAGCCATCCGCGAGAAGCGCCGCCTGCGCTTCACCTATCACGGGGTCAGCCGGCTGGTCGAACCGCAGTGCCATGGCATCGGCCACCGCGGCACGGAGCTGCTGCGCGCGCATCAACTGGAAGGCGGAAGCCAGCCCGAGCCGCTGTTCGACGTGTCGAAGATCAGCGCGCTGCAATTGCTCGATGAGCGCTTCGAGAAACCCGGACCGAACTACAAACGCGACGACTCGGCAATGCGGGAGATTTTCGCGCAGCTTTGAGCTGCGTCGTGGCGGGAAACAACTCGTCATTCCGGCTTCCGCTTCGCGCGGCCCCGGAATGACGACATGATTAAGGCTTTATCCGCGTCCCGCTTTTCAAGCCAGCTTCTTGTACTTCACCCGATGCGGCTTCGCGGCTTCCTCGCCGAGGCGGCGCTTCTTGTCGGCTTCGTATTCGTTGTAGTTGCCGGCGAAGAACTCGACGTGCGAATCGCCTTCGAAGGCGATGATGTGGGTCGCAATGCGGTCGAGGAACCAGCGGTCGTGCGAGATCACGATCGCGCAGCCGGGGAACTCCAGCAGCGCCTCTTCCAGCGCGCGCAGGGTTTCGACGTCGAGGTCGTTCGATGGTTCGTCCAGCAGCAGCACGTTGCCGCCTTCGAGCAAGGTCTTGGCGAGGTGCAGGCGGCCGCGTTCACCGCCGGACAATTGCCCGACGATCTTCTGCTGATCGGAGCCCTTGAAATTGAAACGGCCGATGTAGGCGCGCGACTGGATTTCGAAATTGCCGATCTTCAGGATATCGAGCCCGCCGGAGACTTCCTGCCACACGTTGTGCTTGTCGTTGAGCATGCCGCGCGACTGGTCGACGTAGGCGAGCTTCACGGTCTTGCCCAGCGCGATTTCGCCGGAGTCGGGCTGCTCCTTGCCCATCACCATCTTCATGAAGGTGGATTTGCCGGCGCCGTTCGGTCCGATCACGCCAACGATCGCGCCGGGCGGGATCTTGAACGAGAGGTCGTCGATCAGGCAGCGGTCGCCGAACGATTTCGAGACATGCTTGAACTCGATCACCTCATTGCCCAGGCGCTCGCCCGGCGGGATGAAGATTTCATTGGTCTCGTTGCGGCGCTGGTAGTCGATCGCGTTCAATTCCTCGAAGCGGTTCAGGCGCGCCTTGCCCTTGGACTGGCGGCCCTTGGCCGCCGAACGCACCCATTCCAGTTCCTTCTGGATCGCCTTCTGCCGTGCCTTTTCGGTCGAGGCTTCCTGCTTCAGGCGCTCATCCTTCTGTTCCAGCCACGACGAGTAATTGCCCTTCCATGGGATGCCGCGGCCGCGGTCGAGTTCCAGGATCCACTCGGCCGCGTTGTCGAGGAAGTAGCGGTCGTGGGTGACCGCGACCACGGTGCCGGGATAGTCGTGCAGGAACTGTTCCAGCCAGTCGACCGATTCCGCGTCGAGGTGGTTGGTGGGCTCGTCCAGCAGCAGCATGTCGGGTTTGGACAACAACAGGCGGCACAGCGCGACGCGGCGCTTTTCGCCGCCCGAGAGCGTTCCGATCTTCGCGTCCCATGGCGGCAGGCGCAGCGCGTCGGCTGCGACTTCCAGTTGCATCTCCATGGTGTGCGCGTCGCCCGCCGCCAGGATGTTCTCGAGCTTCTGCTGCTCGGCGGCCAGTGCGTCAAAATCCGCGCCTTCCTCGGCGTAGGCCGCATAGATCTCGTCGAGACGTTTCTGCGCGCCCAGGATTGCCGCCAAACCTTCCTCAACCGTTTCGCGCACCGTCTTGTCCGGATCGAGCTGCGGTTCCTGCGCGAGGTAACCGATGTTGATGTCGGCCGCGGGACGCGCTTCGCCCTGATAGTCGGTGTCCACGCCGGCCATGATCCGCAGCACGGTGGACTTGCCCGCGCCGTTCAGGCCCAGCAGGCCGATCTTGGCGCCAGGGAAAAAGGAAAGCGAAATGTCCTTGATGATCTCGCGCTTGGGCGGGACGATCTTGGACACGCCGATCATGGTGTAGATGTACTGCACGGGCGACTCTCTCTTGCGTTCGTCATCGCGGCGAAGGCCGCGATCCCGACAGTCTTTGATCCACGCCGTGGGTGCGCGCCGGAAGCCGGCACCCATGTGGATTCCGCACGCACTTCCTGCGTGCAGGGCGACTCGGGTAGAACCGCGCATTATGGCGTGTCGAAGCCATCGACGCCAAGCGCAAGGTGCCGGCGATCGGTAATATCGCTCGTGGAATCCGAGGAACGCCATGCGCCGGATCGATTCGAGCGGGGACACGCCATGATCGCCGCCCTGCGTGCAGCCCGGCTGGGCTGGCACGGCATCGATCGGCGCATCGCGGCGCGCGCGTCGCGCGGCGGCAGGTTCACCGTATTCGTGCACGAACTGTTCTGGTTCGGGGTGAAACAGGCCTGGGCGTGCCTGTTCGGCGGGCTGATGCTGGCGCTGCTGATCGCGACCTGGATGTTCTGGCCCGCCGATGCGCGGCTCGGGCGCTACGACTTCGTGACGCTGATGGCCGTCGCGATCCAGGCCGCGCTGTTGGCGACCGGTCTGGAAACGCGTCGCGAGGCCGCGGTGATCGTGCTGTTCCACGTCACCGGCACGGCGATGGAACTGTTCAAGACCGCGACCGGATCGTGGATTTATCCCGGCGCTTCGATCCTGCACGTGGGCGGCGTGCCGCTGTTCACCGGCTTCATGTATGCCTCGGTCGGCAGCTATCTTGCGCGGGTATGGCGGCTGTTCGAGTTTCGTTTCACTGGTCATCCGCGTTGGAGCCACACCGCGCTGCTGGCGGCCGCGATCTACCTGAACTTCTTCGCCGACCACTACGGTTTGGATTTCCGCTGGCTGCTGTTCGTCGCGGTGGCCTGGATGTTCGGGCCATGCCAGGTGCATTACCGGGTGCGCCGCCGCTATCGCCGGATGCCGCTGCTGCTCGGTTTCATGCTGGTCGCGCTGTTCATCTGGTTCGCCGAGAACCTCGGCACCTTCACCCGCGCGTGGATGTATCCCGCGCAGCATCGCGCCTGGCAGATGGTGCCGCCGGAAAAGATCGGGTCGTGGCTGCTGCTCATGATCATCAGCTACGTGATGGTGTCGGCGCTGTACCGGCGCGCGTTGCCGGACGCCGCAGACGGACAAAACGGCTAGAATCGCACGTTGCCTTCGAAGTCCAGCCAGAGGATCGCGATGTACAGCCACGAAATGCGGATTGCCGGTTACGACGACGAATTGGCGAAGGCGATCATGGAGGAAAAGCAGCGCCAGGAAGACCACGTCGAGCTGATCGCGTCGGAAAACTATGCGAGCCCGCGGGTGATGGAAGCGCAGGGCAGCGTGCTGACCAACAAGTACGCGGAAGGCTATCCGGGCAAGCGCTACTACGGCGGCTGCCAGTACGTCGATGTGGCCGAGGCGCTCGCGATCGAGCGGCTGAAGCAATTGTTCGATTGCGACTACGCCAACGTGCAGCCGCATTCGGGTTCGCAGGCCAACCAGGCCGTTTATTTCGCGTTGCTGCAGCCGGGCGACACCATCCTCGGCATGTCGCTGGCGCACGGCGGACATTTGACCCACGGCGCCAGGCCGAACCTGTCCGGCAAGCTCTTCAACGCCGTGCAATACGGGGTGAACGACCAGGGGCTGGTCGATTACGACGCGGTCGAGAAACTCGCCTTCGAACACAAGCCGAAGATGATCGTGGCGGGATTCAGCGCGTATTCGCAGGTGATGGACTGGGCACGCTTCCGCGCGATCGCCGACAAGGTCGGCGCCTACCTGTTCGTGGACATGGCACACGTTGCCGGGCTCGTCGCCGCGGGCGTGTATCCGTCGCCGCTGCCGCACGCGCACGTGGTGACGTCGACGACGCACAAGACCCTGCGCGGTCCGCGGGGCGGCCTGATCGTCGCGAAGAATTCCGCGATGGGCGAGCACGCCGAAGACATCGTCAAGAAACTGCAATCGATCGTATTTCCCGGTTTGCAGGGCGGCCCGCTGATGCACGTGATCGCCGCGAAGGCCGTCGCGTTCAAGGAAGCGCTGGAACCTTCGTTCAAGGCGTACCAGCAGCAAGTGGTGAAGAACGCCAAGGCGATGGCAAAGACCCTCATCGATCGCGGCTACAAGATCGTGTCGGGTGGCACCGAGGATCATCTGTTCCTGGTCGACCTGATCGGCAAGCCGATCACCGGCAAGGATGCGGAAGCCGCGTTGGGCCGCGCGCACATCACCGTCAACAAGAACGCGGTGCCGAACGATCCGCAGAAGCCGTTCGTCACCTCCGGCCTTCGCATCGGCACGCCGGCCGTCACCACGCGCGGCTACAAGGAAGCCGATTGCGTCGAACTGGCCGGTTGGGTCGCCGACGTGCTGGACGCGCCAAACGACGAGAAGGTGATCGACAACGTGCGCGCGCTGGTGAACGCACAATGCGCGAAGTTTCCGGTTTACGGATAGGGGCCACTCGCCGCCGTGGGAGCACCCATGCTCGTCAAATCGTGCACCGTTGTCGTTCCAAGCGCCGATCTGGAGAAAAGCCTTCGGTTCTGGACGGAAGGCCTGGGTTTCTCCATCGACCGCCCCATGAGAAAGGACGGACGCCTCGTGGGATGCATGGTCCACAACGAAAGGTTGTACTTTTGGCTCAATCGACGCGCGGGTTCACCCGCCAGGCCTGATAATTACGAGGGCCTCAGGTTGTACTGGGCGCCCGATGACATTCATGCGCTGAGGGAGCGGCTTGCCGCGCTCGGTTATCCGGTTTCCAGGCTCGTGGAACGGGATTACGGCCAGACCGAGTTCTTTGTCACGGATGACGATGGTTATTCGCACTGCTTCGGCGTAGCCACCCACGAATAATGCACTGCCCGTTCTGCCAGAACATCGACACCCGCGTGATCGATTCGCGCGTTTCGGAGGAAGGCTCGACCATCCGCCGGCGCCGTGAATGCCCGTCGTGCGGCGAGCGGTTCTCGACGGTGGAGACGGTCGAATTGAAGCTGCCCGCGATCATCAAGGGCGACGGCCGGCGAGAGGCGTTCGATGCGCGCAAGCTGCGCACCGGGTTTGATCGCGCGCTGCACAAGCGGCCGGTCACCGAGGAGCGGATCGAAGCGGCGGTGCGCGCGGTGGTGCGGCAGTTGCGTGTTTCCACCGAACGCGAACTGCCGTCGCGCCGGATCGGCGAACTGGTGATGGCGGAACTGCGCAAGCTCGACCACGTCGGCTACGTGCGTTATGCCTCGGTGTACCGCTCGTTCGAGGACGTCGCGGATTTCCGGGAGGAACTCGACCGGCTCGAGCACGAACTGCCGCCCAGTGAAAGCCAGCTGCCGCTGATCGGCGGCGCGGTGGTGCCGATCGACAAGAACAAGAAGCGGTAGAAAGCGCTTTTCAGGTTCGACTTGGTGACTTCCACGGTCATCATTCCCGCGCAAGCGGGAACCCGGTGTCTTTGAGCAACAAGGGCAAAGTGCTGGACTCCGGATCGCCGCTGCGCGGCGTCCGGAGTGGCGAGCAAAAAAGCACGCCATGATTTTTACGGGACAAAAAGGGTTTGAGCGACTTTTCCGCAACTGATCATGCCCTGATGGCGCGCGCGCTGCGCCTCGCCGCGCGGGGCCTGTTCACGACCCAACCCAACCCGCGCGTCGGCTGCGTGATCGCGCACGGCGATGAAATCATCGGCGAAGGCTGGCACCAGCGCGCTGGCGAAGCACACGCGGAGGTTTTCGCGCTGCGCGCCGCGGGCCGACGCGCGCGCGGTGCAACGGCGTACGTCACCCTTGAACCCTGTTCGCACTACGGCCGCACGCCGCCCTGCGCGGACGCGTTGATCGAAGCGGGCATCGCGCGCGTGGTGTTCGCCTCGGGGGATCCGAATCCGAAGGTGGCCGGCACGGGCATCCGGCGGATGCGCGAAGCCGGCATCGACGTCGCGGGTGGACTGATGCGCGATGCGGCGCGCGAATTGAATCGCGGTTTCTTCTCGCGCTTCGAACGTGGCCGGCCCTGGGTGCGGGTGAAACTTGCCATGAGCCTGGACGGACGCACCGCGCTCGCCAATGGCGAGTCGAAATGGATCACCGGCGAACCGGCACGCGCGGACGTGCAACGCTGGCGCGCGCGCAGCTCGGCGATCCTGACCGGCGCGGGCACCGCGCGTGCGGACGATCCGCGCCTGACGGTGCGGCTGGATGCTCTCGAACCCCTCTCCCTTCGGGAGAGGGGCAGGAGTGAGGGTTCGGCGGAACGGGTTCGTCGCGATGAATCCGAACCCTCACCCGCCCCTTCGGGGAGCGCTTCGCGCTCGGCCTCCCGCCGCCTTTTCCCGGCGGGAGAGGGGAGAAGCTTCGTCCCCCCTTGGCGCGTGGTGCTGGACGCGCGCCTCGACGCGCTGCAAACGGATGCGCATTTGCTCGACGGCAACACGCCCACGCTGGTACTGCACGCGCCGGGCGCGAAGCCGGAAGACGATCGTTACCGGCGCACCGAACTCGTCGAAGTGATGCTCGACGCGCGCGGCCGGATCGATCTCGCAACGGTTTTGCGTTTGCTTGCCGAACGCCAGATCAACGAATTGCAGGTCGAAGCCGGCCCGGTATTGTGCGGCGCGTTGTTCGATCAGGACCTGGTGGACGAGCTGCTGCTGTATGTCGCGCCGACACTGCTGGGCGATACGGCGCGGCCGCTGCTGAACCTGACACCACTGGCGTGGATGTCGGAACGACACGATTGGCGCATCATCGACCGGCGCATGATCGGCGCGGACCAGCGCCTGCTGCTGCGCCCGGCGGCGCTATAATGCGCGCGCCGGCTTCGCCGCCGGCAACGTCTTCAGGGCGGGGCGCAATTCCCCACCGGCGGTAGGTTCGCAAGAACAAGCCCGCGAGCGCTTTCGCAGCCGCGAAAGGTCAGCAGATCCGGTCGAATGCCGGAGCCGACGGTCGGCAGCAGGTCAGCGCTGCCGGAAAGTCCGGATAAAGCGAAGACGGTTCGGCGCTTGCATGCGCCGGCCTCATGCCTTGGGGCGTTCTCGCCATTCCTCACGCGGAGAACGTTCATGTCCATTGCCTGCCTGGCCGCCGCCCCGTTTCGGGAGGCGCGCTGATGTTCACCGGCATCATCCAGTCCACCGGCCGCGTCACGCGCAGCGAGCCGCGCGGCGGTGATTTGCGTTTCAGTGTCGTGGCACCGGAATTCGATGCGTCCGATGTTGCGCTGGGCGACAGCGTGGCGGTGTCGGGTTGTTGCCTGACCGTGGTGGCACGCGACGGCGACACGCTGGCATTCGACGTTTCCAACGAGAGCCTCGCGCTGACTACGCTGGGCAGCCTTGGCATCGGTGATCGTGTCAACCTCGAAAAAGCGCTGCGGTTGGCCGATCGCCTGGGCGGCCATCTGGTCTCGGGGCACGTCGATGGCGTTGGCGGCATTGTTTCGATCGAGCCCGATGCGCGCTCGCAGCGTTGGCGGATCGCGGCGCCGCAAGGACTCATGCACTACATCGCGGCCAAGGGCTCGGTGTGCGTGGACGGCGTCAGCCTGACCGTCAACGCCGTCGACGGCGATGCATTCGAAGTCAACCTTGTTCCCCATACGGTGGCACACACGACATTCGCCGACCGCCGCGTGGGTGATCGCGTGAACCTGGAGATCGACATGCTGGCGCGCTACGTGGAACGGCTGCTGGTTGCAAGGGAGCATTGAGCGATGGCCTTCGCGAGCATCCCCGAACTGCTGGAAGAAATCGCCGCCGGCCGCATGGTGGTGATGCTGGACGACGAAGACCGCGAGAACGAGGGCGACCTGATCATGGCTGCCGAAAAGGTGCGCGCGGAAGACATCAACTTCATGGCGCGCGAGGGACGCGGCTTGATCTGCCTTGCGCTCGATCGCGCGCGCTGCGATCGCCTCGGCCTGCAGCCGATGGTGCGCGACAACGGTTCGGCGTACCACACCAACTTCACCGTTTCGATCGAAGCCGCGAGTGGCGTCACCACCGGCATTTCGGCGCACGATCGGGCGCGCACGATCCAGGTCGCGGTGGCGCCCGACGCGAAGGCTTCCGATCTGGTGCAGCCCGGCCACGTGTTCCCGTTGCTGGCGCAGCCTGGCGGCGTGCTGACGCGCGCCGGGCACACCGAAGCGGCGGTGGACCTGGCGACGCTGGCGGGTTGCGAACCGGCCGGTGTGCTGGTCGAAATCCTGCGCGAGGACGGATCGATGGCGCGCCGCCCCGACCTCGAAACCTTTGCCGCGAAGCATGGCTTGAAGGTCGGCACGATCGCCGACCTGATCCGGCACCGCCTGGCGACGGAGAAGACCATCGAGCGCGTGCATCAATCCGACGTGCAGACCGAGTTCGGCGCGTTCCGCCTCGTTGCCTGGCGCGACCGCCTGCGCGGTGACACTCATTTCGCGCTGGTGCGCGGCGCCGTCGATGACGGTGCGGCCGTGCTGGCGCGCGTGCACGTGCGCAACACCTTGTCCGACGTGCTGCACCTCGAACGCGATGATCTGGGCATGACGATGACCGCTGCGCTGCGCCGGATTGCTTCCGAAGGACGCGGCGTGGTCGTGGTGCTGGCCTCGGCCGAAGATCCGGGCGCGTTGCTGGCGCACCTCAATCGGGACCCCGCGGCTGCACCCGCCAGCGGCGGCAAGGCTGCGGCCCAGCGTGAGTGGCGCCAGTTGGGCCTTGGGGCGCAGATCCTCGCCGATCTCGGTGTCCGCCGGCTGCGCGTGCTGGGTACGCCGCGCAAGCTGGTCGGACTTTCCGGGTTCGACCTCGAGGTCGTCGAATACGTGGATGCGCCCGCCGCGGCGGACGTGAAGTAGGGCGTTGTCCGCGGCGCTGTTAGGCTTTCCACGTTCCGTTCTGCCGTTTCCAGCCATGTCTGACCGATCTGCCCAAGCTGCCGCGCCCCTGCGCTCGCCCACCGGCGCGCGCTATGCCGTCATTGCGAGCCGCTGGAATGGCGACATCGTCGACGCGCTGGTGGACGGCGCGCGTCGCGCGTTCGCCGAACAGGGCGTGGCCGACGATTCGCTGGACGTGCTGCGCGTACCCGGAGCGTGGGAACTGCCGGTGCTGGCGCAACGGCTCGCGCAGGACGGCCGCCATGCCGTGATCGTCGCGCTGGGTTGCGTGGTGCGCGGTGAAACCCGCCACTACGAACACGTCGCGGACGAATGCGCGCGCGGCTTGATGCGCGTCGCGCTCGATTCCGGCGTGCCGGTGCTGAATGGAGTGCTCGCGGTGGAAGATGAAGCCGACGCGTGGGCACGGGCGGGCGGCGCGCGCGGCAACAAGGGCGCCGACGTCGCATTGTCCGCGATCGAGATGGCGATGCTGCTCAAGGAGTTTTCCGCATGACCGGTTTCCGCCGCGACGATGGCATCGATCCGGCTGCACGCACGCGCGCGCGCCGCCGCGCGGTGCAGGCGCTGTATGCGTGGGAACTCGGCGGCAATCCCATGCGCAAGGTGATCGACGATTTTCGCGGCGAGCAGGACATGCAGATCGCAGACCTCGAATACTTCGAGGACCTGCTGCGCGGCGTCGAATCCCGCCGCAAGGAACTCGATGCTGAGCTCGTGCCGTTTATCGACCGCGACATCGAGCGCGTCGATCCGATCGAGCGCGCGGTGTTGCGCCTGGCGGCCTACGAATTGAAATACCGCCTGGACGTGCCCTACCGCGTGGTGTTGAACGAAGCCGTGGAAGTCACCAAACGCTTCGGTTCCGACCAGGGCCACACTTACGTCAACGGCGTGCTCGACAAACTGGCAGGCGCCGTGCGCGCGGTGGAGAAGGGCGGCTGATGGCGCACGCGGGCGAAGCGGATTCGGGGGCGCCCGTGCTGGAAACGGCGCGGCTGCGCCTGCGCGGACACCGGCTGGACGACCACGCTGCGTTGTCCGAAATCTGGGGTGACCCGGACGTGGTGCGCTTCATCGGCGGCGTGCCTTCGACGCCGCACGATGCGTGGCTGCGACTGCTTCGCTACGCAGGCTTGTGGAAGCTCCTCGGTTACGGGTTCTGGGCGATCGAGGAGAAGACCAGCGGCCGCATGCTGGGCGACATCGGTTACATGGACCTCAGGCGCGGGCTGACGCCGACGCTGGACGGCATGCCGGAAATCGGCTGGGTGCTCGCTTCGGATGCGCACGGCCGCGGCTATGCCAGTGAAGCCCTCACGGCCGTGCTGGCCTGGGGCGACGCGCATTTCGGCGCGCACCGCGCAACCTGCATCATCGCTCCCGGAAATGCGCCGTCGATCCGGCTGGCGACGAAAGCGGGTTTCCGTTTCGCGCACGAGGCGGCGCACCGCGACGAGGTCGTGCAGGTTTTCTTCCGGGATGCCGGGTAGCGGCAGCCGCAGATGGAATTCGACCTGATCGAGGCAATCCGTGCGCATGTGGACGTCGTGCGTGGCGATGTCGTGCTGGGCATCGGCGACGACGCGGCGCTGCTGGACGTTCCCGCCGGCCAGCAACTGGTGGCCTGCACCGACACGCTCGTCGCGGGCGTGCACTTTCCTTCCGTCACCACGCCCGAAGACATCGGCTGGAAAGCACTGGCGGTGAACCTGTCCGATCTTGCAGCGATGGGCGCCGAGCCGGCGTGGGCGTTGCTCGCACTGACGTTGCCCGATGGGGACGCGACGTTCGTCCGACGCTTCGCGGAGGGCTTCGCCGGACTTGCACGCATGCACGGCCTTGCGCTCGTCGGCGGCGACACCACGCAGGGGCCGTTGGCCGCCACGGTGACGGCGCTGGGTCTTGTGCCGCGCGCCCGGGCACTGACACGCGGAGGCGCGCGCACCGGTGATGCGGTGTTCGTCACCGGCACGCTGGGGGATGCCGCGGGTGCCTTGCGCCTGCTTCGAGACTCGGGGAAGAACGAAGTCGCGCTTCGCGCGAAGCTCGATCGGCCCCAGCCGCGCATCGCCGCGGGGCTGGCCTTGCGCGGCATCGCGAGCGCTTGCATCGACGTGTCGGATGGCTTGCTCGCGGATCTTGGCCACGTTTGCGCGGCCAGCCAGGTCGGCGCGGAAATCCAAGCCGATGCGTTGCCGGTTTCGCCGGAACTCGAGGCGTCGTTCGATGCGCGAACCTGCCGCGATCTTGCGCTGGCCGGCGGCGACGATTACGAATTGTGTTTCACCGCGCCCCCGGCACGCGAAGCGGAAATCGTAGAAACGCTCGCACACGCCAGATGCGGCGCGACGCGCGTCGGCCGCGTGGTCGCGGGCTCCGGCGTGCGCGTGCTGGATGCGCGTGCCAGCGAAATCGAAGTCGCACGCACCGGCTGGGAGCATTTCTCGCGATGAGCGCGCCGCTCGCCGCCGACCAGCGCAGGAGACTGATGGCGCATCCGGCCGGGTGGATCGCGACCGCGCTGGGGGCAGGGCTTTCGCCGAAGGCACCCGGCACGGCAGGCTCGCTGGTGGCACTGTTGCCGTGGTGGTTCCTGCTGCGCGAGCTCCCATTGGGCATCTATCTCGCCGTGCTGATCGCGGGATTCGTGCTCGGCGTCTGGGCGTGCGCAGTATGCGACCGGCGCCTGGGCATGCACGACCAGGGCGTGCTGGTGTGGGACGAAGTGATCGGAATGTGGATCACGCTGTTTGCCGCGCCGCCGCAGTGGTGGTGGCTGATCGCGGGCTTCGTGTTGTTCCGCCTGTTCGATATCTGGAAACCGTGGCCGGTGAGCTGGGCCGATCGCCGCGTGCACGGCGGCCTCGGCGTGATGCTGGACGACGTCGCTGCGGGCGTCTACGCGTTGATCGTTTTGCAACTGATTGCGCTGGCGCTCCGAAGCCTGACCTGAAGGTCAGCCGATGAGCGCGCGTTGTACGCGCCGCCGCAGCGCGGGCAGGACCTCGGCTTCGAACCACGGGTGGTACACGAACCATGCGGTGTTGCGCGGGCTGGGATGCGGCAGCGGCAGGATGCCGGTCTCGAAGTATTCGCGCCATGCGGCGCAGGTTTTCGTGAGCGTGGCCTTGCGCGCCGCGCCCAGCATGCCGCGGATGGCATACCCGCCGATCGCGAGGGTCAGCCTGAGATTCACGAGGCGCGGCATCAGTTGCGGGTGCCACAGCGGGGCGCATTCCGGGCGCGGTGGCAGGTCGCCCGATGCGCCCTTGCCGGGATAGCAAAACCCCATCGGCACGATCGCGACCTTGCGCGGATCGTAAAACGTCTTTGCATCGATCCCGATCCACTCGCGCAGCTTGTCGCCGCTCTTGTCGTTGAACGGAATGCCGGTGTCGTGCACCTTGCGGCCCGGCGCCTGGCTGACGATCAACAGGCGTGCGTCGGAATGCGCCTGCAACACCGGGCGGCAACCCTGCGGCAGGTACAGCGCGCAGACCCGGCAGGCGCGGATGCTCGCCAGTAGCGCGTCGAAGGATTCGGCCCTGCGGAAAGGCGGAGATGCCGTCGCGGCCGACGATTTCATTTCGTCATCCTGGTCGATGCCGGCCACGGGTCGGTTGAGTCCGGTCGAACCGCGCGAATGGTCGGGCTAGTCCGTGTACTCGAATACCTGCACGACCTTGTTCACCCCCGCGACGTGGCGCGCCTGGTCCACGACGGCGTCGGCTTCCTTGTGGCTCACCAGTCCCATCAGGTAAACGTTGCCGTGCGCGGTGCTGATCTTGACGCGGCCGGGATCGAAGCCGGGCATGTCGATGTGCAGCAGCGAGGTCTTCACGCGCGCGGTAAACGATGCATCGAGCGCCGAACGGCCCACCGACTGCAGCGGCATCACGTCGATCAGGTTCACGACACGCTGCACGCCTTCGTAACCGGTCACGTCGGCACCTGCGCGCTGCTTCACTTCCTCGGTGCTGGCTTCACCGATCAGCAGCAGCACGCCGTTGTACACGCTGGTGCCGATGTGGGCGCGGCCGGAGAGTTCATGGTCGTCGTCCAGCGTGCGTTGCGCGGTGATCTGCACGTTGCGGTCGTTGAGCAGGCGGTTGAAGCCGCGCCGCGGCGTGAACACGCTGCACGCGGAAACGGCGATGCAAAGCACGAGGGTGGCGGATAAAAGATGGGTCTTGCGCATGTCGTGTCCCGTATCAGCAGATCTCGAAAGCGGCGCGCTGCCAATCGAAAGCGGGCGCGTCCGCGTCGCCGTCGAAAGCTAACACATCGAACCTGCACGGCAATGAAGCAAACCGCGGGTGCGCCTGCAGGAAACCCTGTGCCGCGCGCGTGAGTTTTTCGCGCTTGGCCGCGCCCACCGACGCCGCGCCGCCGCCGAAACGCACGTCGCGCCGGTAACGAACTTCGGCGAATACCAATGTCGCGCCGTCGCGCATGATCAGGTCGAGCTCGCCGAAACGGGTGCGGTAGTTGCGTTCGACCAACTTCAGGCCGGCGCGTTCCATGTATTCGAGGGCAAGTTGCTCGAAGCGCGCGCCGATCGCGCCTGCCTTCATGGTTGGGTCGGCATGGCGTCGTCGGCCGGCTGTGCTTCCAGGCCCGCGGCGACGGGTCGCGCGACGCCGCCCTGGAATTGCACCCAGATCGGCGTGCGCTGCACGTGGCCGAACGCGTCCATCGTCAGTTGACCGGTCGCACCGGCGAGATAGCTGCCGGGATGGCTGCGCAACCATCCGAGGTACGGCATCAATGCGTATGCGTCCATGCCGAACGCGAACAGGCGCGCCGCCGGGCCCGCGGCCGTGGACAGTTGCGAAGCGAGCGTGGCGTGGCTGGGCAGGCCGGCCTGCGCGTCGTACAGCCACGGTTCGTCGCAGAACTGCACGCCGTCGAGGTCGCCGTCGGCCGTGGCATTTTCATCGCCGGAATAAATCACTGAAGTCGAGAACACCGGCAATGTCGAGCGTGCCAGCCGCAGTTGCGGAAGCAGCAGCCGCGCCTGGTCGGGGCGCAGCAGTGCCACGATGCCGGTCTGGCTTCCGGATCCCGCGAGCGCGGCCTGGATCTGCGAGGCAAAATCCACGTCGCCCGGCTGCAGCACGATGTCGTTGGCAATCTGTCCGCCGAGGCTTTCGAACTCGAGCTTGAACGCCGCGAACGTGCGCGAGGAGGTGTCGTCGTTGCCGCGGAACACGATGGCCGCGTGCAGGCCCGAGGTAACCATGTGCGAACCCAGTTGCGCTCCCTCGGCTTCGGGCAGCAACGCGAATTCCGCGCTGCCGGGGGGTGTCGGCTGGTTGCCCTGCGCATGGTTCAGCGCGAGCACGGGCACCGGCAACGCAGCTTGCGAGAACAAGGCACCGACTGCGCCACGGCTGAGCGGGCCCACCACCAGCGAAGCGCCCTCCGCGATGGCCTGCCGGTATGCCGACAGCGCGCCATCGGCCGTGCCGCCGGTGTCGTAAACCTTGAGGGTGGGGCGCTGTTCCTGGCTCGCCGGCGCGTGGAACTACGCGGCGAAGAATCCGTCGCGGACGGCCGCGCTCGCCACCGCCACGCGCCCGCTGGCCGGCAGAAGCAGCGCCACGTGCGCCGGCATCGCGAAGCCCTGCGGTGCGGACGCACCGGTCGACGTTCCGACCGGTTCATTCAACTGCGGCAATGCCAGCGGCGTGGCCGTGCCGGAGCGCGAGAGCGCCTGGCTGACGTAGGGTTTGAGCGGATCGTCGCCCGCGAGCGTCGGGAACAGCGCATTCAATCCCTCGCTGCCCATGCCGGCCAGGATTGCCACCACCCGCTGGTGTTCGGCGGCTTGTGCGGCGGGCGGAAGTAATGGCGCCCGCGCGGCCAGGGCGCGCGCGGCATCCACGCGATTGCCGAGCGCCAGTTCCGCTCGGGCCCGAACGTCCAGCGCCTGCTGCTGTACGTCGGGGGGCAAGGACGATGGCAGTTGGTCGAGTTGCTTCAGCGCAGCGTCGGCGTGACCGCGTTGCAGCGCCACGTTCGCGGCGTGGATGCGATCGCCGGCCTGCTGCGCCTGCGCCTGCGGATTGGCGGGCGAGGGAGGCCCGAGTGTGGCGCAGGCCGTCAACATCGCCAGCGCTGCCGACGCCAAAACAAGGTGTGCTGAATGCCTGATCCTGACCATCGTGATTTCCCTGCGCGGTCGTCGCGCTGCGTTTTGGGCGATCATAACGGATCGATTCGGACGGACAGGTTCCCCGGCATGAAGGGCGGCAACGCGGGAAAATTGTGGGTGGTCGCGACGCCGATCGGCAACCTCGGCGATCTTTCGCCGCGCGCACAGCAGGCGCTGCGCGACGCTAAAGTGATTGCTGCCGAAGACACGCGGCACAGTCGTTCGTTGCTGCAACACTTCGGCATTGCGACACCGCTGACCGCGTTGCACGAACACAACGAACGCGCGGTGGTGGCGACGCTGATTGCGAAGCTGCAGGCCGGCGAAAACCTGGCGTTGATTTCGGATGCGGGCACTCCGCTGATCAGCGATCCGGGTTTCCGCCTGGTGCGTGCCGCGCGCGAAGCCGGTCTCGACGTCCTGCCGGTGCCGGGCGCGTGCGCGGCGATTACGGCGCTCTCGGTCGCCGGCCTGGCCAGCGATCGTTTCGTGTTCGAGGGCTTCCTTCCCGCGAAGGCTGCGGCGCGGCGCGAACGGTTGCGCGAACTGGCGAACGAGGCACGCACGCTGGTGATCTACGAGTCGTCGCATCGGATCGTCGAATGCTGCGCGGATCTGTGCGACGTCTTCGGCCCGGATCGCGAGGCGCGGCTGCTGCGCGAATTGACGAAACTGCACGAAACCTGCATCGGCATGACACTGGGCGACATCGCCGCGCGGGTCGCGGACGACCCGGAGCAACGCCTCGGCGAATGCGTGCTGGTGGTCGCGGGGCGCGGTGAAGAAGCCGACGCGAAACTCGCGGAAGGCCGCCGCGTGTATGCGTTGCTGCGCGCGGAACTTGCACCCGCGCAAGCGGCGAAGCTTGCCGCCGCGATCAGCGGTGCGGCGCGCAAGGATTTGTACGGAGGCTGATAGAATCGCTGGTGGAGTCGGCCGGACAGTCGCGTCGTTCGTTCGCGAACGCCGAGGAAAGTCCGGGCTTCAAAGGGCAAGGTGCCAGGTAACGCCTGGGCGGCGCGAGCCGACGGAAAGTGCAACAGAGAGCAGACCGCCGATGGCCCCGCAAGGGGATCAGGCAAGGGTGAAACGGTGCGGCAAGAGCGCACCGCGAGTCTGGCAACAGACCGGCACGGCAAACCCCACCCGAAGCAAGACCAAATAGGGGAACGATGGCGTGGCCCGCGCCGTTCCCGGGTTGGTTGCTTGAGCCCGTCGGTGACGGCGGGCCGAGAGGAATGACTGTCACGCCGCAAGGCGCACAGGACCCGGCTTACAGGCCGACTCCACTTTTTTTGCGTTCATCCATGAACGCGGTGCCATGTTGCGACAACACGCAACGAAGAGACTTGTCCCCGGGAATCCCCGCGGCCACGCGTGGCCTTGTTTTCGCGAAAGCTTTGCGCGCGTCCTTGCTCGCCCTTTCGTCGTGATGCTGCGCAGGAGCGTGTGGACCTGCCTGCCATCAGCCCTGTTTCGGCCAGCCATGGCCTGGTTTTCACAAACCGGGGTCGATCGTGCGTGCTGCTTTTTTTGAAAATCGTGCCCTCGCAGCATTCCAGCTTTGAAACTGACTTGCGACTGAACTTGGCCAGTGGCCAAGCGCGTCCGAGGGCGAGTTTTCGTCCTGAAGAACCCATTTGCCGTCGAGCGAAATCTTTTGGATTCAAAGACCTTGCGTTCACAGCTCATGGAGCACCTGAAATTTTGTCAGAAATTCTCCTTTCCCTTTGATCTAAAAGCGAAATTTGTTGACAGTCTCACCTCCTGCGACTAAGGTGGGCACCTGTGTAGTTTTGTGGGAAAAGGTGGGAATCCAGTCGCATGTTCCAGGGCGAAACCGCCATCAGCGTGGACGACAAGGGCCGGTTGGCAATTCCCACTGCCTACCGCGACCCGATCGCGCGCGTCTGCAATGGCCGGCTGGTCATCACCTACAACCCCTTCGAGCAGGGCTGCCTGTGGGTGTTTCCCCAGCCCGACTGGGAGCGGGTGCGCGACCAGGTGAATGCGTTGCCGAACGTCAAACGCGTGCACCGCGACCTGCAATTGAAACTGGTCGGTGCGGCCACGCTGGTGGAACTGGACGGCGCGGCACGCGTGCTGCTGCCGGCCAGCCAGCGTGCCGCTTCCGGCATCGAAAAGAAAGCGGTGCTGCTGGGCATGGGCAACAAGTTCGAGTTGTGGAGTGAGCAGGCTCACCTCGCCAAGATCCACCAGACGATCGGCGAAGAGGAAGTCAGCGAGGAAATGGCGGGACTGAGGTTGTGACACACGCATTCGGCAAACGGCGGTCGTCGCCGGGCCGGATGATGCGGACAGGACGCGGGCGGCGCACGCGGCGTGCGCGGATACGGCAGATGGACGGGACGCGGGCGATGACGGGCAGCCACGGGCTCATGCACATCCCGGTGATGCGGGACGCCGTGCTGGCGGGGCTCGCGCTGCGGCCGGCCGGCCGCTATCTCGACGGCACCTTCGGGCGCGGTGGCCATGCCCGCGCGATTCTCGAACGCCTGGGTGCCGATGGGCGCCTGCTGCTGATGGATCGCGATCCGGAAGCGATCGCACATGCGCGCCGCGAGTTCGCCGGCGATGCGCGCGTCGCGATCCGTCACGCGAATTTTTCGGAGATGGCGGAGTGGGACGAGGCGCGCGCCGGGCTGGATGGCGTCCTGCTCGATCTCGGCGTGTCGTCACCGCAACTCGATGACGCCGCGCGCGGATTTTCCTTCCAGTCGGATGCGCCGCTGGACATGCGCATGGATCCGACCGTGGGCGAAAGCGCCGCGGACTTCCTCGCGCATGCCGACGAACGCGACCTCGCCGACGTGCTGTTTCGTTACGGCGAGGAGCGCATGAGCCGGCGCATCGCCCGCGCCATCGTCGCGCGGCGTGCCGAATCACCGATCCGCACCACGCGCGAACTGGCCGAACTGGTCGAGCGCACGCTGGGCCGGCGCGAACGCAACAAGCATCCTGCGACGCGCACGTTCCAGGCCCTGCGCCTGCAGGTGAACGACGAACTGGGTTCGCTGGAACGCGCGCTTCCAGCTGCGGTCGAAGTGCTGGAACCGGGCGGGCGTCTCGCGGTGATCAGCTTCCACTCGCTCGAAGACCGGATTGTCAAGCAGTTCGTGCGTGGTCCGCAGCCGGTTGCCGTGCGCCGCGGCCTGCCGCAACCCGCGGCGGCGTCCGCGCCGCTTCGCGCGGTCGGACGCGCGCAAAAGCCCGACGCCGTGGAAATCGCACGCAATCCGCGCGCGCGCTCGGCGGTGCTGCGCATCGCCGAGAAAGTCGCGTCGGGGCGCACGCCATGAAAGTGATCGGCATGCTCGCGGTGGGCATCTTGTTGCTGGCGGTGATTGCCAGCGGCATCGCCGTGGTGTGGGCGCGGCACCAGGACCGCGTCGCCTTCGTCGACCTGTCCAAATTGCAGAACCAGCGCGACGCCCTGAACGTCGAGTTCGGCCGGCTGGAGCTCGAGCAGGCGACGTGGGCCAGTCCTTCGCGCATCGAATCGATCGCGCGCGGGCAGCTCGGCATGATCAGCCCGCCTGCTTCCAGCGTGGAGATGATCCACGAATGAAGCCGCAGAGGCCGCCGGAGAACTTCTCGCGCCCGCCGCGCAGGCAGCGCCCGGATACGCGCAAGCGCCTGGTGCTGGTGGTGGCTGTGCTGTCCGTCGCCGCGCTGTGCCTGGTCGCGCGCGCGATCGACCTGCAAGTCGTGCACCAGGCCTTCCTGCAGCAGCAGGGCGATGCGCGCTTCCTGCGGGATGTCCCCATTCCCGTGTCGCGCGGCACGATCTATGACCGCAACGGCGTGCCGCTGGCGGTGTCCACCCCGATGCTTTCCCTGTGGGCCAATCCGGATGAATTGTTGCAGCATGCCGACCGCATTCCCGAATTGGCCAGGGCGCTCGGCGTCGATGCCGTCGACCTGACGCGCAAATTGCAGACGAAGAACGGCCGCGAGTTCGTGTATCTGCGGCGCCTGATGCCTCCGGAGGCCGCCAAGGCGATCCTCGCGCTGGACATTCCGGGTGTGAATGCGCAGCGCGAGTACAAACGCTACTACCCCGAAGGCGCCACCCTGGCGCACGTGCTCGGTTTCACCAACATCGATGATCACGGGCAGGAAGGGCTAGAACTCGCCTACGACGGCTGGCTGGCAGGGAAGCCCGGCGAGAAGCGCGTGATCCGCGACCGCCTCGGCCACGTGGTCGAGAACGTTGAGCAGATCCGTGCGCCGGTGCCGGGCCACGACCTCACGCTCAGCATCGACAGCCGCATCCAGTATCTCGCCTACCAAGCGCTCACGGACGCGGTGGTGAAGCGCCACGCCGCCTCGGGATCGATGGTGATCCTCGATCCGCGCAACGGCGAAATCCTGGCGATGGTCAATGTGCCGTCGTACAACCCCAACGATCTCGACAGCAGCAATTCGGCACAACGCCGCAACCGCGCCGTCACCGACGTGACCGAACCCGGCTCGACCATGAAGCCGTTCACCATCACCACGGCGCTGGAATCGGGCAAGTGGACGCCGACCACCCCGATCAACACCAGCCCCGGCACGTTCACGATCGATGGCCATCTGATCCGCGACGACAACAACAACGGCCTGATCGATGTCAGCCGCGTGATCACCGTTTCCAGCAACGTCGGCGCGTCGAAGATCTCGTTGACACTGACGCCGCAACAGATGGCCGGCGTGCTGCACCAGTTCGGCTTCGGGACGAGCACCGGCAGCGGTTTTCCCGGCGAAGTGGGCGGCTATATCCCGCCGCCGCGCAGCTGGGGTGACTTCGTCAAGGCCACGATTTCTTTCGGCTATGGCCTCAACGTCACCGCGTTGCAATTGGCGCAGGCCTACGCGGCCATCGCGGACGGCGGTGTCAAGCACACGCCCACGTTCGTCAAGGGCGACGACAACCCCGGCGTGCGCGTGGAACCGGAGAACATTTCCGCCGAAGTCATGGCCATGCTGCGGACCGTGGTGGGCGCGCCGCCGGCCACAGCCCCGCAAGCCGCGATCCCCGACTACACGGTCGCGGGCAAGACCGGCACCGCGCACCTTGCGATCGCGGGCGGCTATTCGCGCAACCGCTACGCCGCGTTGTTCTGCGGCATCGTGCCGGCCAGCGATCCGCGCCTGGTCGGCGTGGTGATCGTGCGCGATGCGGGCGGACAGGGTGGCGAGTATTTCGGCGGCATGGTCTCGGCGCCGGTATTCCGGGACGTGATGACGGGCGCACTGCGCCTGCTGGACATTCCTCCCGACAACGTGCAGCAGTGGTACGCCGGCGGCCCGGTGACGCCCGCGCCGGTGCCGCCTCCCGCACAACCCGCGGCTGCTGTTGCCGCGGCGCGTCCCGCGCGGGGAGGCACCCCGTGAGCACGATGCGGCTTGATGAATTGCTGCGCGGCATCGCGTCGCCGCCCCACGGCGACATCAGGGTGTCCGGCCTGACCCAGGATTCGCATGCCGTTCGCGCGGGTGACGCGTTCGTGGCGCTGGCGGGCGCGAAGCATCACGGGATCGAGTTTGCGGACGCGGCGGTGGCGCAAGGTGCAGTGGCGGTTCTTGCCGAAAATCCGGGTCCCGAGCCCGGCGTTTCCAGTTCCGTCGTCTGGATCGACCACCTGCGCTTGCACCTCGGCGGGATCGCCGCGCGATTTTTCAATGATCCCTCGTCGACGATGACGGTCGTCGGCGTCACTGGCACAAGTGGCAAGACGTCGACGGTGCAGTTGCTGGCGCAGGCGTTCACGTGGCTCGGCAAGCGCGCCGCGACCATCGGCACGCTGGGCGCGGGCCTGCACGGCGCGCTGCGCGCGGGCGAACGCACCACGCCCGACGTGATCCGCGTGCACGGCCTCATGGCCGAATTCCGCGACGCCGGCGCGACCCACGTCGCGATGGAAGTGTCTTCGCACGCGCTCGACCAGCATCGCGTCGACGGCATCCGCTACGACGTCGCGGTGTTCACCAACCTCACGCGCGATCACCTCGACTACCACGGAACGATGGCGGCCTACGGCGCCGCCAAGGCCAAGTTGTTCGCGTGGCCTCGCCTGCGCGCTGCCGTGATCAACGTCGACGACGCGTTCGGGCGTGAACTCGCGACGCGGATTCCGGCGGGCGTGCAGGTCATCCGTTGCGGCATCGAAAGTGCGGATGCCGATGTGCGGGCGAGCGATGTCCACACGCATTCGGATGGCATCGACTTCCACCTCGCGACGTCGTGGGGCGAGGCGGCCGTGCACAGCGCCCTGCTCGGCCGCTTCAACGTCGCCAACCTGTTGGCGGTGGCCGGCGTGCTGGGTGCGCTGGACGTGCCTTTCGCGCAGATCCATGCCGCGTTGCAGGCGCTGCAGCCGATCAGCGGCCGCATGAACCGGCTCGGCGGCGGCACGCTGCCGCTGGTGGTGGTCGATTACTCGCACAAGCCGGATGCGCTGGAACAGGTGCTGGCCGCGCTGCGCGCGCATTGCGACGGCAGGCTGATTTGCGTGTTCGGCTGCGGCGGCGAACGCGATGCCGGCAAGCGTCCCATCATGGGTGCGATCGCCGAGCGCATGGCGGACGTCGTCATCGTGACCGACGACAATCCGCGCGGCGAGGACGGCGACGAGATCGTCGCGCAGATCGTGGCGGGCATGCGCGCGCCCGAGCGCGCGACGGTCGAACGCGACCGCGCACGCGCGATCGACCTTGCGATCGCGCAGGCGCGCACCGGCGACGTGGTGCTGATCGCGGGCAAGGGCCACGAGACCTATCAGGAGGTCGATGGCGCCAAGCACCCGTTCGATGACCTGCAGGTGGCGCGCGCCACCCTGGAGGCGCGGCCGTGCTGAACCTGCGCCTCAGGGAAATCGCGGTATGGACGCGCGGCGTGCTGCAGGGCGCGGATGCAGGCGCGTGCGGCGTGTCCACCGACTCGCGCACCATCAAGGCGGGCGAACTT
>DASZTT010000013.1:0-4154 GCA_035547895.1 Rhodanobacteraceae bacterium
TTCCTGGATGCATTCAGCGCCGACTTCCAGCACAAGGTCGACGAGTACGAGGAACTCCTGACCGACAACCGCATCTGGAAGCAGCGCACCGTCGACATCGGCATCGTCAGCCCCGAGCAGGCGATGGCGTGGGGTATGACCGGGCCGATGTTGCGCGCGTCCGGCATCGAGTGGGACCTGCGCAAGAAGCAGCCGTACGCGAAATACGCCGAAGTCGATTTCGACATCCCGGTCGGCACGCACGGCGACTGTTACGACCGCTATCTCGTGCGCATGGCCGAGATGCGCCAGTCGGCGTTGATCATCCGTCAATGCGTCGATTGGCTGAAGAAGAATCCCGGCCCGGTGATGATCGAGAATTACAAGGTCGCGCCGCCCAAGCGCGAGGACATGAAGGAATCAATGGAAGCCCTGATCCATTGGTTCAAGCTGTTCACCGAGGGCTACAGCGTGCCGGCCGGCGAAACCTATGCCGCGGTCGAGGCGCCCAAGGGCGAGTTTGGTTGCTACCTGGTTTCCGACGGCGCCAACAAGCCGTTCCGCGTGCACCTGCGTGCGCCCGGTTTTGCGCACCTGTCGTCGATCAACGAAATCACCCGCGGGCACATGCTGCCCGACGTGGTGGCAATGATCGGTACCTACGACCTGGTGTTCGGGGAGATCGACCGATGAAGGCCAGCGGCAATTTCGATAGGGTGAAGGACGTCGACCCGATGCAGGTGCTGACGGCCGAGACGCGCGCGCATATCGACCACTGGGCGGCGAAGTTCCCGCCCGACCGCAAGCGCTCGGCGCTGATCCAGGGCCTGATGGCCGCGCAGGAACAGAACGGCGGCCACCTTACCGACGAACTGATGGCGGCGACCGCGAAGTACCTCGACCAGCCGCCGCTGTACGCTTACGAAGTGGCGACGTTCTACTCGATGTTCCAGACCGAACCGGTCGGGCGCCACAACGTCGCGGTGTGCACCAACATCTCGTGCTGGCTCAATGGCGCCGACGCCATCGTGCGGCACTGCGAAAGAAAACTGGGCGTGAAGCTGGGCGAAAGCACCGCCGACGGACGCATCTACCTCAAGAAGGAAGAGGAATGCCTCGCGGCGTGCTGCGGCGCGCCGATGATGGTGGTCGATGGCCACTATCACGAGAACCTGACGCCCGAGAAGGTCGATGAAATCCTGGACGGACTGAAATAACCATGGCAGTCGGACCGGCACCGCAAGAACACCAGGTCGTCTACACCACGCTGCATTTCGACACGCCGTGGTCGATCGACAGCTATCGCCAGATGGGCGGCTGGCAGGCATGGGAAAAAATCCTGGCCGAGAAGACCGACCCGGCCGCGATCGTCGACGAGCTGAAGAAAAGCTCCTTGCGCGGACGCGGCGGCGCGGGCTTTCCCACCGGCATGAAGTGGTCGTTCATGCCGCGCAATGCGCCGGGCCAGAAATACATCCTGTGCAACTCGGACGAATCCGAACCCGGCACCTGCAAGGACCGCGACATCCTGCGGTTCAATCCGCACGCGGTACTGGAAGGCATGGCGATCGCCTGCTACGCGACGGGTTCGACGGTCGCGTACAACTACCTGCGCGGCGAGTTCCACCACGAGCCGTTCGAACACATGGAGCAGGCGCTGCACGAAGCGGAAGCGGCCGGATTGCTGGGCAGGAACATCCGCGGCAGCGGCATCGACGTCACCATCCACAACGCACTCGGCGCTGGCGCGTACATCTGCGGCGAGGAAACCGCGCTGATGGAATCGCTGGAAGGCAAGAAGGGCTGGCCGCGCTACAAGCCGCCGTTCCCCGCCAACTTCGGCTTGTACGGCCGGCCCAGCACGATCAACAACACCGAAACCTATGCCTCGGTGCCGGCGATCCTGCGCAACGGTGCCGACTGGTTCCTGAATCTCGGCAAGCCCAACAACGGCGGCCCGAAGATCTTTTCGGTGTCGGGCCACGTCAACAGGCCGGGCAACTACGAGATCCGCCTCGGCACGCCCTTCGCGGAGCTGCTGGAAATGGCGGGCGGCGTGCGCAACGGGCACAAGTTGAAGGCCGTGATTCCGGGCGGCTCTTCGATGAAGATCCTGAAAGCCGACAAGATGATGGCGTGCACCATGGACTACGACTCGATCCGCGATGCGGGCTCGGGGCTGGGTTCGGGCGCGGTGATCGTGATGGACGAGACCACCTGCATGGTGCGCGCGTGCGAGCGCATCAGCCAGTTCTACCACATGGAATCCTGCGGCCAGTGCACGCCGTGCCGCGAAGGCACCGGCTGGATGCATCGCGTGCTGAAGCGCATCGTGGCGGGCGGCGGCACGCCGGAAGACCTGCATCGGCTGAAAGCCATCGCCGGCCAGATCGAAGGGCACACCATCTGCGCGTTCGGCGAAGCCGCCGCGTGGCCGGTGCAGGCGTTCCTCGCGAATTTCTGGGACGAGTTCGAGTACTACTGCAAGAACGGGCGTTCGATGGTCGATGACCAAATCAAGGTGGCGGCATGAGCGCGCAACCCAAAGACACCGCGCCGCCGGTCGAGATGGTGGAGTTCGAGGTCGACGGACACCCGGTCCGCGCGCCCAAGGGCTCGACCATCATCCAGGCCACCGATGCCGCGGACATCCCGGTGCCGCGTTTCTGCTACCACGACAAGCTGCCGATCGCGGCGAGCTGCCGCCAGTGCATGGTGGAAGTGGAGCAGGGCGGCAAGATGATTCCCAAGCCGCAGCCTGCCTGCGCGACGCCGGTCGCGGCGGGCATGAAGGTGTTCACGCGCTCGCCGAATGCGTTGAAGTGGCAGCGCAACACCATGGAGTTCCTGCTGATCAACCATCCGCTGGACTGCCCGATCTGCGACCAGGGCGGCGAGTGCGAGCTGCAGGACGTGTCGATGGGCTACGGCCGCTCGGTGTCGCGTTTCACCGAACGCAAGCGCACCGTGGCGGACGAGAACATCGGGCCGCTGGTCGCCACCGAAATGACCCGCTGCATCCACTGCACGCGCTGCGTACGCTTCGTGGGCGAGGTCGCGGGCACCTACGAACTCGGCGACATGAGCCGCGCCGACAGCCACGTGGTCGGTACCTACATCGGCCGCACCATCGAATCCGAACTGTCCGGCAACGTGATCGACGTGTGCCCGGTCGGCGCGCTCACCGACAAGGTGTTCCAGTTCAAGGCGCGCGCGTGGGAGCTGATCGCGAAGCCGTCGATCGGCTATCACGATGCGCTCGGGTCCAACCTGTGGCTGCACACCAGGCGCGGCCAGGTGCTGCGCGTGGTGCCGCGCGACAACGAAGCCATCAACGAATGCTGGTTGTCCGACCGCGACCGCTACAGCCATCAGGGCCTGTATGCGGAAGACCGCGCGCAGCGGCCGATGATCCGCAAGGGCGGCGAACTGGTCGAGGTGGAGTGGGACGAAGCCATTGCATTCGTCGCCGACGGCTTGAAGAAGGCCGGCAGCGAGGTGGGCGCGCTGCTCGCGCCGCTGACCTCCTGCGAGGAGGGCGCGCTGCTCGCGCAACTCGTCCACGGCCTCGGCAGCGAGCGCATCGACCACCGCCTGCGGGTGCAGGATTTCAGCGACGGCGGCCCTTCGGGCGCGACGTTCGAAATGCCGGTCGACGAGATCGGCAACGTCTCGGCAGCGTTGATCATCGGCTGCAATCCCCGCCACGAGATGCCGCTGCTCGGCCATCGCCTGCGTCACGCGAGCCGGCACGATGCCTCCAAACATCCGGCGTCGAATCCCGCGCACTACGACATTTCCGAGGTGCACGGCGGGAAAATCTACGCGATCAATCCGGTGCGCTTCGCCGCCAACATCGACCTTGCCGGGGAGAAGGTGTTCGCACCCCAGGACTTCGTCGATGCGCTGCTGTGCACGGCGAAAGCCGCGGGCGTGCAAAGCGATGATCGCGCGCTGGCCGACGCGATCGCGGCTGCGGACGATCACGAGGATGCGCGCACTTGGACCGCGGCGCTGCGCGATGCCCGTTCGTCCGTGGTGATCCTGGGCGACGCGGCGACGCAGCATCCGCAGGCCTCGTGGCTGCGCGCGCTGGCACGCGGCATCGCCAGGGCGACCGGCAGCGCGTTCAACGAATTGCCGTCCGGCGCGAATGCCGTGGGGCTGGCGCGTGT
>DASZTT010000014.1:0-16046 GCA_035547895.1 Rhodanobacteraceae bacterium
CGAGCCGTTCGAGCCCGGCCAGGTCAAGCACAACGGCGGCGGCCGCATCGTGTCGTACGGCACGTCCAGTTACGGCTACGACGTGCGCTGCGCGGGCGAGTTCAAGATCTTCACCAACATCAATTCGACCATCGTCGATCCGAAGGATTTCGACTCGCGCAACTTCGTGGACTTCGCGGGCGACTGCTGCATCATTCCGCCGAATTCCTTCGCGCTGGCGCGCACCGTCGAGTACTTCCGCATCCCGCGCAACGTGCTCACCATCTGCCTCGGCAAGAGCACCTACGCGCGCTGCGGCATCATCGTCAACGTCACGCCGCTGGAGCCCGAATGGGAAGGCCACGTGACGCTGGAATTTTCCAATACCACGCCGCTGCCGGCCAAGATCTACGCCAACGAGGGCGTCGCGCAGATGCTGTTCCTGGAATCCGACGAAGTCTGCGCCACCAGTTACAAGGACCGCGGCGGAAAATACCAGGGCCAGAAGGGCGTGACCCTCCCGAAAACGTAGTGGCCCGCGAGCCCATTCAGCCAGCTTGTGGCACACTTTGCGGGTTGCGGCTCAACGGCCTGCATCCGCGATCAGCACCGGAGACTTGAACCCATGAACCTGCGTTCGTTTGTTGTGCGCCTCGGCGGCGCGGCCCTGTTGGCGACGATGATCACGCTGGCGGGGTGCAATGCCAATGTCCGTCGCGGCGGCGAAACCGTCGTGAACGTGCCGCAGCAGTACGACATGACCATTGGCGCCTACAAGGACAACCAGTTCATGCTGGACGGCGCGGTACTGAGCGCGCCCGACCTGGAGGCGCACTTCCGCTACCTGCAGGACCAGAAGCAATTGCCCAAGACCGTGCTGCTGACGGATACGGACGATGCCAAGATCAACAATGCCGACCTGGAAGAGTTCGCCAGCTTGCAGCTGAGCTTCAAGTTCACCGGCTACGTGATGCACAAGGGCAAGCTGACCCTGATGAGCGCGGTGCAAGGCAAGAAGGACAAGGATTCGGGGCAGGATCAGGACGACCACTGACATCCACGCCACCTTCACGCCCCGAGGGCAGCGGTCGTTCCGCCGCCCGGACTGCAATCAAGCTTCGGTTCCTGCAGCCACGCGGGTGTCGCTGCCGACGGTCAGCGTTGTGCGCACGACGATCTCGAGCGCCTGCGTCATTTGTTCCAGCGGCATGCCGGGCTGCCTGTGTACGGCGGCCTGTTGCGGCAGCCATGGCACGTGCACGAAGCCTGCGCGGACGTTGCGCCGGCGCCGCAGCGCGTGCATCAGCGCGTAGAACACCTGGTTGCACACGTAGGTTCCTGCCGTCTGCGAGACGTGCGCGGGAATACCGGCTCGCTGCAGTTCCAGCAGCGCCGCCTTGATGGGCAAGGTCGAGAAGAAAGCCGCGGCGCCGCTACCCAGCACCGGCACGTCAACGGGTTGCGCGCCGGCGTTGTCAGGAATGCGCGCGTCGATCACGTTGATCGCGACGCGCTCCAGCGAAATGCCGTCGCGGCCGCCCGCAAGGCCCACCGCGATCGCCACCCGCGGCTCGTGCCGGCGCACCGCGCGCCATAGCTCCGGCAGCGAGGCGTCGAACTCGCAGGGCAGTTCCGCGACCGCCACGCGATGTCCCTCGATGGTGGCGCCGTCGAGCGCGCGCACGGCCTGCCACGAAGGATTGATCGTCTCGCCGCCGAACGGCGCAAAGCCGGTCAGCAACACGGTGCGTTCGCGCTGGCGTGCGATGTGGCTCAAAAGCGGAAGATCAGCAGGTACATCAGGGCCAAGTTTACGGCCAGCAGCAGCAAGCCGGTTTTCCACTGTGCTCGGATCACGTCGTATTGGTTCGGCAGATCCAGCAGCGCCACCGGCACGATGTTGAAGTTCGCCGCCATCGGCGTGAACAGCGTGCCGCAATAACCCGTCACCATGCCCAAGGCGCCCAGGATCGCGGGATCCGCGCCGTGCCTGTGAATCAGCAGCGGCAGGCCGACGCCCGCCATCAGCACCGGGAATGCTGCAAAGGCGTTGCCCATGATGGCCGTGAACATCACCATGCCGAGCCCGAACGCGACCACGCAGGCCAGCGCGTTGTCCACTGGAATCGCCAGGCGCACCAGGTCAGCAATGGCCGTGCCGACGCCGGTCGCGGCGAACACGCCGCCCAGCGCGGCGAGCGTCAACGGCAGCAGCGCCGCCCAGCCCAGCGTGTCGAGCAGGCGCCGGCCTTCCGAAAGTCCGGCCATCGGCCGCGCGCGCGTGACCCGCAGCGCCGCGATCAATGCGACCACGCAGGCGAGCGCGAGCCCGGTCAGCGTCATGCGCGTCGCGTCGAACAGATGCACGCCGCCGATGACGACGTGCGCGCCGAACAGCGCGACCAGCAGCGTCACCAGTGGAATCAGCAGGGCCGGACCGAACAGCTTGTGGCGGAGGCGCAAGGCATCGGCTTCGCGTTCCGCCATGTCGCGTTCGTCCAGGTTTCCGCGTGCCATGCGTGGCGACAGGACGGCCAGCGCGATCACGCCGACGCCCGCGAGCTGCGCGGGCAGGGGGTGGTGTGCGGCCGATGCGGCCAGCACGAACTTGCCGCCGGCGATCAGCACAGCCAGCACGCCCCAGAACGCGGCGTGCCACCAGCGCCGTCCGCGCAGGTTGAGGATCGCGGTCCCGGCGAGGAAAAGGGCAACCAGCCAGTAGGCCTGTTCGATCGTCAGCATGATGCGCCGATCTTCACGCGCCGTCGTTCCCGTGAAGGCGGGAGTCCGGCGCATTGGTTCTTTCCATCCCTGGAACTGGGTTCCGGCCACTCCCTGGCCGGGATGACGTCATGGCCACGGTTTGGACGTTGGTCCTGATGCGCCGGCCGAACAACACCGTGCGGATCGCGTGGATCAGGAACGCGGCGATCGCGGTGGGCAGCGCCCACAGCGCGATCTGCAGCGGCTGCAACTCGATGCCGTGCTGCGTGTAGAAGCCCTGGATCAGCAGCACCGCGCCCAGCGCGATGAACACGTCCTCGCCGAAGAACAGTCCGACGTTGTCGGTGGCCGCGCTGAACGCGCGCACGTCGTTGCGTTCCTCCGTCGAGAGCGGCGCGCCACGCTTCTCCGCGGCGGCTTCCGCCATCGGTGCCAGCAGCGGACGCACGGTTTGCGCCTGCCCGGCCACGCCGGTAAGGCCCAGCATCGACAGGATCTGGCGCAGGCCGAGGTAGGCGATCAGCAGCCGCGAAAAGGTCAGGCTGCGCAGCGAAGCGATCCAGTTGCGCGCATGTTCGCGCAGGCCGGCGCGTTCCAGCACGCCGATCGCGGGCAGCGTCAGGATGTACAACAAGAGCGCGCGTTCCGACACGAAACTGGTACCGAGCAGGGCCAGGATGCCGCCGATCGATTTGCCGGCCGCGAGGCCGCTGATGATGCCCGCCACCACCACTACCGGCACCGGGTTGAAGCGCAGCGCAAAACCCGCGACCACGACGAGCACGCCGAGCAGCGGCAGGTAGTGGAGCAGGACGGTCATGCCGGGCCGGTCATACCGGACGCGCGGCCGCCGTGATCCGCACGTCGGCTTGCGACAGCGCGCCATGCAGGCGTTCGGCGAACGCCGCGGCATTCGCGCGGTCACCATGCAGGCACAAGCTGTCCGCCTGGACATGCACCGTGCTGCCGTCGGCAGCCGCGGCTTCCTGCGCGGTCGCGATGGAAATGGCCTGCGCAACCGCCGCCTCGATGTCTTCGATCACCGCGCCCGCTTCCGAACGCGGCGTCAACGAACCGTCCGCCCGGTAACGGCGGTCGCAAAAGGCTTCCCGCTGCACGCGCAGGCCTGCCGCACGCCCGGCGTCCACCAGCGCGCTGCCGGCGAGTCCCATCAGGATCAGGGTAGAGTTGAAATCCCGCACCGCGGCGGCGATGGCGTGCGCCAGCGGACGGTCGCGCGCGGCCATGTTGTACAACGCGCCGTGCGGCTTGACGTGGTGCAGGTGCGTGCCGGCGGCGCGCACGAACGCGTGCAGCGCGCCGAGCTGGTACAGCGTTTGCGCGTAAACATCGTTGGGCGAAACCTTCATTTCGCGCCGGCCGAAACCTTGCAGGTCCGGCAGCGAGACATGCGCGCCGATCGCGACGCCGTGTTCCATGCACAGCGCCACCGTTGCGCGCATGATCGCGGGATCGCCCGCGTGGAATCCGCACGCGACGTTGGCCGAAGTGATCCACGGCATCACGCCCGCGTCGTCGCCCATGTGCCAGGCGCCGAAGGATTCGCCGAGGTCGGCGTTGAGGTCGATGGTCGAAGCCATTGCGCTTACGCTATGCCACAACGGCATGGCGTGCAACGGCCGGGGCGGGGATGCCGGGCGCAGTGCGTGCCATCTGCCAAGGGGCCTGCCACCATCAGGCACATGCTTGCAGCCGCGCGGCGATGCCGGTTTGCAGCCGGCCCAGCGCACGTTCGCGTTCGCGCCACGCGTGCAAGGCGTCCTCGAAGGTGCAGGGCACGAAGCGCAATGCGTCGCCCGGCCGCCGCTGCGCGAGGCGCGGGATGTCCACGGCCGCGATCTGCCCGATGCGCGGATAGCCGCCGCTGACCGGGCATTCCGGACCGAACGCAATGGCTTGTCCGGAGGGCGGCAATTGCAGGATGCCGGGCACGCAGCCTTCGCTGACCATCTCGACCGGCTCGCCGAATTCCAGCCTGGGGCCGGCCAGGCGAAGGCCCACCCGGTTGGATTCCGGCTGGATCACGAAGACCTCCGAAAACAGCAGCTTGCGCGAGCTTTCTTGCAACCGGTCGAAATGACTTCCCGGCAACAATCGCAAGGTTGCGACGGGATCTTCCGGAAACCACGGCCGGGGATCGAGTCGCCAATTCCCGGGTCTTGACGCCGCGCCCGCCGCGGCCTGAAGCTTCAGGACGTCCCCCACGCGCAACGGCCGGCCACCGAGCGGCCCCAGTTGCGCGTTGACGTCGGTGCTGCGACTGCCGAGCACCGGCGCGACATCGAAACCGCCACGCACGGCCAGATAGCTGCGACAACCGGAACGCATCGCGCCCAGTTCGATCGTCGATCCCGCGGCCGCGAACACCGGCGCCCACGTCGGCCGGTCGGCGCCCTCGATACGGAACGGAACCGGCGCGCCGGTGACGGCGATCCATGCGTCGTCGTGGAAGCGCAGGGTTGGTCCGAGCAGGGTGATTTCCAGCGCGCACGCACCGGATGGATTGCCGCACAACGCGTTGGCGATGCGCAGCGCGGGCGCATCGAATGCTCCCGAACGGCCGATGCCGAGATGCGCAAATCCGGGGCGGCCGGCGTCCTGCAACGTCGTCTGCAAGCCGGATTTGACGACGTCGACGGTCACGCGTCCCGCCCCGCGATCCGCGCGAACTCGTCCGCCTCGATCGCGCGAAAGCGCACGCGGTCACCGGGCGCCAGCAGGCAAGGCGGATCGCGGCCTGGATCGAACAGCACGAGCGGCGTGCGTCCGATCAGGTGCCAGCCGCCCGGCAATTCGCGGGGATAGATTCCGGTCTGCGCGCCGCCGATCGCCACCGAACCTGCCGGCACGCGGGTACGTGGGGTGGCACGACGCGGAACGTGCAACGACGCCTCGAGGCCGAGCAGGTAGGGAAAGCCCGGCGCAAACCCGAGCATCGCCACGGTGTATTCCGGGGCCGTGTGGCGCGCGACGACTTCGTCGCGTGAGAGGCGCGCGTGTTCCGCGACCGCGGCGAGATCCGGACCGCATCCGCCGTCGTAGCACACCGGTATTTCGATCGTATTTCGTGCGGCGCTCGCGCGCGGGGCGCCATCAGGACCGTCATTCCGGCGAAGGCCGGGATCCAGTTTCTTCGTGACCGCTTCGAGAAGCGTGCCATTCTCCCTGTCCCGCGCGAACGGGTCGAAACGCAGCAGCAGCGTCGCATAAGCCGGCGCGATGTCGGTGATGCCCGCCAAACCGGCATCTCGCAGCGCGCTCGCCGCGGCATGCACGCGCGCGTTGGTGGGGGGGTCGATGCCGTCGCCGAAGCGCAACAGCAGCGCGCCCTCGGCCAGCGGTTCGACACTGAAATCAGCCATTGCGCTTGCGCCGCCCCGCGCGGGCGGTGTCTTGCGCGCGGCTCTCGCGTCGCAAGTCGTCGAGCAGCTTGTCGCGCGCGTCGGGCAGGTAATGATGCGCCAGCCCGCATCCCCAGACCGGCCCGGGCCATGCGGCATCGCCCCTGCGGCGGGCGACCACGTGCACGTGCAACTGCCGCACGATGTTGCCGAGCGCGCCGACGTTGAGCTTGTCGCACCCGGCCACGCCTCGCAGTACCTGCATGGCGCGCGCGATTTCACGCATCAACTGCGTGCGGTCGGGCTCGGCGAGGTCGTCGAGTTCCGCAAGGCCTTCGCGCCGCGGCACCAGCACCAGCCACGGAAACTGCGCATCGTCCATCAGCAGCACGCGGCACAGGTTCCATTCGGCCACGAACAGCGTATCCGCGGCGAGCCGGGCGTCGAGCTGGAATCCGGCATCGGGCGCCGCTTTCATGGCTGGCCCGCGAGTTCCCTGCCGAAGAAGGCGAGCGTGCGCTCACGGGCGAGACGCGCCGCATCCTCGTTGTAGACGCTCGGGTCCGCGTCGCGATTGAATGCGTGGCCGGAATGTTCGTACACGTACACCGGCGCCTCGGGCCACGCCTTGCGATGCTTGTCGACGACTTCGGCGGGAATCGAACCGTCGTTCGCGCCGAAGTGGAAAATCACCGGCGCCTTCAGCGGCTGGCCGAGGTAGGCGACATTGCGCGCGCCGTAGTAGCTCGCGGCGGGCAGGCCGAGCCGTTGCGCCGCGAGCAGCGCGACCGTGCCGCCCCAGCAGTAGCCGACCACGCCGATCTTCCCGGATGATCTGATCGAGTCCGCGGCGCTCGCGACGGCTTCCACCGAACGGTCGAGTCCGGTTTCCATCGCCAGCTCCTTGCCACGCTCCGTGCCCGCCTTGTCGTAGTCGAGCTCGACATCGTTCTCGACGAAGTCGAAGAACGCCGGCGCGATCGCGGTATAGCCGTCACGCGCATAGCTGTCTGCGATGCCGCGGATGTGGGGCGTGACGCCGAAGATTTCCTGTACCACCACGATGCCGCCCCTGGGTTTGCCTTCGGGCCTGGCCAGATACGCGCCGATGCAATGCGTGCCGGCGGTCATGATGTTGATGCGTTCGCCCATCGTGGTTCTCCTTGAGTGCAATCCGCACAGCGTACTACCGTGCAGCAGGGCGAGAGATGCCGGTGCCCTGCGCGCCGGATAAAATGGCCGGTCCGCGATTCCGTTGCACGCCATGTCCGCCCCCAATCCCAAAGTCGGTTTCGTCAGCCTCGGCTGCCCCAAGGCGCTGGTCGATTCCGAGCGCATCCTGACCCAGCTGAAGGCCGAGGGCTACGAGATCGTGCCGCGCTACGACAAGGCCAACGCGGTGATCGTCAACACCTGCGGCTTCATCGATGCGGCGGTGCAGGAGTCGCTGGACGCGATCGGCGAGGCGCTGCACGAGAACGGCAAGGTCATCGTCACCGGATGCCTGGGCAAGCGCGACGCGCTGATCCGCGAAGCCTATCCCGACGTGCTGGCGATCACCGGACCGCAGGATTACGCCAATGTCATGGGCGCGGTGCACGCGGCGTTGCCGAAGCCGCACGATCCCTTCGTCGATCTGGTGCCGGACACGGGCATCAAGCTGACGCCGAAGCACTATGCGTACCTGAAGATTTCCGAAGGCTGCAACCATCGCTGCACGTTCTGCATCATTCCGTCGATGCGCGGGAATCTCGTCTCGCGGCCGATCGACGAAGTGCTGGTCGAAGCCGAGAAGCTGGTGCGTTCCGGCGTCAGGGAACTGCTGGTGATTTCGCAGGACACCAGCGCGTACGGCGTCGATGTCCGTTATGCCGAGCGCGCCTGGCGCGGCAGTCCCTATGCGACGCGCATGACCGACCTGTGCCGCGGGCTGGGCGAACTCGGCGCGTGGGTGCGGCTGCACTACGTTTATCCGTACCCCCACGTCGACGACGTGATTCCGCTGATGGCCGAAGGAAAAGTTCTTCCGTATCTGGACATCCCGTTCCAGCACGCCAGTCCGCGCATCCTCAAATTGATGAAGCGCCCCGGCAACATCGACAAGACGCTCGATCGCATCCATGCATGGCGGCGCGCGTGCCCGGATTTGACGATCCGCAGCACCTTCATCGTCGGCTTTCCCGGCGAGACCGACGCGGAGTTCGACGAGCTGCTGGATTTCCTGCGCGAGGCGCAGCTCGATCGTGTCGGCGCGTTCGCCTATTCGCCGGTGGCGGGCGCCAGGGCCAACGAATTGCCCGATCCGGTGCCGGAAGAGCTGAAGGAAGACCGCCTCGAGCGTTTCATGGAAGTGCAGGCCGGGATTTCCGCCGCGAAACTGCAGAAGAAGATCGGACGAACGCTCACGGTGCTGGTGGACGACGTCAACGAGGATGAGGCGATCGCGCGCTCGATGGCGGATGCGCCGGAAATCGACGGCGTGGTGCGGATCGCCGGCGGCGCGTCGTTGAAACCGGGCCAGTTCGTCGAAGTGCGCGTGACCGGCGCGGATGCGCACGACCTGGAAGCAGCGCTGGTATCTTGACCGGCGGGCACCAACCACCGTCGACACGAGGGCGCAGGGTTTGATCCCGCACTTCAGCGACCACGCCGCCAACGAACGCACCTACCTCGCGTGGGTGCGGACCGCCATTGCGATCATGGCGTTCGGATTCCTGCTGGAACGCTTCGACCTGTTCCTCGCATCGTTGTCGCACGCCACCGTGATTGCGGGCCACCATTTGCACCTGCGCGGAGCGGAATGGGCCGGCCTTCTGTTGATCGTCTTCGGTGCGTTCATGGTATTGCTGGCGACCGCGAGGTTCCTGCGTTGCCGGCGCAGCATCGAAGAGGAACGCGACGTTCCCTACGCAGGAACGCTGGGCGAAAAGCTGCTCGCCGCGATCATCGTTTTGATGGCGCTGTTCCTGGTGGGCTACGTCGGCCAGCAGCTCGTGGCGCTGAACTGAGCGTGCGCACGGCTTCGGCATAGTCCACCGACACCACCATGAAGCGCGTTTTGCCAAGCGGCAGCTCCGCTTCGAACTCCTCGTCCAAGCGTTTTTTCAGCGCGGCGCGCGCCAGCGGCGAATCGACGCTGATCCAGCCTTTCCTGGCGTCAGTCTCGTCCGGGCCGACGATGCGGTACGTGTGCGTCTCGCCGCTGGCCATGTTTTCGATTTCGATGGTCGCGCCGAAGAACACCGCGTCGCGGTCGGCCGGCATGCCTTCGGCGACTTTCAGCGACGGAATGCGCTTCGACAGATAGCGCACGCGCCGGTCGATTTCGCCGAGCTGTTTCTTGCGATAGGTGTATTCGGCGTTTTCGGAACGGTCGCCTTCCGCGGCGGCAGCAGCCAGCGCCTTGACCACTTCGGGACGCAGCTCGCGCCAAAGATGGTCGAGCTCGGCCTTCAGCGCATCAAACCCCGCGCGGGTGATGATCGCCGTGGAGCGGGGCGGGGGTGGACGCCAACGGGACATTCTGAAGAAAGCCGAAGCCGTTATCGTCGCCCGCCGAAGATGCCGCCCAGCACGCCGCGCAGGATCTGCCGGCCGAGCTGGCTGCCCATGGTGCGCACGGTCTGCTTGGCCATGGTTTCGAGCATGCCCTGGCGTCGCTTGGTGCCGAAGATCGCGTCGTGCATCGCGCCGCCCCACGCGGAACCTTGCGGCGCGTGCGCGGCTTCCTCCTTTGCCGCTTCAGTCGGATTGTCCGCGGCCTTTTGATCTGCGCGCCTGGCCAGCATCTCGGCTGCCGATTCCCGATTGATCGCGGTGTCGTATTTCGGCCCGACCGGCGAGCGCGAACGGATCGTCGCGCGTTCCTCGTCGGTGATAGGCCCGAGCCGGCAGGTCGGTGTCGAGACCAGCACGCGTTCGACCGGCGTCGGCACGCCCTTGTCGCGCAACGTCGAGGCCAGCGCTTCACCCACGCCCATGGTGCCGATCACCTGGGCGACATCCAGCTTCGGATTCGGGGCGAAGGTTTCGGCCGCCGCCTTCACCGCTTTCTGGTCGCGCGGCGTGAACGCGTGCAGCGCGTGCTGGATGCGGTTGCCCATCTGGCCGAGGATCACGTCGGGCACGTCGTCGGGATTCTGCGAGCAGAAATACACGCCCACGCCCTTGGAACGGATCAGGCGCACGACCTGCTCGACGCGCTGCTGCAGCGCGGGGGGACAGTCGTCGAACAACAGGTGCGCTTCGTCGAAGAAGAACACCAGCTTCGGTTGGTCGGGATCGCCGACTTCGGGCAATTGTTCGAACAGTTCCGACAGCATCCACAGGAGAAATGTCGAATACAGCTTGGGCTTCAGGATCAACTGGTCGGCGGCAAGGATGTTGATGACGCCGCGGCCGGACATGTCCTGGCGCATGATGTCTTTCAGGTCCAGCGCCGGCTCGCCGAAGAACTGTGCGCCGCCTTGCTGCTCCAGTTGCAGCAGCGCACGCTGCACTGCCCCGAGGCTGGATTTGCTGACGAGGCCGTAGTGTTGCGACACGTCCTTGGCGTTGTCGCCGACGTAGTTCAAAAGCGCGCGCAGGTCGTCCATGTCCAGCAGCAGCCAGCCGTTGTCGTCGGCCAGCTTGAACACGATCTCGAGGACGCCTTGCTGGGTGTCGTTCAGTTCCAGCACGCGCGAGAGCAGCATCGGGCCCATTTCGGAAATCGTCGCCCGCACCGGCGAGCCGAGCTTGCCGTACAAATCCCAGAACACCACCGGGTTCGCCTGCGGCTGCCAGGATTTTTCGATGCCGAGTTTCGTGAGCCGCGCCTTCAGCTTGTCGCCTGGCGGAGCGGTCGCAGCCTGCGACATGCCTGCGATGTCGCCCTTGACGTCGGCCATGAACACGGGCGTCCCGAGCCGCGAGAATCCTTCGGCAAGCACCATCAAGGACACGGTTTTGCCGGTGCCGGTGGCGCCGGCGATCATGCCGTGGCGGTTGCCGAAATGCGGGTCGAGTTCGACCGCGGTGGTTTCGTTCCTTCCGATCAGGATGTCGTTCATGCGGTCTCCCTGGTCGCTGCATTCATGCGTTGATTCGCGATTGTACGGCGCGCTGCGGAAGTACAGGACGGCACTTTCGCAAATTGCAGCTTGAGTCGCCCGCTGCTTCGCGTTAGGGTGCGGGCGTTGTCTCGAGTGCAGGTGGGCGTTGAATGATGCGGCGGTTGGGCTGGATGGCGTGCGTCGGCGCGCTGGGGTGGTTGGCGGGTTGCGCACAGACGCCGACCAAGGGCACGTCATCGGATTTGAATGCGCTGTATGCGCAGTTGAACCAGGCCAGCTCGCAATATGACCAGGCGCTGGAGCAGGCGAGGCACGGCGACAACGCGCAGTCCCAGAAGACACTGCAGGCCGCGCTGGATGCGTTGCGCAGCGCATCCGACAAGTGCGTCAACACCTCCGGTTGCGACACCGCGCGCTTTTTGTCGGCCTATGACCGCGCGTTGCGCCTGAAGGACGGCAGCTTCCTCGGCACCGAGGGCGACGAGCAATCGCCCGACAGCGACGACCAGGCCGCGACGGCCGCCGATTCCGGCGTGCTCACCGCGTTGCCGCAGGCGCAGCGTACCGTGCAATTGCTGCACGACCACAAGCTGTCGGACCTGGTCGCGACCAACGGCACGGTGCAGGCCGCGCTGCAGGTGTGGCTCACGCGCTTGCGTCCGGAACTGATCCGCGCGTACGTCGACTACCAATACCTGCGTTACCAGATGGAACCCGCGTTCCAGCAGGCGGGCCTGCCGGAAGCGATCCTGTTCGGCCTGATCGCGAAGGAATCCGGTGGCCGCGTGCACGCGGTGTCGCGCTCGGGTGCGGCCGGCCCCTTGCAGTTCATGCCGGCCACCGGCGCGCGCTTCGGGCTCAACACGATCAACGGTTTCGACCAGCGTTTCGACCCGACCATGTCCGCGCAGGCGACCGCGGCGTACCTCAACGAACAGCTCGGCCAGCTCAACGACAACCTGGCGCTGGTGCTGGCCGCGTACAACGGCGGCGAAGGACGGATGGGACGCCTGCTCGCGAGCACGCCGGACGCGAGCTTCTGGGATCCGAACGTGTATTTCTCGCTGTCGCCGGAAACGCGCGAATACGTGCCGATGGTATTGGCCGCGGCCTGGCTGTTCCTGCATCCGGCCCGTTACAACCTGCGTTTTCCGCGCGTCGACGGCACGCCCGGCTACGTCAACCTCGTGAACCCGGCTTCGCTCAACGAGTTGTCGGTGTGCCTCGGCAACGACGACAGCGCACGTTACGGCTGGTACCGCACCTTGCGCAACCTCAATCCGCAGATGGACCCGTCCCAGATGCAGCCGCAGGGCACCCGCATCAACCTGCCGCGATTCCTGCAGGGGGCGTACAAGCAATCCTGCGTCGACGGCAAATGGGTCGCGCTGGCCGCCCAGTTGCAGGCCGCGCAGTTGCCCACGCCGCCGGTGCAGGTGGCCGCGGCCGATCCGCCTTCGGGAAAGTCGAAACACAAGTCCGCCGGCCACTACACGATCCGCAGCGGCGACACCCTTTACGACATCGCGCGCCGTTTCGACTGCGACAACGTGCGTGAACTGGCGCGCAGCAACCACTTGCGTTCCGCCACCGACCTGCAAATCGGCAAGCGGTTGCGGCTGGAAGGGTGCAAGCGCTGAACCCGATTGCGGCTTGGCGCGTTGGCTGCGATCCCGCTATCATGTGCGGCTCGCTGGAGAGGTGGCAGAGTGGTCGACGAATTTGTCGGGAACAAATTCGGACAGCCGAAGGGCTGGCCCCGAGCGTAGCGAGGGGTGAGCATCAGGGATGATGCGAACAATGCGCCGGCTCGTGCTGCCGGGATCCGTGCGCTACATTTTTGGAGAGGTGGCAGAGTGGTCGAATGCGCCGGATTCGAAATCCGGTTTACGGTTTTGCCGTAACGTGGGTTCGAATCCCACCCTCTCCGCCAGAATGCAAACGCCCCCTTCGCGGGGCGTTTTGCGTTTTGGGGCGGCATAGATCATCGACGGCCATGGTTCGGCCGCTTGAGCGCAGGCCCGCGATACCTTAGCGTGCACGGCAGGCAAACGGAGGGAATCACCATGCGCAAGCGATCGCGGGTCGTTGTCCTGGTGCTGGGGATTGCAATCGCGATGGCGGTCTCGGCAGACGATTCCGGCCAGGCGTCGGCAGCCGGCGATGCGTCGACCGATTACGCGGGCATTTCGGAACTGCAGCAGCAAATGGCGGCCGGCCAGCTGGACTCGGCACAGCTTGTCCGGGGCTTCATCCGGCGCATCGACGCGCTGGACCAGGCAGGGCCACGGGTCAACGCGGTGCTGCAATTGAATCCCGATGCGATGTCGATCGCGAAACAGCGCGATGAAGGCCGCAAGTCGGGCAGGCACGATGGATTGTGGGGTATTCCCGTCCTGCTGAAGGCCAACATCGACACGGGCGACAAGATGCCGACGACGGCGGGTTCGCTGGCGCTGCTGGGTGAACCTGCGCCGCGCGATGCCATGGTGGCGGCGAAACTCCGCACGGCTGGCGCGGTCATCCTCGGCAAAACCAACCTCAGCGAATGGGCGAATTTCCGTTCGACGCGCGCGAGCAGCGGCTGGAGCGGGCGCGGCGGCTTGACGCGCAACCCTTACGTGCTGGATCGCAGCGCTTGCGGTTCGAGTTCGGGTTCGGGCGCCGCGGTGGCGGCGGGCTTCGTGACGGTCGCGATCGGCACCGAGACCAACGGTTCGATCATCTGTCCGTCCGCCGCGAATGGCGTGGTGGGCATCAAACCTACGGTGGGCCTGGTCAGCCGCGCCGGCATCATCCCGATCAGTTCGACGCAGGACACCGCCGGCCCGATCGCGCGCGACGTGCGCGATGCAGCGATCGTGCTGTCGGTGATCGCGGGCAGCGATCCACGCGACCCGGCCACGCGCGATGCCGACAAGCACGCGACCGACTACACGAAATTCCTCGATCCGGGCGCGCTCAAGGGCAAGCGCATCGGCGTGGTGCGCGAGCTCGCGGGGGGCGATCCCGGGGTCAGGAAGTTGTTGGACAGCGCGATCGCGGTGCTGCGCGCGCACGGCGCCACGGTGATCGACAACGTGAAGATTCCGCACGTCGATGACTACGGACACGCCGAATCCACGGTGCTGCTGTACGAATTCAAGCAGGGCGTCAACGCCTACCTCGCCACGCGCCAGGGCCTCAAGGTGCATTCGCTGGCCGATCTGATTGCGTTCGACAACGCACACGCGACCGAGGAGATGCCGTGGTTCGGGCAGGAACTGTTCGAGCAGGCCGAAGCCAAGGGACCGCTGACCGACAAGGCCTATCGGGATGCGCTGGCGAAGATCCGGAAGCTCGCGGGTCCTGAAGGCATCGATGCGGCGATGAACGCCGATCACCTGGATGCGTTGTTCGCCCCGGCACAGGGACCTGCGTGGCGCATCGACCTGGTGAACGGCGACGCCGACTCGGCCTCGGCGTATGGCCCCGCGGCGGTGGCGGGTTATCCGTCGATCACGGTGCCGGCCGGCTTCGTGCACGGGTTGCCGGTCGGCATGCTGTTCTTCGGACGCAAGTGGAGCGAGCCCGGCTTGATCGGCATGGCGTATGCGTTCGAACAAGCCACGCATGCGCGACGCGATCCGTCGTTCCTGGCCACGTTGCCGGCGCCGGCCGGCATCGATCCGTACACCCAGAAATCCGCCGCCTCGGCGCACGTGTCAGGCGGAACACACTGAGGCATCGCGCGCGGGCGGCCTCAGGCCGCCTGCGCCGGCTTGCGCAACTGCTGCACCACGGCCTTCGCCGCCTCGGCGGACGACGCGGGATTCTGCCCGGTGATCAGGTTGCCGGACGTGACCACGTGCGCCTGCCAGTCGCCCGCCTTGGAATAGAGGCCGCCGGCATCCTTCAGCATCTCCTCGACCAGGAACGGCACGGCGTCCGCGAGGCCCGCGGCGCGTTCTTCCGAATCCGCAAATCCGGTGACGGCCTTGCCGCGCACCAGCGGCAGACCGAACGGCCCGCGCGCATCGCGCAGTGCGGCGACGCCGTGGCAAACCGCCGCGACGGGTTTGCCTTGTGCGTACATCACCTCGACAAGGCGGCGGGACGAATCGTCTTCGGCCAGATCCCACAGCGGACCGTGGCCGCCCGGGTAGAACACGGCGTCGAACACTCCGGGATCCATGTCCGCCAGTTTGTGGGTGTGGTCGAGCGCCTGCATCGCTTCGCCGTCTGCGAGGAAACGCCGCGTCGCATCCGTCTGGCTGTCGGGCGCTTCGCTGTTGGGATCGATCGGGGGTTTGCCGCCGGCCGGCGACGCCAGCGTGATTTCGGCGTTCGCGTCCCTGAACACGTAATACGGGGCAGCCAGTTCTTCGAGCCACAAGCCCGTCGCCTTGTCCGTGTTGCCAAGCTGGCCGTGCGAGGTCAGCACCATCAGGATTTTCATTGCTTCACTCCGCGTGATCGACGTGCCGCACGAAGGCACCGTTTTCCACACTTGGGGACGTTGCCGGAAATGCAAGGGAAGGTGTGCGAAGCGCCGGGAGTTGTTACGCTGCGCATCATTTTCATGAGCGAATCCCGAATGAGCCTGATCTCCGCCCCGGTTTCCTTTGGCGAACTGATCGACAAGATCACCATCCTGGAAATAAAGTCCGAACGCATGAACGACGCGGCCAAGCTGTCCAACGTGCGCGACGAATTGCAGTTGTTGAATGCCTTGTGGGCGGGGGATCCCGCCTCGCGCACCGACATTTCATCCGAACGTGCCGAGCTGAAGCGCATCAACGAGTCGCTGTGGGAAATCGAGGATGAAATCCGCTTGAAGGAACGCGACCAGTCATTCGACGCGCGTTTCATCGAACTGGCGCGCGCGGTGTACCACACCAACGACAAGCGTGCGGCGGTGAAGCGCGCGATCAACGTGAAGCTGGGT
>DASZTT010000015.1:0-14249 GCA_035547895.1 Rhodanobacteraceae bacterium
GGCTTCAATCGCCGCGATCCTTGCCGTGATCCGGGAACAGCGTCGCCATGGCCTCGCGCGCGGATTCGCGCAGCATGCCGCGCGTACCCGAATCGCCCTCGTACATCGAGTGCGCGAACGCACGCGCCTGCTTGAACGTGATGTGCGGCGGCAGCGGCGGCACTTCCGGATCGGTGATCGCCTCGATCACGCACGGACAATCGGCGCGCAGCGCGGCATCCCAGGCGTCGCCGATCTGCTCCGGCGCATCCACCCGGATGCCCTTCAGGCCGATCAATTCCGCATAGCGCGCGTAGGGAAAATCGAACACTTCCTGCGAAGCGTCGTAGCGCGGATCGCCTTCCATCACGCGCTGCTCCCAGGTCACCTGGTTCAGGTCGCGGTTGTTCAACACCAGGATGACCAGGCGTGGATCGGCCCATTGCTTCCACGAATCGCGGATCGTGATGAGTTCCGCGTTGCCGTTCATCTGCATCGCACCGTCACCGACCATCGCGATCGCGACGCGATCCGGGAACGCGAACTTCGCGGCGATCGCGTACGGCACGCCGGGACCCATCGTGGCGAGGCCGCCCGAAAGGCTCGCCAGCATGCCGCGCCGGATCTTCAAGTCACGCGCGTACCAGTTCGCCGCGGAACCCGAGTCCGACGACAGGATGCAGTTGTCCGGGAGGCGCGGCGACAGCTCCCAGAACATGCGTTCGGGATTGATCGGGCTCGCGTCGGCGTGCGCGCGCGCCTCCAGCACCTTCCACCATTCCGCGACATTCTTCTCGATCTTTTCGCGCCAGCTCCGGTCCGGCTTGCGCTTGAGCAGCGGCTTCAGCGCGCGCAGCGTGGCGGCTGCATCGCCGATCAGGTTCAGGTCCATCGGATAACGGATCGACACCATCGCCGGATCGATGTCGATCTGCACGCCGCGCGCCTGCCCTTCCTTCGGCAGGAATTCGGAATACGGAAAGCGCGAGCCGATCATCAGCAGCGTGTCGCATTCGGTCATCAGCTCCCAGCTCGGCTTGGTGCCCAGCAGTCCGATCGAACCGGTGACGAACGGCAGGTCGTCGGGCAGCGCGGCCTTGCCCAGCAAGGCCTTGGCGACGCCCGCGCCGAGGATGTCGGCGACGTCGATCACCTCGTCGGTGGCGCCGAGCGCGCCGGCACCGGCAAGGATCGCGACGCGTTCGCCCGCATTGAGGATTTCCGCCGCCCGACGCAGGTCTTCGTCGCGCGGCACCACGTGCGGCGCGCTGTAGCCCGTACCGGAATGCACCGTGCCGTGCTCGCGCGGCGGTTTCTCCACCGCCTCCATCTCCTGAAGGTCGTTCGGCACGATCACGCAGGTGACGCTCCGCTTGGAAATCGCGATGCGCATCGCGCGATCGATCACGTGCCGTACCTGCGCCGGCACCGTCACCATTTCGACGTATTCACTGGCGACGTCCTTGAACAGCGACGTCAGGTCCACTTCCTGCTGGTACTGGCCGCCCAGCGCCGCGCGCGCCTGCTGGCCGACGATCGCGAGCACCGGCATGTGGTCGAGCTTGGCATCGTACAAACCATTCAGCAGATGGATCGCGCCCGGTCCCGAGGTCGCCATGCATACGCCGACTTCGCCGGTGAACTTGGCGTGCGCGCATGCCATGAACGCGCACATCTCCTCGTGGCACGCCCGGATGAATTGCGTCTTGCCCTCGGTGCGGCCCAGCGCGCCCATCAATCCGTTGATGCCGTCGCCCGGATAACCGTAGATGCGATTCACGCCCCACTCGCCGAGGCGTTGAATGATGAAATCGCCAACCAGTGCCGTCATTTCGACTCCATTCGATTGCAGGCAGATTTCGATCTTGCGCGGCGCGCGGTGAAGCAGCGGTGAATCCGCGCGAGTTGCAAGCGTTTCCCGAAGCCTGAAATATTTTCTTCGCGAAAGATTCATGAAGCCGCTGCAAACCGCAATCCGGCGCGCTTTCCGGCTTGCACGCAATTTGCATGCGCAGTGCCACACCACATCGGGAGGATGGATCCTTGACCCCGAACCCGCTTCGAATCGGAATCGTCGGCACCGGCAATTGCGCGTCTTCGCTGGTGCAGGGCCTCACCTATTACCGCGACGCGGCGGACGACGCCGTGATCCCCGGCCTGATGAATCCCCGCATCGGCCGCTACCACGTGCGCGACATCGAAATCGCCTGCGCGTTCGACATCCACGCCGGCAAGGTCGGGCGCGACGTGGCCGAAGCCCTGCAGTGCGAGCCCAATTGCACGCGCATCTTCGCCAAGGTGCCGCGCACCGGCGTGCGGGTGCGGCGAGGACCGACGCTCGACGGACTCGGCGTGTACCTGCGCGACGACATCGCGGAATCGGATTTGCCTCCTGCGGACGTCGCCGAAACGCTGCGGCGCGCACGCACCGACGTACTGGTGTCGTACCTGCCCGTCGGTTCGCAGCGCGCAACCGAGTATTACGCCGAGCAGGCGCTGGCCGCGGGTTGCGCGTTCGTCAACTGCATTCCGGTGTTCATCGCTTCCGACGAATCCTGGCAGCGGCGGTTCGAGCGCGCGCGCCTGCCGCTGCTGGGCGACGACATCAAGAGCCAGGTCGGCGCGACCATCGTGCACCGGGTGCTCGCCGCGCTGTTCCGCGATCGCGGGGTGAAACTCGACCACACCTACCAGCTCAACTTCGGCGGCAATTCCGATTTCAAGAACATGCTGGAGCGCGAGCGGCTGGTCTCCAAGAAACTTTCCAAGACGCGTTCGGTGACGAGCCAGGTCGATGTCGCGCCCGACAGCATCCACGTCGGGCCCAGCGACCACGTGGAATGGCTCACCGACCGCAAGATGGCCTACATCCGCCTCGAAGGCACCGCGTTCGGGGGCTCGCCGTTGTCGATCGAGCTGAAGCTGGACGTCTGGGATTCGCCCAACTCCGCCGGCGTCGTGATCGACGCGGTGCGCTGCGCGAAGCTCGCGATGGATCGTGGCATCGGCGGCGCCATCGTCGGACCGTCGGCCTATTTCATGAAGTCGCCGCCGCACCAGTTTCCCGACCACGTCGCGCTGAACCTCACGCGCGAATTCATCGCCGCACAGGCCACCGGGAAACCCGAACCCGTCGCCAGCGCCCGCACGGAAGCCCTGCATGAAGACGAAGTTCCTCATGGTGCGCCACGCCACGTGCGCGCACATTGACGACACCTTGCTCGGACGCACGCTGGATGCATCGCTCGACGCGAACGGCGAACGCCAGGCGCACATGTTGGCCGAACGTCTTCGCAACGAGGCGCCGCTGCGGGTCGAAAGCAGTCCGCGCCGGCGCACGCTGCAAACCGCGCACGCGATCGCCGACGCGCTGCGCTGCGACGTGCAGGTCGCACCCGCCCTGGACGAACTGGATTTCGGCAACTGGTCGGGTCGCACCTTCGAGCAACTGGAGCGCGAACGCGGATGGCGCCGGTGGAACCGCAACCGCGACGATGCGCGCACGCCGGCCGGCATCGATATCCGGACAGTGCAGCGAGGCATCGCGCTGCATCTCGCCGCGCTCGCCGCGACCTACGCCGGTGCCACGCTGGTGCTGGTGACGCACGCCGAGATCATCCGCTCGCTGGTGCTGCACTGCCTGCGCGCGCCGGCCCGCGATTACGCTCGCTTCGCGCTGGATCCGGCTTCGATCACCTGCTTCACCTTCGACGCAGGCGGCTTGCATGTCGGCACGGTCAACGAAGGGGTGGCGCCGTGAAGCCTGCCGCGATGAAGCTCGTGGTCTTCGGACTGACGATCAGCTCATCGTGGGGCAACGGCCACGCGACGCTGTGGCGCGGCATGTGCAAGGCGCTTGCGCGCCGTGGCGTACAAGTGGTGTTCTTCGAGCACGACGCTCCCTGGTACGCGCAGCAGCGCGACCACGCCGCGCCGGAAGGCGCGACCCTGGTGCTGTATGAAGACTGGCCGTCCATCCGCGCGCGCGCGCGGAGGGAGCTGGCCGATGCGGATGCCGCGATCGTCACCTCCTATTGTCCGGACGCCCTGCCGGCCCACGCGGAAATCCTGGAAGCCGCGCGCCCGCTGGCGGTGTTCTACGACCTTGATTCGCCGGTGACGATCGCGGCGGCGGCGGCCGGCGAACCGCTGCCTTATGTCGGTGCCTGCGGTTTGCGCGACTACGACCTGGTACTGAGTTATGCAGGCGGCCCCACGCTGCACGCGTTGCAGGCGATCCTGCAGGCGCGCAACGCGCATCCGCTGTATGGCCATGTCGATCCCGCGTTGCATCGGCCGGTGGCGCCGTCCGCCTCCTACCGTTCCGACTTGTGCTGGCTGGGCACCTACGCCGCCGATCGCCAGCCCGCGCTGCAAGCATTGTTCCTCGATGCCGCGGCGGCGCGCCCGCAGGGGCGCTTCACGCTGGCCGGGGCGCAGTACCCCGCCGACTTTCCCTGGCGCGACAACGTATGGTTCATCCGGCACCTGCCGCCTTCGGAACACGCGGCGTTCCTGTGTTCGTCGCGGCTGGCGTTGAACGTAACACGCGCCGCCATGGCGAACGCCGGCTGGTGTCCGTCCGGACGCCTGTTCGAGACCGCGGCCTGCGCGGTGCCGATCATCAGCGACGACTGGGCGGGACTTGCGGAGTTCTATGAGCCGGGCGAGGAAATCCTGCTGGCGCGCAACACCGGCGACGTGCTGGCCGCAATGGACAGGCCGGACGCCGAATTGAAGCGCATCGGCGAAGCCGGCCGCGAACGCACGCTCACGTCGCACACATCGATGCATCGGGCGTGCGAACTGCTCCGATTGCTCGACGCGAAGCGAACCCGTAGCCCGGATGAAGCGAAATGGAGTCCGGGAGTGCATGAACCGGATTCCGGCGCTGCGCACCTGCATCCGGGCTACGCGTCCTCCCGCGCGCGCGTCGAGGTGCCGTGATGTGGGGCATCATTCCCGCTGCCGGCCGCGGCAGCCGCATCCAGCCGCTGGCCTTCTCCAAGGAGCTGCTGCCGCTCGGCAAGGCGCGCGATTGCGCGCCGCGCCCGTGCGCCGTCGCCGAATACCTGCTCGATCGCATGCTGGCAGGCGGCGCGGACAAATTGTGCATCGTGATCGGCGCCGGCAAGTCCGACATCGTCGAGTATTTCGGCGGTACCTTCGGCAGCGCGAGCATCGCCTACGTGGTCCAGCCGCAGCCGAGCGGGCTGTGCGACGCGATTTTCCGTGCCGCGCCTTTGCTCGGCGGCGACGAAACCGTCGCGGTCGGCCTGCCCGACACCGTGTGGTTTCCCGAAAACGGCCTGGCCGCACTGCCCGACGACGCGCTTTCGTTTCTGCTGTTTCCGGTCGCCGATCCCGAACACTTCGACGCCGTGCTGCTGGACGACGAGCGCGTGCGCGAAATCCGCGTCAAGCAGGACGCGCCCGGCACGCACTGGATCTGGGGCGCGTTCAAGACGCCGGCACGCGTGTTCCGCGAACTGCATGCGCTGTGGCTGCGGCGCGAACCTCGCGACGAATACATCGGCACGCTGGTGAATGCGTGGCTGGCACAAGGCGGCCACGCGCTCGGCGTGAAGGCCGGCGAAACCTATCTCGACGTGGGCACGCTCGACGGGTACCGCGCGGCGATGCACACGCTGGCCGGGCCCCGCGCGGCCCCGGAAATCCACGATCCCGCCACTGCCGGAGCCCTCCGATGATCGAAGCCGCGATGCTGTGGAACGAGCCCAACAACAAATCGCACTGGGATCCTGAAGTCGACCCCGACTGGTCACGCTTCGCCGAAATGGCGACGCTGGCGGGCCGCGCGACCCGGCGAACCAATCCTTCGCTGACGCGCGTGCTGGGCGGCATTTCCCCGATCGATCCGCAATTCATCCGGGGCATGCAGGCGCGCGGCGTGCTCGATCACGTCGACGCAATCGCGGTGCATGGTTTTCCGCTGGACTGGAACCATTGGCAGATCGAGGAATGGCCGGACAAGCTCGCCGAGATCCAGGCGCTCACTTCGTTGCCGGTGTGGGTGAGCGAAGTCGGCGTGTCGAGCTTCGGTTCCGAAGAAGTGCAAGCCTGGGGTCTCGATCGCACCGCCCAACTTCTCGCCGGGCGCGCGCCACGGATCCACTGGTACAGCCTGTACGATCTGCCGCGCGCGTGGGAAGCCACCACGCGCCACAAGGAAGCGGAAGGCTCGTCGTATTACCGGCATTTCCACATGGGCCTGCTGCGCGAGGACGGCTCGCCGAAACCCGCGCTGGAACGATTCCGGCAACACGCCGGCGAACTCGGCATCTGCCAATGGTTCCATTTCCGCGACCCGCGCCTCGACGACGCGGTCGCATGGCTGAAGCGTCTGGGCGTACGGCAGCTTCGCACCGGGTTGTCGTGGTCCGACCGCTTCCGGCCCGGCGCACTCGACTGGTTCGACCGGCAGATGCAGGCGCTGGAAGACTTCGATGTCACGCTGACGTTTTGCTACACGCCGGAACGCCTCGGCATCCTTCCGCACCACACCAGCGCGCCGCGCGATCCCGAACTGTACGCGGAGTTCTGCGCGGAAATGATCGCGCGCTATGCGCCCGTGGCGAAGCCCGCCGCGACCCCCGAATGCGTCGCATGAGCCGCGCCTTCGTCATCGTGCTGGATTCGCTGGGCGTGGGCGGCGCGCCCGACGCCGGACGCTACGGCGATACCGGCGCGGACACGCTTGGCCACATCGCACGGCGCTGCGCGGACGGTGACGCCGATCGCGCCGGTACGCGCAGTGGTCCGTTGCACACGCCGCACCTCGCTGCCCTGGGCCTGGCGGAAACCTGTCGCAGCGCGACCGGCGCCGTGCCCGCGGGAATGGACCACGGTCAGTGGACGATCGGGCTTGCCGGCTGCGCCGCGGAAGTATCGGCGGGCAAGGATTCGCAGACCGGCCATTGGGAAATCGCAGGCATCGAAACGGAACGGGACTGGGGCTATTTCCCGCACACCGTGCCGTGCTTTCCACCGGACCTGATCGCCACGCTCTGCCGGCGCGCGCAGCTTCCCGGCGTGTTGGGCCAGCGCCACGCGTCGGGCACGCAAATTATTGCGGAGCTGGGCGAGGAACATCTCGGGACCGGCAGGCCGATCTGCTATACGTCGGCCGACAGCGTGTTCCAGGTCGCCGCGCACGAGCAGGTGTTCGGATTGGAACGCCTTTATGACGCGTGCCGCGTCGCACGGGCGCTGCTGGATCCGCTGCGCATCGGGCGCGTGATCGCGCGTCCATTCGTGGGCAAGCATGCGGGGGACTTCCAGCGCACCGAACACCGGCGCGATTTCGGCGTGCCTCCGCCCACCGAGACACTGTTGCGCCGCGCGCATGCGGCCGGACGCGAAGTGGTTTCCGTCGGCAAGATCGGCGACCTGTTCTGCCACGACGCTACCGGCAGCGAGCGCAAGGGCGGCGGCAACGACCGCGTGTTCGACGAAATGCTGGACGGCACGCGCGCGCTGGGCGACGGCGGCCTGCTGTTCGCGAACTTCGTCGATTTCGACAGCCTGTACGGCCACCGCCGCGACGTGGCCGGCTACGCGGCGGCGCTGGAAGCGTTCGACGCGCGGCTGCCCGAATTCCAGCAGGAACTGCGGAAGGATGACCTGGTGATCATCACCGGCGACCACGGCTGCGATCCGACCTGGCCGGGCAGCGACCACACCCGCGAGTGCATTCCCGTGCTCGCGTTCGGCCCGCGCGTCGCGCGCGGTTCGCTGGGACGGCGTGCGAGTTTCCGCGACATCGGCGCCAGCGTCGCGCGGCATCTCGGCCTGGAGGGCCAGCCGGGCGTCGCATTCTGAGGACGCGACATGGCACGACTCGATGCAGTCACGCGACATACCACGGAGCCGGTCCCATGATCCTGCGCAATCTCTCCCGGGGAAGAGCGATCGATGCGCCGGTGGCGCTGGTGGTGGCGCACCCCGACGACGAAACCCTCGGCGCGGGCGCGCGCATGGCCTGCCTGCACAACCTCACGTTGATCCACTTGAGCGACGGCGCGCCGCGCACGTCGCGCGCCGACGATGCGCAAGTGCGGCGTGATGTCGCCTGGTTGCGTGCCCAGGAATTGAACAACGCGCTGGAAGCCTTGCAGGTCAGGCCGCAACGCCGCATCGCGTATGGATGGCGCGACCAGGAACTGGTCCGGCACTTGCCGGAGATCGTGTCTTCGCTGCGCGACGATCTCGCCCGCGTGGCGGCGGTGATGACGCACGCCTACGAACACGCGCATCCGGACCACGACACCGCTGCGTTCGCGGTCCACGTGGCCTGCGCCCAGCTCGCCGCGGCCGGCATGCCGGTTTCCATCATCGAGTTCCCTTCGTACCACCTGGGGCGCAGCGGCGCGTGTTTCGGAACGTTCTGGCACGATCCGCGCTGCCTCGAATGGATCGCGGTGCTGGACGCGCGCGAGCGCGAACGCAAGGCGCACGCCCTCGCCTGCTTCGAAAGCCAGCGCGAAATGCTGCGGAATTTTCCCGTCGACACCGAGCGGTTCCGGCGCGCCCCGGACTACGACTTCACGCAGCCGGCGCCTCCGCCCGGCGCGTGGTACGACGCGCGCGGCTGGCCGATCGACAGCCGCGCATGGCTGAAGCTGGCGCGGCGCAGCTTGCGCAGCATCCGGCGCGCCGCATGAGCCTGCGCGTGCTCAGCGTTGCATTTCCGTTCGCGCGGGTCAGCGCCGATCCGGTTGGTGGCGCGGAACAGGTGCTGGCGCAGATCGACCGTCATCTGGTGCAACGCGGACACGAATCGGTGGTGATCGCGGCGTCGGGCTCCCGCGTGCGCGGTCGGCTGGTCGCCGTTCCCATGCCGGAGGGCGAATGGAACGATGCGGTGCGCGCACGCCAGCATGCGCGCATCCGCGCGGCGATCGAGCGGACGCTGGCGCAGTCCCGTTTCGACGTGGTGCACTGCCACGGCGTGGACTTCGCGGATTACCTGCCCTCTCCCGGCATTCCACTGCTGGCGACACTGCATCTTCCGCTCGATCGTTATCCGCTGGCGGTGTTGCGGCCGCGGCGTCCGTTGACCTGGCTGCAACCGGTCTCGCACGAACAATGCCGCGGCGCGCCACCGGACCTCGCGCTGCTTGCACCGATCCCGAACGGCGTGGCCGACAATCCGTTCGCGTTGCGCGCGCGGCCGTGCGGCGCCGCCCTGGCAATGGGACGCATTTGCCCGGAAAAAGGATTCGACGACGCGATACGCGCCGCACGGATGGCCAATACCGATCTTTGCATCGCGGGCGAGGTGTTTCCCTGGCCCGAACACCTGCGTTACGCGCGGGAAGTGCTTGCGCCGATGCTGGATGCGCGGCGGCGCTGCATCAACGCCCTGCACGGCCCCCGCAAACAATGCTGGCTGGCCCGCGCGCGCTGCGTGCTCATCGCCAGCCGCGCGCGCGAAACCTCGTCGCTGGTCGCGATGGAAGCGCTCGCGGCAGGCACGCCCGTCATCGCGTATCCCGTCGGCGCCATTCCCGAGCTGATCGAGGACGGCGTGACGGGTTTCCTGGTCGACGGACCGCGCGCGATGGCGGCCGCCATCCGCCACGCCGGCGAAATCGACCGGCGCACCTGCCTGCACGTTGCGCGCGCACGCTGTCGTCTTGCCGGCACGCTGGACGCCTACCTGGCTCTTTATGCGCGCTTGGCCGCAGAGGCCTGCGCGCAACCCGCGAGGCGCTGCGCATGAACGCTGTCGCTCCACGGGCGCAGCCGGCTTCCACGCCTCGCGTCGAACGGCTGCCCGATCTCGATGCGCTGCAAGCACACCGGGCGCCATGGTTTGCGTTGTGGCGGTGCATCCCCGATGCCACGCCGTTCCAGTCGCCCGCATGGCTGCTGTGCTGGGCGGAGCACTACGCGCCGGACCGCACCGGCGCGGTCGTGGTGCGCGACGGCGGCGGCCTGCTCGCGCTGCTCGCGTACTTCTCGTGGGCCGGCGCGCTCTGGCTGGCAGGCACCGGCCAGAGCGACTACGGCGATGCGCTGATTGCCCAACGCGCGGCTCCCCAAGTCGATGCGCTGCTGGAAACCCTGGCCGCAATCGCCGATGAGTACGCTTGCGATCGCATCGAGCTTTGCCAGTTGCGTGCAGGGTCGCGGTTGCTCCGGGCGGCGACCCCGCGCGGCTGGCGCAGCGAAATCGCGCCCGGCGATGCCTGCATGTCGCTGCGCCTGGGCTCGGGACACGCCCTCGACGGAGCCACCGCGCATTGCCGCCGCAATATCGCTTGCGCATCGCACCGGCTCGATCGCGCGGGACCGTGGACCCTGCAGCGCGTTCCCGCGGACGAATCGCACCACGCCGCCGACGTGCTGCTGGGCCTGCACGAACGCCGCTGGGGTGCACGCGGCGAACCTGCGGGGCTGTTCGCCGACGTGCTGCTGCGGGATTTCGTGCATGACGTGATTCCACGGCTCGGATGCGCGGGCCTGCTGCGGTTCTACATGCTGAAGCTCGACCACCGGCCGCTCGCTGCAACCTTCGCGATGCATGCTTCGGGCGCGACGTACTTCTACGGCACGGGCTTCGATCCGGAAGCCGCGCGTTTCAGCCCGGGCCTGCTTTCGATCGCCGCCGCGATCCAGGGCGCCGCGGCGGAGGGTGACCAGGCGTTCCACTTCCTGCGCGGACGCGAACGCTACAAACAGCGGCTCGGTGCGAGCGAACATGCCACGTGTCGGCGCGTGCTGCGGCGCGGGGAGCCGCGGTGAATGAAACTGCTCGCGCTACTGCTCGGCCGCCGGCTCGCCAACCGGGAATCGGGGGCGCGCAAGATCGGAGCGATCGAGGGCGTGCCCGCGATGGGACTGGATGCGCTGGCCTCCGTCGCGTACGGGCCCGAGGCCGCGCTGATGCTGCTGATGCCGTTCGGGGCCACGGCGCCGGCGATGCTCGGCTGGCTGCTGCTGCCGATCATCGTGCTGCTGGGTCTGCTGTGTCTGTCGTACTGGCAGACCATCCAGGTTTACCGCGAGCGCGGCGGCGCCTACGTGGTCGCGCGCGAGAACCTCGGCGCGCCGGCGGGAATGGTCGCCGCCGCGGCGCTGATGATCGATTACATATTGAACGTGGCGGTCGGCATTTCCGCCGGCGTGGGCGCGCTGGTGTCCGTCCTGCCGCGGCTGCATCCGCACATGCTGGTGATTTGCCTGTGCGTGCTGGGATTGCTGACGCTGCTGAACCTGCGCGGCACGCCCGAGTCGGGGCGCGTACTGGCGGTGCCGACCTACGCATTCCTCGCCTGTTTCGCCGGATTGTTCGTGCTCGGCGTGCTCCACGTGATCCTCGCGCACGGCGCGCCGCGGCCATTGCGGGCGCCCGCTCCGCTCGCCGCGTCCGCATCCGGTGCGGGCGCCTGGTTGCTGCTGCGTGCCTTCGCCAGCGGCTGCACCGCCATGACCGGTGTCGAAGCTGTCAGCAACAGCATGAGCGCGTTCCGCGATCCGAAGGAGCGCCATGGCCACGCGACGCTCGCCATCATCGTCGTCGCGCTCGGACTGATGCTGGCGTTCCTCGCGTGGCTGGTGCCTGCGTACCGGATCGGCGCCATGGCGCAATCGCGCCCCGGCTACCGCACGGTGCTGGCGCAACTGGCCGGCGCGATCATTGGCGAGAACACCTTCTACTACGCCGCGATGGCGGCGCTGCTTGCGGTGCTGGTGCTGTCCGCCAATACCAGCTTCACCGTGTTTCCCCGCCTGTGCCGCAACCTCGCCCAGGACGGTTATCTTCCGGAAAGCTTCGCGATCGCCGGGCGCCGCCTGGAGTACTCGATCGGACTGCTGTGCCTCGCCGGTTGCGCAGGGATCTTGCTGGTGGCCTTCGGGGGCATCACCGACAAGCTGATCCCGCTGTTCGCGATCGGCGCGTTCACCGGGTTCGCGCTTTCGCAATTCGGGATGGCCGCGCATTGGCGAAGCGCGGGACGAGAACACCATTCGCGTGGCGGTCACGCGATGCGGCTGACGTTCAACGCGCTGGGCGGCATCGTCACCACAGCCGTGTTGATGATCATGGTGGTCACCAAGTTTCGCGAGGGTGCGTGGATCACGTTGTTCTTGATGGCGGCGGGCTACGCGCTGCTGCATCGCATCCGCCGCTACTACGCACGGCTGCGCAAGCTCGAGGGCGACGACGCGGCGCTGCACGCGCGGCCGCCGGCGCGAACGGCAGCCATCGTCATCATCGAACGCTGGAACCGGCCCGCACGCGGCGCACTGGAATTCGCCATGGGCATGACCGACCAGGTGTATGCCTTGCACCTCGCGCGCCTGACCGGACCCGACCAGAAGGAGCCGCCGGATTTGCGGCGGCGCTGGAACGCCAACGTGGAGGCGCCCTTGCTCGCAGCCGGACGAAAACCGCCGCAACTCCGGATCGCCGAAGCGCGCTACCGGATCCTGCACCGACCGATCCTCGAATGGATTGCCGACCTGCGGCGCGACGACGGGGACCTGCACATCGCGGTCGTGCTGCAGCAACAGGTGAAACACCATTGGCTGCAGCATCTGTTGCATGCGCATCGCGCACGATCGCTGCGACGACACCTTGCGCATGCCAACGTGCCCCGCCTTGCGATCGTCACGGTGCCCTGGTCGCCGCCTGCGAACGCTGCGGCCTCGCGCGACAGCAAGTGAGGAACGCCAGCATGCTGGCGCAAATGCAACCTGCGTCCCGGCGGCTCGGCATCTGCGGATGGGCGCGGGCGGCTTTCCTGCGACGGGCGAATGTCTCTCGCGTGATCGCAAAGGGAGTAAAAATTTCCGCATGCACGGCGTTCATCGCGCGCATGCACCACGTACACGTGCGCGGCGTATGCTAACGCTGATCCGATGCGTGGATCAGCGCGTCGCGGTGACCCGAAACCCATGAACGCCGATATCGAACAGGCTTCCCGGCCGGACGCGAAACACATCGTGCGGTTTTACGACAGCGAGGAATTTCTCGTCGCCGAACTCGCCGATTATGCGGTCGATGCGTTGCAGGCCGGTGATGCCTTCGTGACCATCGCCACGCCGGTGCACTTCGAGGCACTGTGCGCGCGTCTGTACGGACGCGGCTTCGATGCGGACGCCCTTCTCGCGGAACGACGCTGGATCCAGATGGATTGCGCGGCCACGTTGCACGCGCTGCTGCGCGACGGCGAGCCCGATGCAATGGCGTTTGCCGACGCGGTGGAATCGCCGCTGGCGCGACTTTGCATGCTGCACGGGCACGTGCGTGCGTTCGGCGAGATGGTGGCGATGCAATGCGAAGGCGGTGACCACGCGGGCGCGATCGCACTCGAAAACCTCTGGAACGGCCTGCTCGAGCGGTTGCCGATCACGCTGCTTTGCGCGTATCCGATGACGTCGTTCGACGGCGCGCGCGGAGGCGAAGCCTTTGCCACGATCTGCGCTGCACATGGCGAAGTCCTGCCGGCTGAACGCCAAACGCACGGTGAGACACCACGCGAAGAGCCGCGAGCCCCGCATTCGATCGGACCCCAGCACATCGCGCGCTTCTACGACGACGACGCGGTCTTGCTGGCGGAATTGGCGGAGTTCGCGCTGCCGGCGCTCGAGTCCGGCGGGGCGTTCGTCTCCATCGCCACGCCCGCGCGCCAGCACGCGTTGCGGACCGCGCTGTGCGCCCGCGGCGTCGATTTCGACGCGGTGTCGGCGGACGGCCGCTGGGTGCAAATGGATTGCACGCAGACCCTGGCGGCCATCAGCCGCGGCGGCATTCCGAACCGCGCGGCTTTCGCCACAGTGGTCGAAAAGTCGCTCGCGCAACTTTGCAAGCGCCATTCCAGCGTACGCGTGTTCGGTGAAATGGTGGCGATGCAGTGCGAAGCCGGCGACTACGCCAGCGCGGTACGGCTGGAAAGTTTCGGAAACGAACTCGTCGAGAAGCTGCCCGTTACCGTGTTCTGTGCCTATCCGATGGCGGCATTCGCCGACCCGCATACCCGCGCCGATTTCACGCGCATCTGCGCGGCCCACGATCAGGTGCTGTCACCGGCGCACGCCGCGCACCCCGCTGAGCATCCCGAACAATCGCGGCACGCCAGCCTGGTGACCATGCTGCGGCAGCACGCCACGGCGCTGGAAGAGGAAATCCGCCGGCGCGTGAAACTGGAAAAGCGCCTGAAACAACGCGAACGCGAGTTGCGCGAAAAAGTGGACGTACTGGAAACGCTGGCGCGGGTCGGCAAGACCCTGATCGGCGA
>DASZTT010000016.1:0-7129 GCA_035547895.1 Rhodanobacteraceae bacterium
ATCCGCAGCGAAGTCATCGCGATCGTCGCAAACACGTCGTCATTGAACGTTTCGACGACGTCAGCGTCGCGCTGCAGCGCCAGCGCGTACAGCAGCGGCAGGTAGTGCTCGGGCGTCGGGACCGCAAGCGCGGCATCCGGATCGAGCCCGCGCCAATCGCACAAGGCCGCGTGATCGCGGGTGTCGATCGATGCCCTGACGCGATCGCGGAAACGAACGGCCCAATCCGGCGGCGCGGCGTTCCCGTAGCGCCGCAGCAACGGCAGGTTGTGCACGATGTTGCCGCTGCCCAGCACCAGCACGCCTTCATCGCGCAGGCAGGCGAGCCGCCTGGCGAACACGTAATGCCACTCACCTGGCTGGCGTGTATCCAGGCTCAACTGCAGCACCGGCACATCGGCATCCGGGTACATCGCGACCAGCACGCTCCACGCGCCGTGGTCGAGTCCGCGTTGCGGATCGAGGTGGACCGGAATTGCATCGTCGCCCACGCGACGCGCGATGTCCTGCGCGAGTTCCGGATCGCCCGGCGCCGGATATCGCACCGCGAACAACTCGCGTGGAAAGCCGTAGAAGTCGTGGATGGTTTCGGGCCGCGCTGACGCGGTGATGCCGACGCCGCGCGTTTCCCAATGCGCGGACACGCACAGCACCGCACGCGGACGCGGCAGGGTTGCGCCCAGGCGCTGCCACTCGCCCCGCCAGGCATTGTCCTCGATCGCGTTCATCGGCGAACCGTGGCCGAGGAACAGTACCGGCATGCGGGTGTTCGTGTTCATCGCCCGCAACATCGTTGCGGCGGCCACGGAAATCAAGCAGAAACAAAGACGGGCCTCGCGGCCCGTCTTTGTCTGAAGCAACGCATTGGAATACTCGCGCCATCCTGGGCGCTCGCGTTTGCAATCATGCAAACACGGTCCGGCTGCGCCGGACAGGCGAAGCCCGGCGATCAAGCCGGCGTCGCAGCCTTCTCGTCTTCGGTGACCGCCTTCATCGACAGGCGGATGCGGCCCTGCTTGTCCACTTCCAGCACCTTGACCTTGACCACGTCGCCTTCCTTGAGCTTGTCGGAGACCTTCTCGACCCGCTCGTTGGAAATCTGCGAGACGTGCACCAGGCCGTCCTTGCCGGGCAGGATGGTGACGAACGCACCGAAGTCCATCAGTTTCACGACCTTGCCTTCATAGATGCGGCCGGGTTCGACGTCGGCCACGATCTGCTCGATGCGGTGCCTGGCGTTGTCGGCGGCTTCGCGATTCACCGAAGCGATCACCACCGTGCCGTCGTCGGAGATGTCGATGGTGGTACCGGTTTCCTCGGTGATCGAGCGGATGGTGGCGCCACCCTTGCCGATCACTTCGCGGATCTTGTCCGGATGGATCTTGATGGTCAGCAGGCGCGGCGCGTATTCGCTCATCTCTCCGCGCGGCGTCGAGATGGCTTTCGCCATTTCGCCGAGGATGTGCATGCGGCCCTTGTGTGCCTGGGCCAGCGCGGTGCGCATGATTTCCTCGGTGATGCCGTCGATCTTGATGTCCATCTGCAGCGCGGACACGCCTTCGGCGGTGCCGGCCACCTTGAAATCCATGTCGCCGAGGTGGTCCTCGTCGCCCATGATGTCGCTCAGCACGACGTAGTCGTTGCCTTCCTTCACCAGGCCCATCGCGATGCCCGCGACCGGTGCCTTCAGCGGCACGCCCGCATCCATCATCGCCAGCGAGGAACCGCACACCGACGCCATCGAAGAGGAACCGTTCGACTCGGTGATTTCGCTGACGCAGCGGATCACGTACGGGAACTCCTCCATCGTCGGCTTGACCGCCTGCACGCCGCGCTTGGCGAGGCGACCGTGGCCGATTTCGCGGCGCTTCGGGCCGCCCATGCGGCCGCATTCGCCCACCGAATAGGGCGGGAAGTTGTAGTGGAACAGGAAGGTGTCCTTCGATTCGCCTTCCGGCGCGTCGATGATCTGCGCGTCACGGCCGGTGCCGAGGGTCACGGTAACCAGCGCCTGGGTTTCGCCGCGGGTGAACAGTGCCGAGCCGTGGGTGCGCGGCAGCACGCCGACGCGAACATTGATCGGGCGGATGTCTTCGAGACCGCGACCGTCGATGCGCTGCCTGGTCTTGAGCACGCTGTCGCGCACGGTGCGGTATTCGAGATCCTCGAACTCGGCCGCGATGTCGGCCGCCGGCCAACCCTTCTCTTCCGCCTGGGCTTTCAGCGCTTCCTTGACGTCGGCTTTCAACGCGGCGACCGCGTCGCGGCGCTGCAGCTTGTCCTTGATCTGGAACGCCTGGGCCAGCTTGTCGCCGACTTCGCCGCGCACGGCGGCAACCAGCTGCGCATCGCGTTCCGGCGCCTGCCAGTTCCACGACGGCTTGCCGACTTCGGTGGCCAGCTCGGCAATCGCACGGATCGCGGCTTGCATTTCCTTGTGGCCGAACGTCACCGCGCCCAGCATCACGTCTTCGGAGAGCAGCTTGGCTTCGGACTCCACCATCAGCACCGCGTTGGCGGTGCCGGCGACGACCAGGTCGAGATCGGAGGACTTCAGTTCCGTCGCGCTCGGGTTCAGCACGTACTTGCCGTCCACGTAACCGACGCGCGCGGCGCCGATCGGGCCCTTGAACGGGATGCCGGCCAGCGTCAGCGCGGCTGACGCGCCCAGCAGCGCCGGGATGTCGCCGTCCACTTCCGGGTTCAGCGACACGACGGTCGCGACGATCTGCACTTCGTTCTTGAACGCTTCCGGGAACAGCGGACGGATCGGACGATCGATCAGGCGCGAGGTGAGCGTTTCCTTTTCGGTCGGCCGGCCTTCACGCTTGAAGAAACCGCCGGGAATCCGGCCGGCGGAATAGAACTTTTCCTGATAGTCGACGGTGAGCGGGAAGAAGTCCTGCCCTTCGCGCGCCTTGGCGGCGGCAACTGCCGCGACCAGCACCACGGTGCCGCCCATCGACACCATCACGGCGCCGGATGCCTGGCGCGCGATCTCGCCGGTTTCGATGGTGACGGCGTGCTGGCCGTACTGGAAGGTCTTGGTTACTTTTGCCACGGGAGTTGTCCTTGGAATGTGCGTTCAGGCGAACGCCGAAAGCCGGCGAGTGTTCGAATGCGACGACTGCCGGCGTAGAGGTTCGATGCGTGCGCGTCGCTCAGCGACGCAGGCCGAGACGGCCGATCAGCGCCTGGTAGCGCTCGGCGTCCTTGCCCTTCAGATAGCCGAGCAGGCGGCGGCGATGGTTGACCATTTTCAGGAGGCCACGACGCGAATGGTGGTCCTTCTTGTGCGCCTCGAAGTGATCGGACAACTGCTGGATGCGCGCGGACAGCAGCGCAATCTGCACCTCCGGCGAACCGGTATCGGTCGGCGCGCGGCGGTAATCCTCGATGATCTTGCTGGTTTGTTCGGTGGAAAGCGGCATGGGAGCCTTCTCGATGGGACGTGTTGGAAAGCAGGTTCCGGCACGTGGCTTGCGCAACGACACCGCAATGCCGTTGCACAAGCCGCCGCCGGGTGGGCCGAACCCGCGTCAGGCGGGCCGGTGAGCCGGATATTCTAGCCGCAACAAGCGTTTGGCGACAAGGGATCGCCCTTGCGTCACCTCGTGCCCGGATGAAGGCCGATCCCGCAACAAAAACGCCCCGGGCGAAGCCCGGGGCGTCAAATCGGCAGCCTTGCGGATGCCGGATTACTTCGCGCTGGAAGCCGGGGCCGCCGAGGACTCGGCCTTCTTCGCGTGATGATGCTTCTTCGAATGCTTCTTGGCGTGATGCTCGGACTTCATGGCCGGGGCCGAAGCAGCCGGGGCAGCGGAAGCCGCCGGGGCCGAGGCGGCCGGGGTGGTCTGGGCGAACGCCGGGATCGAGAAAGCGGCCGCGACGATGGCGGCAAGGATCAGCTTACGCATTGCAATGGTCTCCTGGAATAGCGCGGGCCACGATGGCCCGGCGCTGCGCATATTCTGCCCGATCGGCAGTCTGGACGCTGAACGCAAACGGAGATTTTTTGGTCCGCCATCTTGCAATTCGGCGCGCGGAAGGATTGACCGGCGCGCGCCGGTTCGCCATCCTGCCCGGCTGTGTCTTTCACCCTGTTCGGAACACGATCCATGGCCGCTTCCACCCGCTACAACGCCGCCGATATCGAGGTGCTCTCGGGCCTCGAGCCGGTGCGCCGCCGCCCCGGCATGTACACCGACACCACGCGGCCGAATCACCTGGTCCAGGAGGTGGTCGACAACTCCGTCGATGAAGCGCTGGCGGGACACGCGAAGCAGATCGACGTCATCGTGCACAAGGATGGCTCGGTGACGGTGGTCGACGACGGCCGCGGCATGCCGGTGGACATCCATCCCGAAGAAGGCGTGCCGGGCGTGGAACTGATCCTCACCCGCCTGCACGCGGGCGCCAAGTTCTCCGACCGCAACTACACCTTCTCGGGCGGGCTGCACGGTGTCGGCGTCTCGGTGGTCAACGCATTGTCGTCGTTCCTCGAAGTGCTGATCCGCCGCGAAGGCACCGAATACCGGATGCGTTTCAAGGACGGCGAAGCGGTCGGCAAGCTCGAAACACTGGGCGAAGTGCCGAAACGCCGCACGGGCACCACGTTGCGCTTCCTGCCCGATCCGAAGTACTTCGATTCGCCGAAAGTCTCGCTGCCGAAGCTGAAGCATCTGCTGCGTGCAAAAGCCGTACTGTGCGCGGGCCTGACGGTGACACTTCTGGACGAGGCCAGCGGCGAGCGCGAGGAATGGCGCTACGAAGACGGCCTCGCCGAATACCTGAAATCCGAACTCGGTGGTGTGCCATGCCTGCCATCCGAATTGTTCGTGCACCACGCGCAGCGCGACGAAGGCGGCATCGACGCAGCCTTCGCGTGGGTGCCCGAAGGCGAGCTGGTGCAGGAAAGCTACGTCAACCTGATCCCGACCATCCAGGGCGGCACCCACGTCAACGGTTTGCGATCCGGGTTGACCAACGCGGTGCGCGAGTTCTGTGATCTTCGGAACTTGTTGCCGCGCGGCGTGAAGCTGGCACCGGAAGACGTGTGGGAGCGCGTGGCATTCGTATTGAGCGTAAAGATGCGCGATCCGCAGTTTGCCGGCCAGACCAAGGAACGCTTGTCGTCGCGCGACGCCGCCAGCTCGACCGAGAATGCGGTCCACGACGCGTTCTCGCTCTGGCTGAACCAGCATGTGGCTGCGGGTGAAGCGATTGCGCAACTGGCGATCGAACACGCCGCGGCGCGCATGAAGGCGGCGAAACAGGTCGTCCGCAAGAAGATCACGCAAGGGCCTGCCCTGCCGGGCAAACTCGCGGACTGCGCGTCGACCGACCCCGATCGCACCGAACTGTTCCTGGTGGAAGGCGATTCGGCCGGCGGCTCGGCCAAGCAGGCACGCGACAAGGACTACCAGGCGATCCTGCCGCTGCGGGGAAAAATCCTGAACACCTGGGAAGTCGAATCCGCATCGGTGCTGGCATCGGAAGAAGTGCACAACCTGGCGATCGCGATCGGCTGCGACCCTGGCAAGAACGACATTTCCGGCCTCCGCTACGGCAAGATCATCATCCTCGCCGACGCCGATTCCGATGGACTGCACATCGCCACGCTGTTGTCGGCGTTGTTCCTGCGCCACTTCCCGGCACTGGTACGCGAAGGCCATGTGTACGTCGCGATGCCGCCGCTGTTTCGCGTCGACGTGGGCAAGCAGGTGTTCTACTGCCTCGACGAATCCGAACGCGACGCGTTGCTCAAGCGCATCGAGCGCGAGAAGATCAAGGGCGCCGTCAGCGTCACGCGCTTCAAGGGCCTCGGCGAAATGAACCCCGCGCAATTGCGCGAATCGACCATCCATCCCGACACCCGGCGTCTGGTGCAATTGACGGTGGACGACGGCGATGCGACATCGCGATTGATGGACATGCTGCTGGCCAAGAAGCGCGCGTCCGACCGTCGCACCTGGCTCGAAGAAAAAGGCGATCTCGCGTCACTGGAAGTGTGATCGATTTGGGCCGGGCGCCACGATACCCTTCGTTTTGTACTGCAAGCGGCGACGGCGCAGCACCCGACAACCAGTGTTCGGATTGCCCGATGCAGCCGCCGAGCGAAATGGACTCCACCAGGCGCGACAGGGCCGCCCTTCCAGCCCGCTCACGCTGGCGCTAAGGTAGATGCCCTGTCGGACCGGAAACGTCCATGCCACTCACGCCCCCGTTCAACCTGCAACGCTGGATCGACGAGCATCGCCACTTGCTGAAGCCGCCGGTCGGCAACAAGTGCATCGTCGATGGCGACTTCATCGTCATGATCGTCGGTGGCCCCAACGCGCGCACCGACTACCACTGGGACGAAGGCCCCGAGTTCTTCTATCAGCTCGAGGGTGAAATGGTCCTGCGCGTGCAGGACGGCGGCCAACGCCGCGACCTGCCGATCCGCGCAGGCGAGGTCTTTTATTTGCCGCCGCGCACGCCGCATTCGCCGCAGCGGATGAAGGATTCGATCGGACTGGTGATCGAGCGCCGCCGCCTGCCGTACGAAAAAGACGGACTGTTGTGGTTCTGCGAGAAGTGCAACCACAAGCTCTACGAGGAATACTTCATCCTCGACAGCATCGAAAAGGATTTCCCCCCGGTGTTCGATCGCTATTACGGCTCAAGGGAGGCCCGCACCTGCAAGGTCTGCGGTCATGTCGACCACCCACCCGTGAAATAGAAAGTGGTGCGCGGGCTGGCACGCGGCGCGACGAGTTCACCTGGCGCTTGCAAGACAATTGAAGGCGGCAAATAAAAACCGCACCGGACGTTGGTCCGGTGCGGCTGTAGTTGCAACCTTGAAACAGGATCAGCGCTTCGTGTTCCGGCGAGCTTCCGGCTGGGACGGCGCCAGGATGGCCGCGGCCCTGCCCACATCGAAGCTGCCCAGACCCGTGGCCCAGTCCCAGCCCGGCTTGGCAAGATAGCCACCGTTGTTGCCTGCACGCACGTCGTGCAACGCTGCCGCCGGCAACGTGTACAGGTTCGGGGCCGCAAACCCAAGTGCAGGATTGCCCTCCAGGATGCGCGCCCAGGCGCCGGCGAAGATCGGCGCGGCAAGACTGGTGCCGCCCCACTGCTGGTA
>DASZTT010000017.1:0-4192 GCA_035547895.1 Rhodanobacteraceae bacterium
CACCGCTGCGCGTTGTGGCGGCTTCGCGCGCAGGAGCGGCCCGCGGGACAGCCTCGCGCTGTCCGACCGCGACCGCGCGCACTTCGGTGGGATGCCGATGGACGCCATCGCGTCCGCGTTCCAGCCGGTCTTCGACGGCGAGCGCATCGTGCATCGCGGCGACCTGCTGCAGGACGCCGGGCACGCATGCAAGCCGCCTCCGATGCGCAGCTTCCTGGCGGTGCCGGTGTCGTCGCATACCGGCGCGGTGATCGGCGCGCTGTTCCTCGGCCATCCCGAACCGGGCGCACTGGATACCCGCGACGAGCTGGTCCTTGCCGGCATTGCCACCCAGGCGACCCTCGCGATCGAAAACGCGCGGCTGCTGGAAGCCAGCCGGCAATGGCGCCGCGACCTGCAGCGCGCGGTGGCGCAGCGGACCGAGGAATTGCGCCGCAGCGAGCTGCACCTGGAAACGCTGCTGGCCGGCATCACCGACTACGCGATCATGCTGCTCGACGGCGACGGCCGCATCCTTACCTGGAACATCGGTGGCGAACGCATCTTCGGCTACGGTGCCGACGAAATCCTGGGCAGCCATTTTTCGCGCTTCTACGCGCGCGCCGAACACGACGACGGCGCACCGCAACGTGCACTGCGCCTGGCGGGCGAGAAAGGCACCTACGAGATCGAGGCGTGGCGCACGCGCAAGGACGGCACGCGTTTCTGGGCCAGCGCCATGCTGATGGCGATCCGCGACGACGACGGCAACGTCACCGGGTACGCCAAGGTGATCCGCGATCTGACCGAAGCCCGAGTGGCCGAACAGCGCCTGCAGCAAGCACAGCGCATGGAGGTGGTGGGCCAGCTCACCGGGGGCATCGCGCACGACTTCAACAACCTGCTGACGATCATCCTCGGCAACATCGACGAAGTGTTGCGCCTGCACCCGGACGACAGCGCGGTGCGCACGGCGGCCGAGCGCGTGTCGGGCGCCGCCGAACGCGCCGCCACGCTGACGCGCCAGTTGCTGGCGTTCTCGCGGCGGCAGGCGTTGAAGCCGACGCCGGTGAACGCGACCATGCTGCTGGCCGGCATGTCCGACATGTTGCAGCGCACGCTGGGCGAGAACGTGCACGTGCGCACCACGTTTTCCGGCAACTGGCCGTGCGAAGTCGACGCGCACCAGCTCGAATCGGCCATCCTCAACCTCGCGATCAACGCGCGGGACGCAATGCCCGAAGGCGGCAACCTGGCGCTCGATGTTTCCAACGTGCACCTCGACGACGAACTGCTCGGCGACGATCGCGTCAGCGGGGATTACGTGGTGATCACGGTCGCCGACACCGGCACCGGCATGCCGGCCGAGGTGCTGGAGCGTGCCTGCGAACCGTTCTTCACCACCAAGCCGCTCGGGCGCGGCACCGGTTTGGGCCTGTCGCAGGTGTACGGCTTCGTGCACCAGTCCGGCGGATACTTCACGATCGCCAGCGAGCCCGGCGCCGGTACCACGATCCGGATCTTCCTGCCGCGTTCGCACGAGGAAAAAAGCCAGGGCGTGCGCACCGCCCTGCCCGCCTCGATGCCGCGCGGCCACGAAACCGTGCTGCTGGTCGAGGACGAAGCCGGCGTGCGGCGGTACTGCGCGGAGCAGTTGCGCGAACTCGGCTACACGGTGCTGGAAGCCGGCGACGCGCACGCCGCGCTGCGCGCGCTGGACGAACATCCCGGCATCGAATTGCTTCTGACAGACGTCGGCCTGCCGGCGATGAACGGCGGCGAACTGGCCAAGCGCGCGCTGGCCCGCCGTCCCGGCCTGGCAGTGCTGTTCGTGTCCGGTTACCCGCGCGGCATCGTGCAGCAGCGCGGGCGGTTGCCGTCCGACGTCGAATTGCTTTCGAAACCCTACACGAGGAACCAGCTCGCGCAGCGCGTGCGTGCCCGGCTCGACGCAAGGCCGGCGCACAGCGACGGCGCCAGCGTGCGCGCGCTGCTGCTGGAGGACGACACTTCGCTGCGCCAGACCGTCGCACAGCTGCTGCTCCACATCGGCGTATCGGTAGTGGAGGTCGGCAACCTCGCCGAGACGCGCGCCGTGATCGCGAATGGGCTGCCGGTCGACCTCGCGATCGTCGACATGAACCTGGGCGGCGAAAACGGCATGGACGCGATCCGCGACTTGCGTGCGAAAAAACCGGGGCTTCCGGTGATCATCGCCAGCGGCTACGGCGATGCCGTGCAGCGCAGCCCCGACGAGGGCAGCCAGGGACCCACGGAGATCCTGCCCAAGCCCTATACGCTTTCCGCACTCAGGCGCACCATCATGTCGATGGGTTTCCCGCTGCGCGAGGGGAACGAGGCACCGTAAGTCCGCCTCATGCTCCGGACGTTCACGTTCCCGTGGCCGCGCGCAATTCCTCGTCGATCATCGCGGACCACGGGCCGTCCGGCGCCGGCTCGCACAGGTAGGTCTCGTCCGTCACCCGCGTGCGGATGCGGAAACCCGCCGAGCGCAACATCGCGCGCACGCAGGCATCGTTGGGCGCCCACCAGTTGGTCGGGTCGCCGGCCATCCGGCCTTCGATGAAGGCCATGCGCGGCCAGCCTTCGTCGAGCAGGCGCGTGCGATCGTCGATGGGAAAATCCGCGGGCGGATCGATCGCGCCATTTCCCGGCATCGTCAGCGTCTGCAGCATCAGCAGCCGCCGCGTGCGCCGTTTAACGATGTCCAATGCCAGCAGCGGATGCCGCAGGTGGTACAGCACACCCATGAACCACACCAGGTCGTACTGCTGCGGTTCGCGCGCAAGGTCGTAGATCTGCATCTCGCGAAACTCGATGCGTTCCTGCACGCCGAACCGGTGCGCGGCCCAGCGCGCCTGCGCGAGATAATGCGGATCGACGTCGATCGCGGTGACGCAGGCGCCGCGCGCGGCGAGCTGGAAGCTGTAGAACCCTGCGTTGCAGCCGACGTCGAGCACCCGCCAGCCGTGCAGGTCTGCGGGCACGTGCGGCTCGATTTCGCGCCACTTGAAGGACGGGAAATCGCCGAGAAAGTGATCGGGCGCGGTCTGCACGCCATCCGGCAGGTGCAGGTTGTGGAACCACGGTGCCAGCGCTGCGACCGCGTCCTGCGTTTCCGTCTCGCCGGCGGTGGCCGCCGGCAGGTTCATTCTTCGCGTTCCACGAACTTGAAGAAGCGGCTGGGTTTGCCCTCGGCGGTTTTTTCCTGGTACAGGAACGCGAGGCTTTCTTCCTCGAACTTGTCGAAGAATTCGTCCCAGTCGATCGCTTCGAGATCCTCGTCGTCGGTGAACGCGATGCGCAGCACGCCCGCTTCGCCGTCTTCGCCGGTGCCGCGCACGGTGGCCGGCTTGCCTCCGCGATCCTCGACCCAGCGACGGATCTCGGCGTAATCGGTGGTGGTTTTCGCATCATGCGATGTCATGACAGACACTCCTTTTCGACCCACTTCTGTTCGACGCGGCCGTGTGACGCGGAGCAGTGTGGTCGATGTACCGCTCCAGCGTGCGCGCGCGATGCCCGGCGGTGTGCTCGGCCAACACCCGCTGCCGCGCCGCGGCGCCCAGCGCGCGACGCACCGGCTCCGGGGTGTCGCGCAGCCACGCCAATACCTGCGCCGGTTCGTGTGCGAGCACGATCTCCTCGCCCGGCGTGAAAAAAGTCTCGATGCCCGGCCACGCGTCCGAGATGACCGGCACGCCGCATGCGGCCGCCTCGAACAGTCGCACGCTGGGCGACCATCCCGCGGCCACCATGTCGGCACGCGTCAGGTTCAACGTGAAGTGCTGCGAGGTGTAGAACGCGCGATGCCGCGCCGGTTCGAGGTGCTCGATGCGCGAGACGTTGCGCGGCCAATCGATGCGTTCGGGATATTGCGGCCCGGCCACCGCGAAGCGTCCGCGCGGCCACGCCTTCGCCACGTCCAGCAGGTACTTCTGCAGCAGCGGCTGCCGATCGGGACTGTAGGTGCCGAGATAGCCGAGATCGTAGCGCGCCGGGGTATTCGACGGCGCGTAGCGCTGCGCGTCCACCGCGCAATACAGCGGCTCGGCGCGCGCGCCGTAGCGGTGCCGCAGGCTCTCCAGAAAAGGACCGCCCGTGAACGAGAGATACAAATCGAAATCGCCGATCTGGTCCGCGCGCAGATAGTCGCAATCCCCTTCGCGCAGCTTGCTCATGGTCACCGGCG
>DASZTT010000018.1:0-7058 GCA_035547895.1 Rhodanobacteraceae bacterium
GCGGCGCATCACCAACGTCGCCGCAGGTGGCGCGCCCACCGACGCGGTGAACGTCAGCCAGTTGCAATCGCTGGCGGACACGGTGGCGGCGGACCAGACGCACTATTACAGCGTCAATGACGGCGGCACGCCGGGCGGCAATTACGACAATGATGGCGCGACGGGTGTCGATTCACTCGCGGCAGGGGTGGGCGCCAGCGCCACGGCCGGCAACGCCACGGCGGTGGGCCAGGGCGCAACGGCTTACGCCACCAATGCCAGCGCGATCGGTGCAGGATCATTCGCGGTGGGTGCAAACGGCACCGCCGTTGGCGATGCTTCGCAGGCGCGCGGCCAGAACAGCACTGCATTGGGCTATTCGGCCTATGCATCCGGCGCCGACAGCACGGCAATCGGCAGCGCGGTGGTGCGCGGCGATTCCAGCGTGGGCATGGGCAATGGCGCCTACGGCGGTGGAACCGCCGCGGTCGCGATCGGCAAGGGCGCGGCCACCGGCAACAACGCACGTCCGACCAACGGCAACTATGCCGTGGCGATCGGCAATGGCGCCTACGCGGGCAGCGCGGCGGGTTCGGATGTCGCGCTGGGCAACGGCGCGATGGGGTTCGGCGGTTACAGCACCGCGATCGGCGCGCGTTCGGTTGCAACGGGCTCGCACGCGTCGGCGTTCGGTTTCGGCGCACTGGCCTTGGGCAATGACAGCGTTGCGCTGGGCGAGGGTGCCATCGCCGCCAACCAGAATGACGTCGCGTTGGGCACGGCCTCGGTCACGGACGCACCGAATCCGACCGGCAGCGTGGTGATCGGCGGTACGACCTACACCTTCGCCGGCGGCAATCCGCAAAGCGTCGTGAGCGTCGGCAGCGCCGGCAACGAGCGGCAGATCACCAACGTCGCGGCCGGGCAGTTGAATGCCACCAGCACCGACGCGGTGAACGGCTCGCAGTTGTACGCCACCAACCAGGCCGTCGACGCGGTGAGCAGTGTCGCGAACGAAGGCTGGAACGTGACGACGGCGGCGACCGGCACGGGCGTGGCCAACGGCACGAGCGTCGCGAACGTCGGCCCGGGCCAGACCATGACGCTGACCGCCGGCGACAACATCATCGCGACGCAGAACGGCACGGACGTGGCCATCGGCTTGAACCCGGTGCTGACCGGCTTGACCAGCGTGACGGCCGGCAACACCACGATGGATACCAATGGCCTGACGATCAGCGGCGGTCCCAACGGCACCGTCAGCTTGACCGGCGACGGACTCGACAACGGCGGCAACCAGATCCACGGTGTGGCCGACGGCACCGCGCCCACGGACGCGGTGAACGTGAGCCAGCTCGACACCGCGGTGGCCGGCGTGAAGACGCATTACTACAGCGTCAACGACGGCGGCACGCAGCAGGCCAACTACGACGATGATGGCGCCACGGGCGTGAATTCGATCGCGGCGGGCGTCGCCGCGTCGGCCAGCGGCGACCTCGGCACTGCGGTCGGTGCGGGTTCGAACGCGTCGGCCTTCGGCACCACCGCGCTCGGCAGCTACGCGCAGGCGGCCGGCTCGTATGCAACCGCGGTGGGTCTGGCGGCTTATGCGGTCGTGGGGGCCACGGCGCTGGGGTACTTCTCCGGCGCGGACGCGTACGGCACCGCGGTAGGCCAACACGCGAATGCCTACGCAGGAGCCACCGCCATCGGTGCCGACGCCTACGCATCCGGCTATGGCAGCTTCGCCGGCGGCCAGAACGCCTACGCCGGAGGTTACGCGGCAACCGCGCTCGGCTACCGCGCCGCGGCGCTGGGCGATGGTTCGGTTGCGCTCGGCACCAACGCGGTGGCCAGCGGAGACTACGCCACGGCGGTCGGACCGTTTGCACTCGCGCAAGGCTATTCGTCCGCCGCGCTGGGTGACAGTGCAAATGCCGTGGGCGACCGCAGCCTTGCGCTGGGTGCCAACGCCGTCGCCAACAATGCGGATGACGTGGCGTTGGGCGACGGCTCGGTGACGTCGGCGGCGAATCCCACGCCCAATGGCGTGATCAACGGCTTGACGTACAACTACGCGGGCGGCAATCCGGGCAGCGTCGTCAGCGTCGGCAGCCCCGGCAACGAGCGCCAGATCACCAACGTGGCGGCGGGCCGCGTCAGCGCGACCAGCACCGACGCGGTGAACGGCTCGCAGCTGTATGCGACCAACCAGGCGATCGGCGGCATCCAGCAGCAGATCAACAACATCAACCAGGGTGGCAGCGGCCAGTTCCAGACCAGTGCGGACAGCACGGGATCGCCCTCGCCGACGGGCACCAACTCGGCGGCGGGCGGCGCGAACGCAACCGCGTCCGGCACCGACAGCCTCGCGGTCGGCAACGACAGCACGGCCAGCGGCGACCAGAGCACTGCGATTGGCACATCGTCCACGGCCAGCGGCACCGGCAGCACCGCCATCGGCGATGGCGCGCAGGCGACCGGCGACAACAGCGTGGCGCTGGGCGCGGGTTCGGTGGCCAATGGCGACAACGAGGTGTCGGTGGGATCGGCGGGCAACGAGCGCAAGATCACCAACGTCGCCGCGGGCACCGCCCCGACCGACGCGGTCAATGTCAGCCAGTTGAAGCAGGCGCAGGCGGGTGGCGTGCAATACGACACCAACAACGACGGCAGCACCGACTACAGCAGCATCACGCTGAATCCCGGTGGCGACAGTCCGACCGTGATCCACAACGTCGGCGCCGGCACCGCCAGCACCGATGCGGTGAATGTCGGCCAGATGAATACCGCCATCGCGGGTGCCGTCACCTCGGCCAACAACTACACCGACCAGCGCTACAACGAGTTGAAGGGCAGCCTCAACCAGATCGGCGACCGCGCCAACGCGGGCATCGCTTCGGCGATCGCCGCGGCGAGCCTGCCGCAACCCTACGCGCCCAACCAGAGTTCACTGGGCGTGGGCATGGGTTCGTTCCATGGCGAAGCCGGCATCGCGGTGGGGTTGTCCAAGATCTCCGAAAGCGGCCGTTTCATCCTCAAGGCCAACGTCAGCTCCGACACGCGCGGCGATGTCGGTGCGGGCATCGGCGCCGGCATCGTGTGGTAATCGCGGCCACGCCGGGCACCCGCCATGCGCGGTGCCCGGCGTTCCTGAAAAAAACAACGGGAGACAACATCGTGGGAAATTCACTGTGCAAATGTGCCGTGCTCACCGCCGCGCTGCTGGCCGCGGGCGCGCTCGCCGGCTGCGGCAGCCTGAGCCACGGCATCACGAAGGACGGGACGCACGCGCAGCAACTGGTATGGCCCAATCCCGCGGATACCAATCCGCTGCATCGCGGCGGCACCTTCCCCAACCTCGACAACCTGCGCCAGGTGCAGGCCGGCTTGAACAAGAACCAGATCATCGCGCTGATCGGTGCGCCGCATTTCAATGAAGGTTTCGGCGGCGTGCGTGAATGGAACTACGTGTTCAACTTCCGCGACGCGGAGGGCAAGGTCACCCAGTGCGAATACAAGATCCTGTTCGACGACAGCAGGATCGCACGCAGCTTCTACTGGAATCCCGAATCCTGCGCGGATTTCCTGAACCCGCCCGCGAAAGCCGCGCCGCCGCAGGTGGAGCGTTTCACCCTGTCGGCTGATGCGCTGTTCGCGTTCGACAAATACAAATTGTCGGACATCAAGCCGCAGGGACGTGAGCAGCTCGACGCGCTGGCGCAGAAACTCACCGCACCCGATGCCAAAGTCGGGCACATCCACGTGATCGGCTACACCGATCGTCTCGGCGGTCCGGAGTACAACCAGGCGTTGTCCGAGCGCCGCGCCGCGACGGTGCGCGATTACCTGGCCGGCAAGGGCATCGCCTCCGGCAGCATCGATGCCGAGGGCCGCGGCGAGGCCGATCCGGTCAAGAACTGCGACGACAAGAGCCGCGCCCGGCTGATTGCGTGCCTCGCGCCCAACCGCCGCGTGGTGGTGGAGGCTGAAGGCACGCACTGATCGCACGCACGAAGTTCCACACTTTGAGCCGGCCCCGCGCCGGCTCTTTTTTTGGATGCCGCCGCGGCACGCACTTGCTACGCTTTGCCGAATTCGTTTGCGGAACGTCCATGCAACTGATCGACATCGGCGCCAACCTCACCCACGAATCCTTCCGCCGCGATCTCGACGCGGTGCTGGAACGCGCGCGCGAGGCCGGCGTGCAGCGGATGATCGTGACCGGCGCGTCGCGCGCGGGCAGCGCGCACGCGCTGGAACTGGCGCGCGCGCGTCCCGGCATCCTCCATGCGACGGCGGGCGTGCATCCGCACCACGCGGGTGACTACGGTTCCGAAACGGACGCGTTCCTGCGCGAGCTTGCGCGCGAACCCGAAGTGGTGGCGGTCGGCGAAACCGGCCTCGACTACTTCCGCGACCTCTCGCCGCGGCCGGCCCAGCGCGCCGCGTTCGAGCAGCAGCTTGCCATTGCGGTCGACCTGCACATGCCGCTGTTCCTGCACCAGCGGGACGCGCACGACGATTTCCTGGCGCTGCTGAAAACCGCACGCGACCGCGTGCCCGCGGTGGTGGTGCATTGCTTCACCGACGACCGGCGCGCGCTGTTCGACTATCTCGACCTCGACTGCCACATCGGCATTACCGGCTGGATTTGCGACGAACGCCGCGGCGTGCACCTGCGCGAACTGGTGCGCGAGATCCCGCCAAACCGGCTGATGCTGGAAACCGACGCGCCCTATCTGCTGCCGCGCGACATCCGCCCGCAACCTTCAGATCGACGCAACGAGCCGATGTATCTTGCGCACATCTGCGCGGCCGTGGCGCGCGAACGCGGCGAAGAAATCGACGTCACCGCGGCCCAGGCGACCGCAACGTCGCGCGCGTTTTTCGGATTGCCCGCCTAGTTTCATTCCACGCGTCCCGCGCGCATGGCCAGCGTCCAGCGCACCGGCCGCGCGTGTTCCGGGGCGTGCCAGGCGGCCAGCAATTCGTCGGTGATCGCGGCGACCGCATCCTCGCCCGTGGCCTTGAGATGGCGTTGCGCCGCCGACCACGATGCGAGGTAGGCGAGCAGTTGCGGGGCCGTCCACTCGACGCGCATCTCGAACGTGGGCGCCGCCACCGCTGCGAATGGAATGTCCAGCGAGGCGTAGCCTTCGTCCACCAGCCTGCGTTCTGGCGGCCAGTACGCGCCGAGGATGTCGTCGTACAGATGCGCGATCACCGCGTCCACGGCCGGCGTGACGCTGCAGTTGGCGTAGCACCACGCCGCGAACAGCGCGCCCGGTTTCGCGACGCGGCGCACTTCCGCGGCGAAAGCCGGCAGGTCGAACCAGTGCAGCGCCTGTGCGACGGTGATCGCATCGACCGAGTGCGCGTCGATGCTGGTGTGGTATCCGTTGCCGTCCTTCGCGGAAAAGTCCCGGGGTTCATTGCGGTATTCGACCCGCGGATGCGCGACGGCATTGCCGAGTTGCTGCGCGCTCGGGTCGGTCGCGACCACGCGTTCGAAGCGCTGCGCCAGCGCGATGCTGGCCTGGCCGTTGCCGCAGCCGGCGTCCCACGCGACGCTGCGCGCGGGGGCCTCGGCCGCGATCCAGTCGAACAGCGCCTCGGGATAATGCGGCCGCGCTTTCGCGTACAGGCCGGCGTGGCGGGAGAAATGGTCCTTGAAGCTCATCGCGGTGTTCCTCCGGTATTGCGCAAGCGAGGCGCATCGATGACGCGATGCGCGGCGGGCACGAGATCGCCCAGCACGTGATCGCCGACGCGGATGCGTATGAGGCGCAACGTGGGCAAGCCGGCCGCAGCAGTCATGCGGCGGGCCTGGCGGTTGCGGCCTTCGCGGATCGTCAGTTCGAGCCACGCATCCGGCACGCTCTTGCGAAAGCGTACCGGCGGATCGCGCGGCCACAACCATCGTGGCGCGGCGGCGAGTGTGCGTACCTCCGCGGGAAGCGTCGGGCCATCGTTCAAGGTCACGCCGCCACGCAGCTGCTGCAAGGCCGCCTCGTCGGGGGTGCCCTCCACTTGCACCAGGTAAGTCTTCGGTTGCTTGTGGCGCGGATCGGTGATGCGGTGCGCGAGCGCGCCGTCGTCGGTCAGCAGCAGCAGTCCTTCACTGTCGTAATCGAGCCGGCCTGCCGGATACACGTCGGGCGGCAAGCCGAATCCGGCCAGCGTGCGGCGGGGCGGCCTGCTGCGGTCGGTGAACTGGCACAGCACGTTGAAGGGTTTGTTGAACAGGACCAGCATCGCTTCAGGGCACCGACGATGCGGACGCGGGCGCGGTGCTCGTGGCCGCGGCGGGATCGGCCGCTGCATCTTCCGCGTCCGGCGCCGTCACTACGTAACCGCGTGCCTGCAGCGCGGCAAGGTAGCCATGCGCGTCGAGCAGGTCGTGCATCGGCAGCACCGCGAAGCTTTGTGCGTTCGACGCCAGCGCGGCATCCGCGGCCGCCAGCCAGGTGCCTTCGATGCGCATCGGCAAGTTGTCGATGCCGAGTGCCTTGGCGAATCCCGCGCCGGTGATCGCCGACTGGCAGGTGTCGCGATACGTGCCCTCGGGCACCTTGCGCAAGGTATCGATGTCGCCGGTGGCCCAGGCGTTGGCGCGTGCGCGGAAGCCGGGAAGCTGGTGTTCGATGGCATCCAGCACCACGTCGAGGCAGGCGACGCCGTCCAGGTTGGAGGCCGCAAACGCCTTGACGGCCTGACGTGGCTCCTTGATCTCCAGCGTGGTATCCGGCTTCACCACTTTCACGCCGTGCTGTTTGGCCATCGCTGCCACCGCGCCGGTGACTTCGCCGTCGTTGCGCAAACCGTTCGTCTTCATCGCCTGGTTCATCAATTTCCAGGCGGCAACGATCGGGCGATCGCGCTCGATCGAGTAATCATCACCGAAGTAGCGCTGGCGGGCGTAGTACCAGCGCGCGTAGGTGGCCGGTGGCAGGACGTCATGCAGGGTCTTGCCGTCGGGATTGCGCTGCGCGCGGTACAGCGACGGCAGCAGGAACAACTTGCCGAACCAGTTGGTGTCGACCTTCAACTTCACGCCGGGCGTGTCGAGCACGCTT
>DASZTT010000019.1:0-11233 GCA_035547895.1 Rhodanobacteraceae bacterium
GCTTCGGTCGCGACAGGCGGCCCTGCAGCTCGTCCCGGCGACATTCCGGCCAGCGTCACCAATGCCGCCATCGCGAACTTTGGGATCGCCTGCACGGGCGCACCTCGTCTACGCAAGTGCGTCCGATACTAGCGCGATTCCGGCTGTGACTCGGTGAAGGTGAGTTCAACGCCGATGCCGGCCGGGTCGGTCAGGAACAATTGCGTCTGGTGCAATGCATCCACGACGTCGGTCGCGTATTCGATGCCGGCGGCATCGAGGCGGGCGCACGTGGATTCCAGGCCGTCGCAGTCGAACGCGAGGTGGTTGAACACGCCCGGCGATTGCGTGGTGGCGCCGTCGTCGCGCGCGATCGTCAGGTGCAGCACGTCGCGATCTTGAGCGTACAACCAATGGCCGCGGGAACCCGATCGGAATGCCGGCCGCGGACCTTCGTGCAAACCGACGATATCGATGTAGAACCGCCGCAGGCGCTCGATCGTTGCGGCCGAGGCGCGCAGGTTGACGTGGCCGATTCCGCGCACCGGCACGCGGTTCAATCCTGATACGAGCCGTAGCGGCGCAGCTTCTGGTAACGCTGTTCCAGCAATTCGTCCACGGGCAGTGCCTGCAGTTCGTCGAGCTGGTTCAGCAGCACGGCTTTCAGGCGGATCGCCATCGAGCGCGGATTGCGGTGTGCGCCGCCGGTGGGCTCGCGGATGACCTTGTCGATCAGTCCCAATTCCTTGAGCCGCGGCGCGGTCAAACCCAGGGCCTCCGCGGCGTCTTTTGCGCGGCCGGCATTCTTCCACAGGATCGACGCGCAGCCTTCGGGCGAGATCACCGAATACGTCGAGTACTGCAGCATGTTGACGCGGTCGCCGACGCCGATCGCCAGCGCGCCGCCGGAACCGCCTTCGCCGATCACGGTGCACACGATCGGCACCTTCAATTCCGCCATGACTTCGAGGTTGCGCGCGATGGCTTCGCTCTGGCCGCGCTCTTCGGCTCCGACGCCGGGATACGCGCCGGGCGTGTCGATGAAGGTGAGGATCGGCAGGCCGAAACGCTCGGCCATCTGCATCAGGCGCAGCGCCTTGCGATAGCCCTCCGGGCGCGGCATGCCGAAATTGCGGCGCACCTTCGACTTGATGTCGCGGCCTTTCTGGTGGCCGATCACCATCACCGGCCGCCCGATGATGCGCGCCAGGCCGCCCACGATCGCCGCGTCGTCGGAATACATCCGGTCGCCCGCCAGCTCGTGGAATTCATCGCAGATCACCGCGACGTAGTCGTTGGTGTACGGGCGCCCCGGATGCCGCGACAACTGCGTGATCTGCCAGGGCGTGAGGTCCTTGAAGATTTCGGCGGTCTTGATGCGCAGCTTGGAACGCAGCTTGCCGACCTCGTCATCGACGTCGATGGCATTGTCGCGGCCGGACGCGGTCAGCCCGCGCAGCTTGTCTTCCAGCTCGGCGATCGGCTGTTCGAAATCGAGGAAGTTGGGGTTCATTCCCATGCCTGGTGGGGCAAAGCCGCGATTATAGCGGCGGCCCCTCAGGATGCGGCCGGGCGCGACAGCGAGGGCTGCACGGACTTGACGCCGGGCACGTCGGCCAGGTTGCGCAGCAAGCCGGTGCTGACCTTGACGCGCCATTCGTCGCCCAACCGGATGTCCGCGCTGCCGCTGGCATTGCGGTAACCGGTGAGCAGCAACGGCGTGCGTCCGCCGCAATGGCCGGCCAGCGCGCGCTTGAAGGTGGAGATGAAACCGGAATCGATGCCGTTGACGCCGATGCGGAGCACGCGCGCGCCGGCTTCGCAGGCTTCGTCCAGCGTCCATGCGCGACGCGCCCGGATCGCAAGTTCGCCGCTGAAGTCGTCGAGCGCGAGTCCGCCTTCGATCACCAGCAGCGCATCGGCTTGCAGCAACGGCGCGTATTGCTGCATCGCCTCGCGGAAGAAATTGACCTCGATCGCGCCGCTCCAGTCCTCGATGCGCACCGCCGCGCCGGTATCGCCGCGCCGTCGCATCTTCACGATCATGCCAGCGACCGCCCACGGGGTTTCCGGCGCGCGCCGCCAGCGGTTGTCGTCGTCATCGCCGCCGCGTGGCGCGGGCGGCTCGTAGCGACCGGCGATTTCCCCGATCGGGCAGGTGGCGAGCTGCGCCAGCACGTCGCGCCAGGGATCGGTCGGGTGGCCGGACAGGTAATGCCCGAGCGTGGCACGTTCGCCCGCCAGCTTGCGCTCGAGGGTCCAGGGTGGCTGCACGGGCGTCGCGATGGAAACCGTCGCGACCGGCGCCAGCGCGGCGCCGAACATGTCGTTCTGTCCGGCTTCGCGATCGCGCAGGCTTTGCTCGGCGGCCTTCACGGCTTCCGGCAATTGCGCGGTCAGCGTGGCGCGATTGGTGCCCAGCGAATCCATCGCGCCGGACTGGATCAGCGCCTCGAACACGCGCTTGTTCAACTTGCCGGGGTCCACGCGCGCACAGAAATCCGCCAGATCGCGGAACGGTCCGCCTGCGGCGCGTGCCGCCACGATCGCTTCGCAGACCGCGCGCCCGACGCCCTTGATCGCGCCGAGTCCGTAGCGGATCGCGTCATGCTCGACCGCACCGCCCTGCGGGATCGCGACGAAGTGGTAATCCGATGCATTCACGTCGGGCGGCAGCACGGTGAGTCCGATGCCGCGCGCGTCTTCGATGAACTGCACCAGCTTGTCGGTGGCGTCCATGTCCGACGACATCGTCGCGGCCATGAATTCGGCGGGGTAGCGGACCTTCAGCCACGCGGTCTGGTACGCGACCAGCGAATACGCGGCGGCATGCGACTTGTTGAAGCCGTAGCCCGCGAACTTCTCCATCTGGTCGAAGATCGCATCCGCCTTCCTTTCCTCGACGCCGTTCTGCATCGCGCCGTCACGGAAGATGCCGCGGTGCTTGGCCATTTCGGCCGGCACCTTCTTGCCCATAGCGCGGCGCAGCAGGTCGGCGCCGCCCAGCGAATAGCCGCCGACGATCTGCGCCATCTGCATCACCTGCTCCTGGTACACCATGATGCCGAAGGTTTCGCGCAGCACGGGTTCGACGCGCGGATCGGGATAGGTGACAGGCTCGCGTCCGTGCTTGCGCGCGACGTAGCTCGGGATCAGGTCCATCGGGCCTGGCCGGAACAGCGAGTTCAGCGCGATCAGGTCTTCGAAGCGATCGGGTTTCGCATCCTTCAGCAACCGCTGCATGCCCGCGCTTTCGAACTGGAACACCGCGCCGGTACGCGCTTCGCGGAACAGCTGGAATACTTCGGGATCGTCGAGTGGCAGCGCTGCGATGTCCAGCGGCGCCTCGCCGGATTTGGAGCGCCGTGCGTTGATCGCCTTCACCGCCCAATCGATGATGGTGAGCGTGCGCAATCCGAGGAAGTCGAACTTGACGAGCCCAACTTCCTCGACGTCGTTCTTGTCGTATTGCGTGACCACGCCGCCGCCGCCGGGTTCGGAATACAGCGGCGCGAAATCGGTCAGCGGCGTCGGCGCGATCACCACGCCGCCCGCGTGCTTGCCGGCGTTGCGGGTCAGCCCCTCCAGCTTCAACGCAAGGTCGATCAGCGTGCGCGCTTCGTCGTCCTGCTGGTACGCGTCGCAGAACTCGCGCACCACGCGGTCGGGTTCCTTGCGCGATTTTTCGCTGAGACCCAGCGCATCGGAAAGCGTCAAGTCCAGCGGCATGCGCGGGATCAGCTTGGCGATCTTGTCCACTTGGCCGTACGGCATGCCGAGCACTCGGCCGCAGTCGCGCAGCACGGCCTTGGCCGCCATCGAACCGTAGGTGATGATCTGGCTGACCTGGTCGCGGCCATACTTGTCGGCGACGTAAGCGATCACCTCGTCGCGACGTTCCATGCAGAAGTCGACGTCGAAGTCGGGCATGGACACGCGTTCGGGATTGAGGAAGCGCTCGAACAGCAGGCCGAATCGCAGCGGATCGAGATCGGTGATCCTGAGGCACCACGCCACCACCGAACCCGCGCCGGAACCGCGCCCGGGCCCCACAGGGATGTCGCGCGACTTGGCCCACCGGATGAAGTCGGACACGATCAGGAAGTAGCCGGCGAAGCCCATCTTGCCGATCACGTCCAGTTCGAGTTCCAGGCGCGATTCGTAGTCCTCGCGGCTGTAGCCTTCGGCCACGCCGCTTTCGGCGAGGCGTTGTTCCAGGCCTTCGCGCGACTGGTTCGCAATCCACGATTCCAGTGTCTCGTTATTCGGCACCGGAAACGCGGGCAGATAGTACGTGCCGAACGACAGTTCGAGATTGCAGCGCTTGGCGAGTTCGACCGTGTTGTCCAGCACCTCGGGCAGGTCGGCGAACAGCGCCTGCATGTCGGAGGACGGCTTCAACCATTGCTCGGTCGAATACTCGTGCGGCCGGCGCGGATCGGAAAGCTGGTAGCCCTGCTGGATGCACACGCGCGCCTCGTGTGCTTCGAAGTCGTCGGCGTCGAGAAAGCGCACGTCGTTGCTGGCCAGCACCGGCAGGTCGAGCCGCGATGCAAGTTGCAGCGCCTGGGCGTTGAAGGCGTCTTCGCCTTCGCGTCGCGTGCGGGTGATTTCGACGTACAGGCCATCATCGAAGTGGCGGCGCAGGAAAGCCAGGTTCGCGCGCGCATCGTGTTCGCGTTGCGCGCCCAGCAGACGGCCGCAGGCGCTGTCGCGGCCGGCGATGGCGAACAGGCCGCCGGTTGCGCCGTCCAGCCAATCCGGTTGCAGTTGCGCGCGGCCGGCGTGCTGGCCTTCCAGCCAGCCGCGCGTGATCAGTCGCGCAAGGTTGAGGTAACCCGCGCGGTCACGGCACAGCAGCGTGAGGCGATCGGGACGGGTCGGGTCATCGGGGTTGGCGATCCATGCATCACAGCCGACGATTGGCTTGATGCCGGCCTTTTCGCAGGCGCGGTAGAACTTGATCTGCGCGAACAGATTGGAATCGTCGGTCAGCGCCAGCGCCGGCAACCCCAGCTCGGCGGCGCGGCTGACCAGGTTCGCCTGCTTCGCCTTGGCCGGATCGCCATACTCCGGCTTTTCCGGAATGCGGATGGTCGAATCGCGCAGCGAGTATTCGCTGTGGGTGCGCAGGTGGACGTAGCGGATCGGCATGACGGGATTCGTGGTATCCGTGCAAGCCTATTGTCGCCACGCGGGAGCGGCAAGCTTGTTTTTTGCGATTCGCGTTGCTCTCGTCAACGCAGGCCAGAAGTCGCAGCCGCCGGGCCGGAAACGGTGGTCGCGAGCGGCGGCGCGGGTTCGTTCATGAGCCTGGTGATTTCGGCAGCCAGTGGGCTAAGCATGTCCTCGTCGTAGCCGACATGAACATCGGCCACGGTGCCGTCGCGGTGCAACAGGATCATCGTCGGCAGCGTGCCGCTGAGGCCGAACGATTTGTTCAATGCGCCGGTCCTGTCCCATGTCATGATCAAGCCCGGAAGTTTCGGCATCAGCAGATGGACGGCACGCGAGAAGACGCCGTGGTCTTCCTCGTAGTTGATCTCCACCACCTGCAGCGGATAACCACGTTCTTTGGCGGTCGCCTGCAGCCCGGCCAGCACGGGCATCTCTTTCATGCAGTAACCGCACCACGTCGCCCAGAAGCTGATCACCACGACCTTGCCGCGCAATGCCGACGCGCGCACTTCCTGACCGCCCAGCGTCCTGCCCAGGTCGTCCGGCGGCGTGGAGCCTGGTGGCAGCGCCCTGGCCGACGCATGGCCGCACGCCAGCATGGCACAGAGAAATAGCAACGTCTTGCGCATCGCTGTCCCCAAGTTTTCGTCCATTCTGTCACAACGGATTCACGGGTTCCGCCCCAACTCGTAGTGCGCCAAGCTGACAATCATGTTCGCGCCGCCAGAGCCGGTGGAATCGATGCTGCCCGCAGCGCCGGCCACAACACTGCCAACTGGCAAAGGCCTACTACTGCCGCCGCAGTCTCCACTAGCAGCATCAACGGAATGCGCTGCATTTCGAAGTGACCGATCATCCAGAGATTGAGGCCGATCGCGAGACCTGAACCCACGATACAGGCGGTAATCGTGATGATCAGGTTCTCGATCTGGAATTGGTGCAGGATGGCGCGGCGCGTTGCGCCGAGCGCACGGCGAGTGCCAATTTCACGCTTGCGCCGGTTTACCCAGGACGTGGTCAGGCCGACAATCCCGAATGCGGTGACGGTCAGCAGGATCGCGCAGATGGTCGCAAGCACGGCGGCCAATCCGCGAGCGCCGCGATAGGCCTTGCTGCGTACTTCGGGGAACGTGCGGACGAAACGTATTACCCGTGCGTTGTCGAGCTTGCGCAAGGCTTCCGGCGCCGCCGCTGCCACGGCATCGATTTGGCCTGGCTGCGTGCGAATGAGGTAATTGCAGCTGCTGCCGACATAGCGGTCGGGCTGCAGTACCGAGTATTCCATGTCCGGCTCACCGTCCGACACATTCGGTGTCTGCAGGCGATCGATCACGCCCACTATCGTTTGCGCAGCGCGATCAATATAGAGAGTCTTGCCCAGCGCATCGCCATCCGGAAAGAGCCGGTCCGCCAAGGCACGGGTCACGATGATCGCGCTGGATGGCGCCTTGGCATCATTTTCTCGACGATCGACGAATTCCGACGCGATGAACCAACGGCCTGCCAGCAGGCGCACGCCCAAGACTTTAAGTGCATGCTCATCTGCCAAATATGCAGAGCACCATGTGGTCGCCAGGCGCTGACCTTCGGTCGTGCGGACGGAGCAACCCCAACCGCCGCCACCGAGGGGAACCGCATAAGCTGCCGAGGCGTCGATGACTCCAGGCAATCGGCGCAATGTCGCCAAGTCGGCTTCTTGGAGCGATTTCTCGTCTGGCGGATGACCAACCCAGGTGTTTCTCACCACCAGTACGTCGGCTTCGTCGGCAATGCCGCTGGGCCGGTTGCTGTCATGCAGCCGCTGATGGATCAGGAACAGCGCATTGCAAAGAATCGCGAGCGTCAAGCACACCTGCAGCGCAATCAGGATGACGCCGGCCTTGTTGTGGCGCATGGCCGAAAGCAACGGGTGGATACGCATACGCCTCCTAGTTGGCCTTCATCTGCAAAGCGGGTTCCACACGCGCCGCTCGCGATATCGGGTAAAGGCCGGCCGCGATCGTTGCCAGCAGGGCGAGCACGACAGCGATCAGGACGTCGCTCCCATCCATGCGTGCCAACCGCGCAATGTCCGGCCTCAACACTGCGTGTAATCCGGCCAGACCCAGCCAGGTCAAACCGAGCCCCAATATGCTGCCGGCAGCACCAATCACGGCCGTCTCGACCAGACACTGCAAAAAGATTGCGCCGCGGCTTCCGCCAAGCGCACGCCGCACGCCGAATTCGCTCGTGCGCCCCATGAATTTTGCGAGGATCAACGCGGCAGCGTTGATTAGGCAAACGCTGAGCAGCCCGAATGCCACCAGCATCATGATGTACGCCGAATCGGGCACCACATGCTCGGCCACGAGCCATTGGTGTACGTTGCGCAGTCGATTGTTCGGCGCATTCTGGAATCGCCCGCTGCGCTGCTGGTCCTCGGCGTAGTCGTAGAGAAAGCGGCGGTAGCGTTGCACGTCCGCCGTGGTCGGCAGCTCCACCCAGTAATCGAGCCATACACAATCGGACTGCATGTGGGCTTCCCAACTTGAGCCCGGTGACTTGTTGCAGTTGATGCTCTGCCACGGCATGTGGCCAGCAATGGCGCGTGTGAATGGCAAGAACACGTCTTCCGGATCTTCGAAGGCACGGCCGTCAGCCGCCGCGTAAAAAAGCGGGACCGGATGCCAATGACCGAGTACGCCGACGACCTGATATTCATGGTTATCAAGATCGATGGTTCGTCCGGTGCTGTCGGCACCTCCGAACAACTGCTCGTTGAGTTGCCGGCTGATCACGACCACGTTCGAGCCACGTCGATCGTCGTCGGACGTCCATGGCGCTCCATACTCGAATGGCACATTGAACATCGGGAAGAAGTCGGCGTTCACGGCGCGGCCTCGCACGTCGAACATCTGTTGCGTTGGGTCCTGAGGTATCACCGTGAAACCGACTGCGTACATGACAGTCTGCCGCTGCGCGATATGGTTGCGCAGCAATTGCTGGGCGTCCAAATACGTCAACTGATCCGGTGGCTCGTCGCCGAAACCATGGCCGTGCCCCCACGGATCGATCTGCGGCACGAAGAGCTGCGAGGACTTCGCCGGAATTGGGTTGCCGGACATCGCCCGGAACACCGTGAGCGCCGTCATCGCCCCGCCGATGCCAAGGCTCACCGCGGCGATCATCAACGCGGTGAGCACCGGCGCGCGGCGCAGGCTGCGCACAGCCAGAAGCAGGTAATAGCCGAACATGGCGTTGTGCCCCTTGCCGAGCCCCTCTCATGACATCATAGGGGAGGAACGCAGGCGGATCGCGCGCCCAGACCTCGAGCCAGGTCGGATTGACCAATGTTCACTCGAACGGGAAGCACGCCTGGCGCACCGGCGCAAAGCTGCGCCGGTGTTCCGGGCACGGGCCGAGCCGTTGCAGCGCCTCGCGGTGGCTCGGTGTCGGATAGCCTTTGTGTTGCGCGAAGCCGTAGCCCGGCCAGCGCGCGTCCATCTCCCGCATCAATCGGTCGCGGGTGACCTTGGCGATGATCGACGCCGCGCTGATGGACGGCGCGATCGCGTCGCCGTCCACGAGTGCACGCGCGGGGCAGGGCAGCGCCCGCGGCAAATGGTTGCCGTCGATCAGTGCGAAGCGCGGTGCGCAGGCGAGGCGTTCGAGCGCACGCACCATCCCGGCCATGCGTGCGTGGAAGATGTTGATGCGATCGATCTCCTCGACGTCGACCGCGACGACGCTCCAGGCCAGCGCACGCGCCACGATGCGCGCGTAGAGCTTTTCGCGCGTGGGTTCCGGCAGGATCTTGGAATCGTCCAGTCCGTTGATGCGGCACCGCGGATCGAGGATCACGGCTGCGACCACCACGGGACCTGCCAGCGGCGCGCAGCCGGCTTCGTCGACGCCGGCGACGTCCGCGACCTCCGGCCAGCGGCGCAGTTTGCGCGGCGGCAGCGTGGCAAGCGCGGTGAAGTCGTCAATCGCCGAGGTCATGCAGGTTTCCGAAAACATAGGCGCGGTACGAATCCCGCAGCGCGGCGTTGCGGCAGTCGAGGTCGTGTCCGTCGCAGCGGTCACGCAACAGTGTATTGGCGACGAAGAAGGGATCGCGCGGCAGGTCCGCTGCATCCAGCAGCAGCGAGCCGAGGTAGGCGATGTCGAGTACGGGGTAATCCTCGCGCCGGATCGGCAGGTTGAAACCCTTGAGCATGTAGTACGTCGTGTATTGCGGGTCCGGAACCTGCGGCGGCACGGTCTTCGCCAGGGTGTTGATCGCGCCGTCGAACGACGGCTGGTGGTCGCCGAAGTGCAGCAGCAGCACGGGACGATTGTCGCGGCGCAGGAAGCCTTCGAGCTGCGTCATCGCCGCGCTGGACATCGACACCCGCTGCAGATAGTTCGTGAGGTTGAGGTTCAACCAGTCATCGAGCGGCGGGTTGCCCGGCGCCAGCTTGCCGGGGAACAGCGGCTTGTCGAAGGGCGCGGGCATTTCCTTGAACGGCGTCATGTGCGGACCGTGCTGGTACAGCGTCAGCACGAACACGAACAGCGGTTTGCCTCCGGCCCGGGCCTTCTCCGTCTTGAAGACGCGCTGGAGCGCGGCGAAGACCTCCGCGTCGGTCGCGCCCCAATCGAGGTTCAGTTCCTGGCCGCCGTAGAACGCATCGAAACCGTAATCGGCGTAGGCGTCGCGGCCGTTCATGAAATCGCCGTCAGTCGGATAGATGCCGACCGTGCGGTAGCCATCGGCGTCGAGCAGGCGCGGCAGCGTGTAGCGGATGCGCGGGGCGAGATTGAACGGCGCGTAGATGCCGGCGGGCCCGAACAGTGTGTGCGGCAGGCCGGACAGGAACGCGAATTCGCTGGTCCAGGTACCGCCGCCCCAGGTGTGCACGTTCAGCCAGCCGTGCGCGAGGGTGTTGGCATCGGGCTGGAACATGCGGACGTCGCACAGTTTAGAGGTGCACGCGGTCAGCATGCGCGGGTCGAAGGTGCTCTCCTCCAGCACCGCGACGATGTCGGGTCTTTGCTTGCCCGCGATGCTGCCGGCGGCGAGGTCGTGCCAGTCGTCACGGGTCGCGTCGGCCGGCGTGAAGGAGGGTTCGCTCACGTGCGCGTTGCGGACCGAGACGATGAAATCCGACACGAAGCTCCGGTCGTTCATCGCTTTCCACATGCCCTTGTCGTACACCGACGCGAAGGGGCCGCGCGGGTAGAGCGTCACGGCCAGCAGCACGAGGGCGGCGACGGCGCCGACGGCGCGCGCGCTGCGCGTGGCCAGGGTCGGCCTGGGGCGAAAATCGCCACGCCACATCAGAACGATCAGCACCGGCGCCAGCACGATGGCCGCCACGATCGCTGCCATGAGGAACGGATAACGCAGCAGCGTCTGTGCGATCTCGACATTCGCGTAATAGAGGAGATCGGGTGCCAGCAGCGGCGTCGACAAATACTGGAACTTGAGGTTGGCCGCGATCACCAGCAGCAGCATCGGCAGGCTGCCCGCGAACAGCCCGAACGCGACGCGGCCGCTCGCCGCGATCGCGAACAGCACCATGCCAGACAGGATCAACGATGCGAACACGCATTCGATGGTGCTCTGCTCATCAAACGGTCCGAACCGCAGCGCCGCCAGGAACGTCGCCGCCGCAAGCGCGAACAGCCAGCCTGGATGGCAACGCAACGACCAGAATCGCAGAGGCACCTTGTTCATGACGCTCCCCCGTTGCGCATCGCGAGCACCTCGTCGATCGCGCGCGCGGCGCTGGCGGCCGCGCCGCCGCCCTTGTGCAGGGCGAGGTGCATGCGTTCGAAATCCTGCGTCAGTTCATCGCGGCGCGCGGTGTCGCGAAACAGCCCGACGACGGCTTCGGCGAGTTTTTCCGGCGTGCAGTCGTGCTGCATCAGTTCCGGGACCAGCATCTTGCCCGCGAGCACGTTGGGCAGTGCGTAAAGATTCGTCTTCAACATGCCGAGACCCTTGACGAGCGCGTGCGTGAGCGGCGCGATGCGGTAACCGACCACCATCGGGCGCTTCGCCAGCATGGCTTCGAGCGCGGCGGTGCCCGACGCCAGCAGCACCGCATCG
>DASZTT010000020.1:0-12211 GCA_035547895.1 Rhodanobacteraceae bacterium
GTCGTGTGGCTGACCGGTATCGCGGGAATCGCTTCGCTGCCGAGTTCGGGGTGCTCGCGCAGAGCGCCCATCACTGCATACGGCCCGGAGTTGTAGGCCATGTCGGTGAGGCGCCAATCCTGGAGTCGCCCATTGAGCGCCTTCAGCATCCTGACGGCGGCTTGGGTGGAGGCCACCGGATCGAGGCGGCCATCGTAATGGCGGTTCACGGTGACGCCGTGCAGGCGCGCGGTGCGGGGCATGAGTTGCCACATGCCCGCGGGATCGTTCCTGCGGCCGGGCTCGGCGGCGTTGTAGGAACTTTCCAGCATGGGCAGCATCGAGAATTCGCCCGGAATACCGGCATCCTGCAGCTGCTTGTGCACGTAGATGATCAGCGGCAGCGACTGCTCCAGCAGTTGTTCGAAACGTTCCGGCGAGCGCGTGTACATCGCGGCGTTGGCGCGGATCATCGGCGAGTCGGCGCAGTCGTGCATCACGTCGCTCGCGACGATGCCGGCCCAGGGTTCGTCGGCGGATTCCGGCGTGGCCTCAGGCGCCACGGCGGGGGCCGGGATCACGGGAAGAGGGGTCACCACCGCGGGTGTCGGCGGTGCCTTCAATGGTTTGGAAGGTTGGGTTGCGCAGGCCGCGAGCACCATCGAAATCGCAAGCGTCAGACCAAGGCGGGCGCAGGTCGTGGTGGTGCGCGGCGTGCTCATGCGCGGAAATGGTCCTTGGCCAGCCGGAGCGCCGCGAAACGATCCACGCGGTTTCGCGAAGGCGCGGTGCCCTTCGGCCATGGCATGCGTTCGTCGCTGATCGCATCCACGCGCAGGAAAGGGTTGGCGGCCCGTTCGTCTTCCAGCATGGCCGGCAGCGTGGGCGCCTCGCGAGCGCGTAACGCGCGCGCAGCTTCGGTGCGCGCCGCGAGCGCGCGGTTGTCCGGTTCCACCGTCTGCGCGAAAGCCGCGTTGGAAAGCGTGTATTCATGCCCGCAGCAAACGCGCGTGTTGCCGGGCAGCGCGGCCAGGCGGTCCAGCGAGGCGAGCATTTCGGCGGGCGTGCCCTCGAACAGCCGCCCGCAGCCGAGACTGAACAAGGTGTCGCCGCAGAACAGCAGGCCTTCGCCGTAATACGCGATGTGGCTGCGCGTGTGGCCGTGCACCTCGATGACCTGGAAACGCGCCGCCGGGGCGTCGATCGTCACGATGTCGCCATCGCCCACGCGGCGTGCGTCGTTGGCGATCCGGTCGTCGTGCGGCGCATAGACCACGGCGCCCGGAAACCGCTGGACGAGTTCGGACGTGCCGCCGATGTGGTCGGAATGATGGTGCGTCAGCAGGACGGTGCTGAGCGTCAGGTCGTCCGCAGACAATGCCTCGAGCACCGGTCCGGCTTCGCCCGGATCGACCACCACGGCGGTGCGGGCCGCTCGGTCGGCCAGCAACCAGATGTAGTTGTCGCTCAGGGCGGGGAGCGGGCGCAGGGTCGGCATGCGGCGTCCGGCCAAAAGAAAACGCGACCGTAACAGGGCAACGCCTGAAGCTCGTTAGCTGAGCGTTAAATGACGGCCGTCGCTTATCGCGGACTCACAAATCCGTCACAATGGGTGCAGGTAGCCCAGGCGGTCGAAACGGATTGCAGAGCCAGCAGCCAGCAGGAAAATCGTCACGCGATGCCACGGCGTTCGCGGCACTCGGGGCAGACATATCAAAAGCTTGTGCGGCACGGCTCGCGCGCGTCGTGGGAACGCACGGACTGTTTCTGGATGCCATCAGGATGACCGCACCCGCGGTGGCGGGCATTGCCTGCTGGACCGAGCTGAATCCATCCGGCGCTGAATCGGAGTGGCGCGGTCCCCTGCGCACGCGCCTCGACGAATTGCCATTCGCCGACGACTCCTTCTGCGCCGTGCTGGCGTGTTTCCCTGACGCGGCCGGGGAGTCGTTCGCGCCGGAGTTCGCGCGGGTGCTGGCACCGCACGGAAAGTTGCTCATCGCCGGGTTGCATCCGCGATCGCTGTGGCGTCGCGGCGCCGCGCCGCGGCGTTGGGAGCGCGCATTGCGGCGGGCAGGCCTGGACGTGCTGCCGGCGGTGCGTTGTGGTGCGCCGTGGCCGCGGGCAAGCGGTGCCGATGGATTGCCCGCGTGGCTGGTGCGCGGCGCGGGCGGCGCGTGGATCGTCGAAGCACGCCGCAGCGTGTTGGCGGCGCTGCCGCTGCGCAGGTCGACGGGTCATCGCGCAGTCGAGCACAGTCCCCTGATGCCCGGCGCGCACAGGCAGTGTGCATGAGCGATGTGGTGGAGCTGTTCACGGACGGCGCCTGCCTCGGCAACCCGGGGCCGGGCGGCTGGGCGGCGTTGCTGCGCTGGGGCAGCGTCGAGAAAATGCTCGCGGGAGGCGAGGCCATCACCACCAACAACCGGATGGAATTGATGGCAGCGATCGCGGGACTGGAAGCATTGAAGCGTCCCTGCGACGTGCGGTTGACCACCGACTCGCGGTACGTGCAGCAGGGCATCGAACAATGGCTGGCGAAGTGGCGCGCGAATGGCTGGCGCACCGCGGACAAGCAGCCGGTGAAGAACCAGGAACTGTGGGAACGCCTGGCCGTGGCATGTGCGCGCCACCGCATCCGCTGGGCCTGGGTGCGCGGCCATTCCGGCCATGCGGAAAACGAGCGCGTGGACCGGGCCGCGCGCGAACAGGCCGAACAATTCAGGGGGGCACCATGAGCCGCAAGGTCGTGCTGGATACCGAAACCACCGGGCTCGAGATCGAGGGCGGCCATCGCGTCATCGAGATCGGCTGCATCGAACTGGTCGATCGCCGCCCTAGCGGCCGCGAATTCCATTGCTACCTCAACCCGGAGCGCGCGATCGACGCCGGTGCGGTGGCGGTGCACGGCATCACCGACGATTTCCTGCGCGACAAGCCCCGCTTCGCGGACGTCGCGGAAGAATTCGTGGCCTTCATCGCCGGCGCGGAACTGCTGATCCACAACGCCGCATTCGACACGGCGTTCCTCGACAGCGAACTGCAACGCGCCGGCGCGGCTTTCGGGCGCATCGCCGAACACGCCACGGTCGTGGACACGCTGGCGCTGGCACGGCAGAAGTATCCCGGCCAGAAGAACACGCTGGATGCGCTGTGCAAGCGCCTCGGCGTGGACAACAGCCATCGCGAAGTGCACGGCGCGCTGCTCGATGCGCACCTGCTCGCGGATGTCTGGGTGGCGATGACCGCCGGGCAGGGCGCGCTGGCGTTGGGCCTCGAGGCCGCCGGCGTGCAAGCGGAAGGCGTGCGAATCGCCGAATGGGACGCATCGATTCGCCCACGCGTGCTGCATGCGACGGAAGCCGACATGGCCGCGCACGCGGCGAGGCTGGCCGCGATCGACCAGGCGTCGGCGGGCAGCCTCTGGAAACGCGAAGAAGAACCGGTCGAGGCGTGACGCTGCCGCGCACTTCACCTGACCCGCACCAGCACCACGGTGATGTTGTCGCGGCCGCCGCGGTCGAGCGCGGCCAGCAGCAGGTGGTCCACGCATTCCTGCGCGGCGAGGTCGGTGCGCGACACGATCGCGCCGATGCGCGCGTCGTCAAGTTCTTCGGTCAGGCCGTCGCTGCACAGAAGGAACTGCATGCCCGGGGCGCACGCGCCGGTGACGGGATGCACATCGAGCTCGAGCGTGGGCGTGATGCCGAGCGCCTGGGTGGCACGCTTGCGGAATGGAATGGATTGCGCCCCGTCTTCGGCCGCGGAATCGGCATCGATCGCTGCGTGCGGCAAACGCGCCAGCTTGCCGTCCTGCCAGACATAAATCCGGCTGTCGCCGACACGCGCCGCTTCGAAACCTCCATTGGCAAACCTGAGCGCGGCCAGCGTGCTGCCCATCGGCGTGGCGGCGCTGCGCTGGCCGGGGTGGGCGAGGACGGCCGCACCCGCGCGCCGGAAGGCGTCGGGCAGCGCGATGCCGGCCTGGATCGCGGCGACGATGGTGTCGAGCGCCGTCGCGCTGGCGGCTTCGCCGCGCGCCGGGCCACCCATGCCGTCGGCGACCAGCCACAAGCCGCGTTCCGTGTCGGCCCAGTAACTGTCTTCGTTGTGTGCGCGTTGCAGGCCCGTGTGGGTCGCGTGTCCGTGTTCGATCATGAGGTGCGTGCGGCGCGCCTTTCGTCATCCGGCCTGCCCGGCACGGGCAAGGCCACGATCAAGACTGGTTTCCGTTGCCTTCGACGCGGGAAGAAAAAACCTTGAGTTCCCGCATCACCCGCAGGATGGCGCGGTGCAGTTCCTGCGATTCGGGCGCCTCGGCATTGCGGGTCTCGTGATACACCAGCGCGATCCACAGCGCGGCGCCGCGCATACGCACCTGCACGTTGTCGGAGCGCGCGCGGTCGAAGCCGAGATCGAGTCCGTTGGTGGTGACCCCGTTCTCGGTCTGGGTGCCGTAGCTCGAGGGGTCGGCGGCGGCCTCGACGCTGTCGCATTCCCGCCCGATCAGTTCGGCCAACTGCTCGCGGTAGGAACGCGGCAATTCCAGGCTGCGCTGCTCGATTTCACCGAACTGGCGCCGCAGCCGTGCAGCACGTCCCATGCTGGTGACCCGCGTGACCAGACGCCGGATGTAATGATCCCCGGCTTTCTGAAATGGCGATGTCAAGGCGAAATCCCTCACGCGCTGTTGCTTGCTTCCCCTGAACCACCGATTGTGCCTTGATCGGCCGTCCGCCACAAATGCCCGAGCCGCTGGCCAAGCGTGACGGGGCTCTCGCTGCGGCACTGCGGATCACACCGGGCGGCGGGCACCAGCACGATCACCGTGGAACCCATCTCGAAGCGCGCCATCTCCGCGAAGCGCGCGAGCCGGATGCCGCGGCCGCGCCAGTCACGCCGGACGATGGCGCGCGCGTAGGCGGGAACCACCTTGCCGCTCCAGACGGTGGTAATGCCGGACACCAGCATCGCGCCGACCATGGCCACCACGAACGCCCCGCGCGCGCCCTCGAAATGGCAGACCAAGCGTTCGTTGCGGGCGAACAGGTTGGGAATGCCGGCCACGGGATCGGGCGCGACGCTGAACAGGCGCCCGGGCACGTGCACGGTCTCGATCAGCTCCCCATCGAGCGGCATGTGCACGCGGTGGTAGTCGCGCGGCGAAAGATAGATCGTGGCAAAGAAGGCATCGCGATACTTCTCGGCGGCGTCGGCGTCGGCCAGCAGTTCGGCGACCGAATAGGTGCGGCCCTTTGCCTGCAGGAGGCGGCCTTCCCGGACCTGGCCGATCTGGCTGATGCAACCGTCGGCGGGCGAAAGGATCGCGTCGCCATCGGGATCGGCCTGCCGCGCGCCCTCGCACAACGCGCGCGTGAAAAACGCATTGAAGTTCGGGTACGCGAACGCATCCGGTTGCGCGGCTTCCGTCATGTCGACGCGGTACGCGCTCACCACGCGGCGGATCAGGAAATCCTTCCACGGCCGCCAGGTCCAGCGCGTGGCGGCGCGCACGATCCGGCTCAGGGTCTTGTGCGGCAGCAGGTATTGGGCGAGCAGGGCGGGGGACATTCGAATGCGATCGAGGGTGAAGCGCACAGGGTAAACGGAAGCAGGCGGTCGTGGTGCGGCCCGCGTTTACCCTTTACCCTTTCCCGCTTGCGGACTGCGCAGCACCGATCGCCCTTCGAATGACCGACGAACTCGCCACCCTCATCGACCTGATCCGCTACGCCGCCAGCCGTTTCAACGCGGCGGGGTTGACGTTCGGACACAGCCACGACAACGCGATCGACGAAGCGACGCACCTCGTATTGTCGAGCGTGCACTTGCCGCCCGACCTGCCGCCGGCCTACGGCAACGCGCGGCTCACCGCGGACGAGAAGGAACGGGTGCTGGCGCTGGTCGAGCGCCGCATTGAAACGCGCGAACCAGTGGCCTATCTCGTCGGCGAAGCGTGGTTCGCGGGCATGCCGTTCAAGTCGGACCGCCGTGCGCTGGTGCCGCGCTCGCCGATCGCGGAATTGATCGAGGACGGTTTTTCGCCGTGGCTCGACGGTCGCGACATCGAACGCGCGCTGGACCTGTGCACGGGCTCGGGCTGCATCGGCATCGCGATGGCCGCGCACAACCCGTCGTGGCAGGTCGACATCGCCGACATCAGCGACGAGGCGCTGGCGCTGGCGCGCGAGAACATCGCGCTGCACCAGCTTGGCGATCACGTACGCGCGGTTCGCTCCGATCTGTTCGACGGCCTGCGCGATGAACGCTACGACCTGATCGTGTCCAATCCGCCCTACGTCACCGACGCCGAATACGCCGCGCTGCCCGGCGAGTATGCGCACGAACCGAAACTGGGCCTGACTGCGGGTGCGGATGGCCTCGACATCGCGCTGCGCATGCTGCGCGACGCGCCCGACCATTTGACCGACGACGGTTTGCTGATCGTCGAAGTCGGCGAGAGCGAACGCGCGCTCGCGGCATTGCTGCCGGACGTTCCGTTCACATGGATCGAGTTCAAGGTCGGGCCGATGGGGGTGTTCGCGCTGCAGCGTCGCGACCTGGTCGAACACGCGGCGGCGATACGCGCAGCCGCGGACCGCTGACATGGAAATCGTCACCGCGCGCCTGCGGCTGGATGCCTTGCGCGACGAGGATGCCGAAGCGTTGTTTGCGTATCGCACCGATCCTGCGGTCGCGCGTTTCCAGGGCTGGAAGCCGGCCTCGGTCGCCGATGCCAGTCGGTTCATCGAGGCGCAACATGGGCTTGCTCCGGACACGCCGGACACGTGGTGGCAGCGCGCGATCCGCTTGCGCGATTCGGGTGAACTGATCGGCGACCTCGGTTTGCATTTTCTGGGCGACGGCAGCGTGGAGCTGGGCATCAGCCTCGCACCCGCGCAGCAGCGCAGGGGCCATGCACGCGAAGCGCTCGAGGTCATGCTGGATTTCGTGTTCGGAGGTTTGCGCAAGCCGCGCGTGGTCGCGCGGGTCGCGCCACGCAATTTCATGTGCATGCGGTTGCTGGAAGGATTGGGCATGCGCCGGTGTCCCGACCAGGACGGCGATGCGATGTTCACGCTCGCGGCCGGCGATTGGCTGGCCCCGGCAGACGCCTCCGGCGACCGCTAAGCTTGTCCGTTCCAGAAGGATCGCGCCGTGTCGTCCAACACCTTCGGCAAACTGTTTTCCGTCACGACCTTCGGCGAATCGCACGGGCCGGCGATAGGTTGCGTGATCGACGGTTGTCCGCCCGGCATCGCGATCGCGCCGGAAATGTTCGTGCACGATCTTGCGCGCCGCGCCACCGGCAAATCGCGCTACACCTCGCAGCGGCGCGAGGCGGACGCCGTGGAAATCCTTTCCGGCGTGTACGAGGGCAAGACCACCGGCACGCCGATCGCGCTGCTGATCCGCAACACCGATGCGCGTTCGAAGGATTACGCCGATATCGCGCAGGTTTTCCGCCCCGGCCACGCCGATTACACGTACTGGCAGAAATACGGCATCCGCGATCCGCGCGGCGGCGGGCGTGCGTCGGCGCGCGAAACGACCATGCGGGTCGCGGCGGCGGTGATCGCGAAGAAATGGCTGAAGGAAAAGTTCGACGTCGAGGTCCGCGGCTGGATGGCGCAGATGGATGACATCTTGCCGAACCTTCCCGCAGGTGGCGCCATCGATTTCGGCGTGGTCGAAAGCAACCCGTTCTTCTGGCCGGTCGCGGAGCAAGTCCCGGAACTGGAAGCGCGGATCAACGCGCTGCGCAAGGCGGGAGATTCCTGCGGCGCGCGGATCAACGTGGTCGCCACCGGCGTCCCGCCGGGCTGGGGCGAGCCGGTCTACGGCAAGCTGGATGCCGAACTGGCGTCGGCGTTGATGTCGATCAATGCCGTGAAGGGCGTCGAGATCGGCGCGGGGTTTGCCAGCGTCGCGCAGAAGGGCAGCCAGCACCGCGACGAAATGCGTTTGGACGGCTTTACGTCCAACCATGCGGGCGGCATACTGGGCGGCATTTCGTCGGGGCAGGACGTCACCGCGTCGATCGCGCTGAAACCCACCTCCAGCATCCTGGTGCCGGGCCGGACCGTGAATGCCGCAGGCCAGGAGACGGAGGTGCGCACGACGGGCCGGCATGATCCCTGCGTGGGCATCCGCGCCACGCCGATCGCCGAGGCCATGGTGGCGCTGGTGCTGATGGACCAGGCGTTGCGGCATCGCGCGCAGTGCGGCGACGTGGCAACGGTTGCACTGCGCATTCCGGCGTCGTCGCGTCGGCGGCGCCAGACTTGATTGGAAAGGTGAGTCCTTGAGCAGGCAAGAGCGTTATAACGTCGCAATGGTTGGCGCCACCGGTGCGGTGGGCGAGGCCTTGTTGTCCATCCTGGAAGAGCGCGAATTTCCGGTCGGCGAGTTGGTGCCGCTGGCCAGCGAGCGCTCGGCCGGCGAAACGCTGGGGTTTGGCGGCAAGCAGGTGACGGTGCGCGAGCTTGCGAAACATGATTTCGCGGGCATCGACATCGCGTTCTTCTCTGCGGGCGGCCCGGTGAGCCGCGAATACGCGCCGCGCGCGGCCGCAGCCGGCGCGGTGGTGATCGACAACACCTCGGAATTCCGTTACGTCGACGACGTGCCGCTGGTGGTCAGCGAAGTCAATCCGCACGCGATCGCGGAGTACACCAACCGCAACATCATCGCCAATCCCAACTGTTCGACCATGCAGATGCTGGTCGCGCTGGCGCCCATCCACCGCGCGGCGGGCATCGAGCGCATCAACGTCGCGACGTATCAATCGGTGTCCGGCGCCGGGCGCTCGGGCATGGAGGAACTCGGGCGGCAAACCGCCGAGTTGCTGAACTTCCACGCCGTGGAACCCGAAAAATTTCCGGCGCAGATCGCCTTCAACGTGATCCCGCACATCGACGTCTTCCTCGACAACGGCTACACCAGGGAAGAAATGAAGATGGTCTGGGAGACGCGCAAGATCCTCGAGGACGATTCGATCCAGGTGAACCCCACCTGCGTGCGCGTGCCGGTGTTCTACGGCCACGCCGAGGCAGTCCACATCGAAACAGGCGAGAAGATCGACGCCGCCGCGGCGCGCGCGCTGCTGGAGCAGGCCGAAGGCGTGGTGGTGGTGGACGAACGCAAGCCGGCGGGTTATCCGACGCCGGTCGGCCACGCCGCGGGCAAGGATCCGGTGTTCGTCGGCCGCATCCGCGACGACATCTCGCATCCGAACGGGCTGGATCTGTGGATCGTGGCGGACAACATCCGCAAGGGCGCGGCGTTGAATGCGGTGCAGATCGCGGAGATACTGATTCGCGATTATCTCTGAGCGCGCAGGCGGGAGACGGCCATGTCGAGGAATGCGATGTTGCGGAACACGGTGATCGTTACGGCGCTGCTTGGCGCTCCGGCGGCCGCGACGGCTGCATCTCCGCCAGCCCGCCACGTGGCCACCACGGCCAGCCTGCAGGCGCAGGTGAAGGATTCCGAGGCGAAGATCGCGGCGGCGCGCGCGCAGAACGCGACCTTGCAGGCGCAGGTTTCGCAAATGGAGCAGCAGAACGCCGCGCGCGGAAAGCAGTTGCAGGCGCGCGATGCCGAAATCGCCGCCTTGCAGCAGAAATTGCAGGCCGCCGGCGCCCCGGCTTCGGCGGGTTCCGCCGGGCATCGGCCCTGACCGGCCGGCGGGCTTGGTGATTGGCCGTTTCTGCAATACCCTTGCGCACGCGCGGGCCCTGTGCTGAAGCGGCTCGCGTGTTCGCTCGTCGGGGGTCTCAGGTCATGAAGTCGAAACTCCGTATCGCATGTGCCGCGTTGCTGACCGCCACGGCACTCCCCGCGCTTGCCTTGCAGCTCGGCGAAATCCAGGTGAAGTCCACGCTGAACCAGCCGCTGGTGGCGGCGATTCCGCTGCAGCCGAAGGACCTCACCGAACTCGAAGGCCTGACCGTCGGCCTGGCGCCCGCGGACGATTTCGCGCGCGCCGGCCTGCAGATCACGCCGACCGACCAGACGCTGCAATTCCACGTCGTCACCGACAACAACGGCCAGAAGCTGATCCTTGTCACCAGCAGCCAGCCGGTCACCGATCCGTACCTCGATTTCCTGATCCAGGTGAATACGCGCGAGGGCAAGCAGGTGCGCGAATTCGTGGTGCTGCTGAACCCGGTGATTGCGTCGCCCGCGCCCGCCGTGCAGGCGGCGCCGGTGCCGAGTGCGCCTGCGGCGAGTGCCGTGACCCGGCAACTCACGGAGATGCCTCCACCTTCGGAATTCCCTGAGCCGCAGCCTCCCGCGCCGCCGGCCGCGCGGCCCGTGCCTGTGCCTCAGCGCAACGTGCAGCCCGCCTCACCGCCGGCGCCGCCACCCTCGCCCGGGCAGATCGAGGTCAAGCGCGGCGACACCTTGTACGGCATCGCGAATGAGGTGGCGAAGGATTCGGGCGCCAGCATCGACCAGATGATGCTGGCCCTGCAGTCCGCCAATCCCGATGCGTTCTTCAAGGACAACATCAATGACCTCAAGGCCGGCGCGATCCTGCGCATTCCCACGCGCGACCTGATCGACCAGCGCAGCGTGGCGGCCGCGGCCGCGGAAGTGCATCGCCAGTACGAGTCGTGGCGTGCCGCCAAACCGCATCCCGCGACGGTGGTCGAGGGTACGGCTGCACAGGCGGCGGCGAACGCCACGCCCAAACCCGAACATGCGCCGGCCGCGTCCGATCACCTGACGTTGGCACCCCCGACCAGCGGGGCAGGCGGCACCCACAGCCGGACGGGCGTGGCGGGTGGCACCGGCACGGACACGGTGGCGGATCTGCAGCAGCAATTGCGGGCCAATCGAGACACCCTGGTCAGCCTGAATCAGTCCAATTCCGATCTGGAATCGCGCATCCACAGCCTGCAGGACATTTCGACCAAGAGCGACAAGCTGCTGAGCCTGAAGGACGCGACCGTCGCCGAATTGCAGCGCAAGCTGGCCGCGGTGCAAGCGCACCCGGCCGCCGCTCCCGGCGCGGCCAAGGCGAGTGCAAAGCCGGTGGCGGGCGCGCCCGCGACCACGAAGCAGCCCGCCGCCAAACCCGTGAGCACCTCCGCGACGCCCTGGTACATGCGCCCGTTGGCGTGGGTCGTGGTGGGATTGATCGTGTTGTTGCTGATCGTGCTGGGCTTGTCGGGCCGGCGTCGCCGTTCGGCACTGGAAGGTCCGGCACGCGGCCCGCTGGCCGATCCGGATGATGTCTCGCCGCGCATGGCGGAATCGTCCACCGACGGGCAGGAAACGAGCACGGAGCAAGCTCCCGTCGAGACTGTTTCCGATGAGATGCAAGTGCATTCGGCCGAACCCGAAATGCCGGCCGAACATGATCCGTACGGTCTCGCCGCGCTGCGCGAGCCGGCCAAGGCGCCGCCGGTCGAACTTCCGCCGGTCGAACCGGTGTCCAGCGCCGCGCCCGCGCCGGCCGCCGCGCTGGCCGTCGAAGACGAGTACACCGACGATCCCGTCGATACCAAGCTCGACCTCGCGCGTGCGTACCTCGACATGGGCGATCCCGTAGGCGCGCGCGCCATGCTCGAGGAAGTGCTCGAGGAAGGCTCGCAGACGCAGAAGGACGAGGCCAAACGGCTGCTCGCGGACGTCGAGGCCTGACGGGACGCGATGCGCGTCGCGCTGGGTATCGAATACGACGGCACCGATTTCTTCGGTTGGCAGCGCCTCGCGCATGGCCCGAGCGTGCAGGCCGAGGTCGAAGCCGCGCTGGCGTTCGTGGCCGATCATCCGGTCGAGGTGACTTGCGCAGGGCGTACCGACGCCGGCGTGCACGCGCGTTGCCAGGTCGTGCATTTCGACACGCACGCGGAGCGCGACCCGCGCGCCTGGGTGTTGGGCGCGACCACCCGCCTGCCGCGCGCGATCGCGGTATTGTGGGCGCGCGCGATGCCCGATGAGTTCCATGCGCGGTTTTCCGCGCATGCGAGGCGTTATCGCTATGCGATCCTCAATCGCGCGGTCAGGCCCGCGCTCGACGCGCGCTTCCTGTCGTGGGAACGCGTGCCGCTGGATGCCGATGCCATGCACGCCGCCGCACAAGCCCTGCTCGGCGAGCGGGATTTTTCCTCGTTCCGCGCGGTGTCGTGCCAGGCCGCGCACGCCCGCCGCAACGTCACGCATATCGATGTGCGGCGCGAGGGCGGGCAGGTGATCGTCGAGATCGAAGCCAACGCCT
>DASZTT010000021.1:0-12383 GCA_035547895.1 Rhodanobacteraceae bacterium
ATCCGTGCGAGCGCTTCCTCGATGCCTTCGAAGCGTCCGATCGCGATGCCGAACTGCTTGCGGATGCGCGCGTACGCGCCGGTCGCGGCGACCGCCGTCCGCACGAATCCGGTCGCGTTCGACGGCAGCGAAATGCCGCGCCCCACCGAAAGGCACTCGACCAGCATGCGCCAGCCGTGGCCCGCCATGTGCGGACCGCCGATCAGCGTGTCGATCGGCACGAACACGTCCTTGCCGCGCAGCGGACCATTCTGGAATGGAATGTTGAGCGGGAAATGGCGGCGGCCGATTTCGAGGCCCGGCGTTCCGCGCGGGATCAGCGCCAGCGTGATGCCGAGGTCTTCCTTCTCGCCCAGCAGGTGTTCCGGGTCGTACATCCGGAACGCGAGGCCCACCAGGGTCGCGACCGGCGCCAGCGTGATGTAACGCTTGTCAAAGGTAAGTTTGATGCCAAGCGTTTCCCGGCCGTCGGCGCTTTGCTTGCACACGATGCCGTAGTCCGGAATCGACGTGGCATCGGAACCCGCGTACGGACCTGTCAGGGCGAAGCACGGCACCTCGCGGCCATCGGCGAGGCGCGGCAGGTAATGGTTCTTCTGTTCCTCGCTGCCATAGCGCAGCAGCAGTTCGGCCGGACCCAGCGAATTCGGCACCGCGACCAGCGACGACAGCGTCGCCGACATGCTGGAAAGTTTCTGCAGCACTGCCGAGTGCGCGAGCGCGGAGAACTGCTTGCCGCCGTACCGCTTCGGAATGATCATCGCAAAGAAACCTTCGCGCTTGATGAACTCCCAGATCTCCGGCGGCAGGTCCGCGATCTCGTGGGTGATGTGCCAGTCGTCGATCATCGCGCACAGCTTTTCGCACGGACCATCGAGGAAGGCCTGCTCTTCGGCGGAGAGCTGCGGCTTCGGCTCGGACAAGAGCTTCGACCAGTCGGGCTTGCCGGCGAACAGTTCGCCTTCGAAACCGACGGTGCCGGCGTCCAGCGCGATCTGCTCGGTTTCGGAAATCTTCGGCAGCACGCGCTTGAACAGGTTCAGCAGTGGCGCCGCGAACAAGGCCCGGCGCAACGGCGTGAGGTTGAGCGGCAGCGCCACGAACACCACGAACAGGCCGAGCAGCACCCACGTCGGGGTGAAGGCGTGCAGGCCCGAACCGACCACCAGGATCGTCACGATGGTCGCCAGCGTCCACTGCCACAGGCGGCTGCGGAAATACGCGCAGGCAATGCCGACGATCAAGGCGCAGACAAGAATGACGACGGTGTTCATGGGAAACTCCGCTGGATCGCCGCGCGCGGCAGCGGCGCGGGCACGGCATCAGGGTCGAGTGTAATCAGGAAGGGTTCGATCGCGGACGTGAACGCGGCGTTGTCGTCCCCCGCGAGTGTGTGCGTCGCGTGCGGGATTTCGACGTGGCGCGCGTGCGGCACGGCCTGCAGGAATTCCGCGACGGTGGCCTCGGACACGATATCGCTGCGTCCGCCCGAAACCAGCAGCGTGGGGACGTCGATATTGCGCGCGGCGTCCATCAGACGTTGCTGGTGACGCTCGCCCTCGTGCGCGACGGTATCCAGCAACGCCGGATCCCAATGCCAGCGCAGGCGCCCGTCCTCGCCGCGATGCAGCAACTGCGCGAGTTCGTAGCGATCCTTGCGGCGCCGGCGCTGTGGCAGATACGTGGCCACAGCGTCGGCCGCTTCGTCCAGTGAGGCGAACCCCCGCGGATGTGCGCGCATGAAACCCAGCATGCGTTCGACGCCCTCGCTTTCCCAGCGCGGCGTGATGTCCACCAGCACCAGTGCGCGAAACGGATCGGGCCGGCTCTCTCCCGCCGCGACAAGACCGAGCAAGCCGCCCATCGACGCGCCGACCAGCACCGGGGGCGCGGCCAGCGAACGGGCAACGGTGAGCAGGTCATCGACGAACTGCTCCAGCGCATAGTGCCCGTCCGCCAGGCGGCCGCTGTCGCCGTGACCGCGCGCATCGAAGGTGATCGCGTGCCAGCCGCGTGCGGCCAGCGTTTCCGCGACCCTCGCCCAGGCGTGCCGGCTCTGGCCGAAACCATGCGCGAACAGGACGGCCGGCGCATCGGCCGGTCCGCGCGTTTCGACCGCGAGCGCCAAGCCGTCGCGTGCGGTGATCGGGGCCAGGCGCGCGGCCGAAGGCGATTCGGGTATTTCCATACGCACCAGTATGGTTTCATGCCAGGGCAGTGTCAATTCGCTACAGTACGGTCATGTCCACCCCATCGACTGCCTCCACCCCGGCCTCCCGCCGCGGCCACGCGCACGCGCGGCTTTCCGCCGCCGACTGGGAACGCGGCGCGCTGGAAATGATTGCCCAGGAAGGCGTCGATGCGCTGGCCGTGGAAGCATTGGCGCGCCGCCTCGGCGTCACCAAGGGCAGCTTCTACTGGCACTTCAAGAACCGCGAAGCCTTGCTGCAGGCGGCGCTCAACCGTTGGGAAGCTGGCGACGACACGGAACTGCAGCATCACATCGGGACGTCCGGCGCGGCCCCGCGCGAACGGCTCGGCGCCTTGTTCCGCTGGGTTTCCGGCGAGACCCAGGCGCACCGCATCTATGCTGCGCTGCTGCAGGCCCTGGACCACCCGCTGGTGCAACCCACCATGACCCGGGTTTCCCAACGGCGCATGGATTTCCTGGACACCGCCTTCCGCGAGGCCGGACTCGATCCCGCCGCCGCAAGCCATCGCGCGCGGTTGACGTACGCAGCCTACGTCGGTTTCCTGCAACTGAACCTGACGCTGGAACTGCCGCATCTGTCGCACGACCAGTACGAAGCGTACGTGGAGCACGTGATCGCGACGCTCGTGCCTTAGATATTGCGATCATCCCCGGTCGCGGCATCTGGATCGCGCCCCGCGAAAACCCCGGTCGTGCGTTGCCCACGGTCATCCGCCGCCTGGGCCTCCAGCAAGAGCCGCTTCGAACCCTCCCACGCATTCCGCAATGCTGCGACCGCACAATCGTGGTGCCGCGCCCCGCCTTGCAAAGCCCGCAGGCGCGGACTAACGTCACTTCCCCGCCCCGTTTTCCTGGGTGCAACGGCATTCCACGACATCCGGCCAAGCTCGACGTTCCTCGGTCGAAGGAAGGACATAAAAAAACCAACTGCCTTCCCGCTTCACGCAGACGGATGCGAACGACAAAGTTTTCTCCCTGGAGTATCACAACCGATGCCAAGCAAACTCGATTCTCTGAACCGATGGGTTGACGACGTCGCAAAAAGGACGAAGCCCGATCACATCCACTGGTGCGACGGTTCCGACGCGGAATACAAGCAGCTCGTGGACGGGATGCTGAAGACCGGCGACCTCATCGAACTGAACCAGCAAACCCATCCGCGCTGCTACCTGCACCGTTCCGATCCGAAGGACGTCGCGCGCGTCGAAAAGCTCACCGTCATCTGCACCAGGGACAAGGACGACGCCGGCCCCAACAACAACTGGATGGACCCGGCCGAGGCGCACGCGAAGATCGATGCGTTGTTCGAAGGCTGCATGACCGGCCGCACGATGTACGTGATCCCGTACTGCATGGGTCCGCTCGGTTCGCCGCTGTCGCGCTGCGGCGTCGAGATCACCGACTCGCCGTACGTCGTCGCCAACATGCGCATCATGACCCGCATGGGCACCGCCGCGCTGGAACGCATCGAGCGCGAGGGAAGCTTCGTCAAGGCACTGCACTCGATCGGCGAACTCGATCCCGAGCGCCGCTGGATCATGCATTTCCCGGAAGAACTCACCATCAAGTCGTTCGGTTCGGGCTACGGCGGCAACGCGCTGCTGGGCAAGAAGTGCCATGCTTTGCGCATCGGTTCGTGGCAGGCGCGCAGCGAAGGCTGGCTGGCCGAGCACATGCTGATCGTCGGCATCGAGAATCCGCAACACGAAATTCGCTACGTCGCGGCGGCGTTCCCGTCGGCCTGCGGCAAGACCAACCTCGCGATGCTGATTCCGCCGGAAGGCTACCGACGCGAAGGCTGGAAGGTGTGGACCGTGGGCGACGACATCTGCTGGATGCGCCCCGGCAAGGATGGACGCCTGTACGCGATCAACCCCGAGGCCGGTTATTTCGGCGTCGCGCCCGGCACCTCGAAGAAAACCAACCCCAACGCCCTGGCGATGCTGCAGCACGACACCATCTTCACCAACGTCGCGGTCACCGAAGACAACCAGCCATGGTGGGAAGGCCTGGATGACCGCACGCCGGTGAAGGACTGGCAGGGGCGTGACTACGATCCGAAAAACGGCCCCGCCGCGCATCCGAATTCGCGCTTCACCGTGCGCGCCAGCCAGTGCCCGAGCTGGTCACCGGAAGCCGAGAACGACGAAGGCGTGCCGATCGACGCGATCGTGTTCGGCGGACGCCGCGCCTCGGTGGTACCGCTGGTGCTGGAGGCGCGCGACTGGACCCACGGCGTGCTGCTGGGCGCCTCGATGGCCTCGGAAACCACCGCGGCCGCGACCGGCCAGGTCGGCGTGGTGCGCCGCGACCCGATGGCGATGAAACCCTTCTGCGGCTACAACTACGGCGACTACTTCGCGCACTGGCTGTCGTTCGACCAGCCCGGCGCCAGGCTGCCGAAGGTCTTCCACGTCAACTGGTTCCGCAAGGGCAAGGACGGCAAGTTCCTGTGGCCGGGCTTCGGCGACAACATGCGCGTGCTGGAGTGGATGCTGAAGCGCGTCACCGGCGAAGCCGGTGCCGTCGAAACGCCGATCGGCAACCTGCCGCGCGAGGAAGACCTGAATCTCGAAGGCCTGAATCTCGCGGACGGCACGCTCGATGAACTGTTCCGCGTGGACAACGCCGAATGGCGCGACGAGGAAGCCGCGATCGGCGAATACCTCGCGGACTACGGTTCACGCCTGCCCGGCAAGCTGAAAGCCGAGCAGCAACGCGTTGCCGATACGCTGGAAGCCGCGGAGCCCGCCACGCCGGCGCGCAAGGCCGCTGCGGCAAATTGACGCGAAACACACCTTCCCCCGCTAGCGGGGGAAGGTACCCAAGGCGGACTGGGGGGAGAGTCTCGCGATGCAGTCTCGCGTGATGACAAGCACCGAAAAATTGAAGGCGGCGCGAGATCGCTTCAAGGCGCTGGGAATCAACCCGAATATGGGTGCGCCTCCGATTATTCGCGTGTTCTGGCTTGTGGGGATTCCGGCTCCACCACTCGTTTTTCTACGGTTCGGCACGATCGCCTTGATCACTGGCGCCTTCTTCGCCGTGTTCTGGGGCTTCTTGATGTGGTTCTTCTTTTGGTCGGGTCCCGGCACGCCCATGTGGGTTGTGTATGGTGCACCGGCCTTGGCTGGGGCAGTATTCGGCCTTTACAACGCGTGGCGTATGCGTGCAGCCGCTCAGAAGCTCGATCTGCCGTTGTGGGCTGAGTACAACGGAAAGCCTTTTGGGATACGCGCCGAGACTAGTCAGCCCAACGCCAGCTCTGCGGGAGCATCAAGCGCAGGACACCAGACCCGATTCACAAGAATCGCGCCATGTCCATACTGTGGCGGCTCGATTCCTTTGGGATTGTCGTCATTTCTTCCTCGGCCCTTTGTTGGTCCTCGCATCACCTGCCCTCACTGTCACAAGCGTTGCACTTTGCGGCTGTGGTTGCGTTTCTCTGCGTCGCTCGCCGGGTTTTCTATCTGCATGACCATAATCATGCTGTTCATCACATCCATGGTCATCATGCATTTCGATAGCCAAGCATTGATGTACGTGGTTGTCATCGCGTCCATTTTGACTTGGATGGCGACACAGATAATCATCTGCTTCAAATATGGCGTGCTTGTCAAGTCGAAGATCCAATAAATACATTTGGCTTTTAGTCATTGAGTCAATACGCCCGCTGAGTGGATCGCTTTACTCGAGCGTCACGGTTAATTCGATCGCGGCGCAGAGCACTTCACGAGCGAAGAAGCGCTTTCAAGCTACCGCCGGCGCATCCGCCTGCGCTTCCGGCGCGGCGCGCTTGAACGCGTCGAGTTTCGCGCAGGCCGCCTCGATCGCGGCAATCGTCGGGTACGCCGACAACGGGACCTCGAAGCGGCGTGCGTTGTAGACCTGCGGGATCAGGCAGCAATCCGCAAGCGTGGGCGTGTCGCCTTCGCAGAATTTGCCCGTATGCCCACCGGACGCCAGCACCGCCTCGATCGCATCGAAGCCGATCTTGATCCAGTGCCGCGACCACCCGGTCTTCTGCTCGTCGCTCGCGCCGAGTTCGCGTTGCAGGTATTGCAGCACGCGCAGATTGCCCAGCGGGTGGATGTCGCAGACGATCATCTGCGCGAGTGCGCGGACGCGCGCGCATGCCAGCGCCGCGCGCGGCAGCAGGCGCGGCGTTTCGGGGTAGGCTTCTTCCAGGTATTCGATGATGGCCATCGATTCGCGCAGCACGTGCTTGCCGTCCACCAGGGCCGGGATCAGCTGCTGCGGATTCAACTTGCGGTATTCGTCATGATGCTGCTCGCCGCCGTCGCGCAGCAGGTGCACGGGCGCGATCGCGTAATCCATGCCCTTCAGGTTCAGCGCGATGCGCACCCGGTACGCGGCGCTGGATCGCCAATAGCTGTAGAGGGTTCGGGTGTTCGGCATGGCGGTGTCCGCAACGTTCGAAAATGCCGAGCGTAATGGAATTGCGCACGCACAGCGCAACCCGGACAATGCATGGTTCGTCGCCGATCTTCCTGGAGTGCACGCATGGCTTTCGTCCGCATGACCGACCTCGACCTCGCCGGCAAGCGCGTTTTGATACGCGAAGATCTCAATGTGCCGATCCAGGACGGGCGCATCACGTCGACCCAACGCCTGGACGCGGCGCTGCCGACGATCCGCGCCGCGCGCGATGCCGGAGCCGCGGTGCTGGTGATGTCGCACCTCGGCCGTCCCAAGGAAGGCCAGTTCGACGAAGCGCAGTCGCTGGCCCCGGTGGTCGGCTGGCTGTCGCAAAAGCTCGGGGCTCCAGTGCGGCTGGAGCGCAACTATCTGGACGGCGTCGAAGCCGAAGCCGGCGAGGTGGTGGTGCTGGAAAACTGCCGCATGAACGTGGGCGAGAAATCCGACGACGAAGCGCTGGCGAAGAAATATGCCGCGCTGTGCGACGTGTTCGTGATGGACGCCTTCGGCACCGCGCATCGCGCGCAGGCCTCCACCCACGGCGTCGCCAAGTTCGCGAAGGTCGCGTGTGCCGGACCGCTGCTGGCGTTGGAACTGGACGCGCTGGGCAAGGCCTTGAAGGACCCCGCGCGGCCGCTGCTGGCGATCGTCGCCGGCTCCAAGGTTTCGACCAAGCTCGACCTGCTGCAGAACCTCGTCGCTGGCGTCGACCAGTTGATCGTGGGCGGCGGCATCGCCAACACCTTCATCGCCGCCGCGGGCTACGACATCGGCAAATCGCTGGCGGAGCCGGACCTGATGGATGCGGCCCGCAAGGTGATCGCGACGGCCTCGGCGCGCGGCGCCGACGTGCCGATCCCCACCGACGTGGTGGTGGCGCCGAAATTCGCGGCCGACGCGCCGGCGACGGTGAAGGCCGTCGACCAGGTCGGCGCGGACGAGATGATCCTCGACATCGGTCCCGAAACCGCCAGGCGTTACGCGGCGATGATCGCCAAGGCCGGCACGGTGGTCTGGAACGGCCCGGTCGGCGTGTTCGAATTCGACGCATTCGGGTACGGCACCGAAACGCTGGCGCACGCGATCGCGGATTCGAAAGCGTTCTCGATCGCCGGCGGCGGCGACACGCTCGCGGCGGTCGACAAGTACGGCATCGCCGACAAGATTTCGTACATCTCCACCGGCGGCGGCGCGTTCCTCGAATTCCTCGAAGGCAAGACGCTGCCCGCGGTTGCGATCCTGGAGCGCCGCGCCCGGGACACCTGATCATCGGCCGGAGGTTCTGGCATGAGCGTTTCGAAGGTTTCCAAACGTCTGGCGTTGTGCCTCGCGCCGTTGATGCTGCTTCTCATCGTTTCGCTTGCGGCGGCGGCACCGGCACCGCAAGTCGTGCATCTCGAGGTCGATGCCACCGCGCGCGCCACGCCCTTCCCGCACTTCTGGGAACGGATGTTCGGCTCCGGCCGCGCACTGCTCTCGCTGCGCGACGACTATCGTGCGGACCTCGACGCCGTGCATCGCGCCACGGGATTCGGTTACGTGCGCTTCCACGGCATCTTCGACGACGACGTCGGGCTGGTGCAGCGCGGCAAGGACGGCAGGATCAGTTACGACTTTTCGTACATCGACCAGATCTACGACGGCCTGCTCGCGCACGGCGTCAAGCCGTTCGTGGAATTGAGCTTCATGCCCGAAGCGCTGAGTTCCGATCCTTCGAAGCACCACAGCTTCTGGTATCACCCCAACGTGATGCCGCCGAAGGATTACGCGGCCTGGGACGCGATGATCCGCGCGTTCGCGCAACACCTGATCGCGCGCTACGGCATCGACGAGGTCGCGAGCTGGTATTTCGAAGTCTGGAACGAGCCCAACCTCGACTTCTGGGGCGGCGAACCGAAGCAATCGACCTACTTCACCCTGTACGACCACACCGCCCGCACGTTGAAGTCGGTGAATCCGCGGCTGCGCGTGGGCGGACCTGCCACGGCGCAGGCGGCGTGGGTGACGGCGTTCCTGGACCACACCCACAAGGACCACGTGCCGGTCGACTTCGTCTCGAGTCATGTCTACGGCGACGACACCGCGCAAAACGTGCTGCATGCCAACGAGAACATTCCGCGTGCCGACATGGTCTGCCGCGCGGTCGCCAAGGCGCACAAGGAGATCCTCGCCTCGCCGTATCCGAAGCTGCCCTTCATCCTCAGCGAATACAACGCTTCTTACGCGAACCTGCCGAACGTCACCGACAGCGTGTTCATGGGGCCGTGGCTCGCCAATACGATCCGCGAGTGTGCCGGCAAGGTCACGATGATGAGTTACTGGACGTTCTCGGACGTGTTCGAGGAACAGGGCGTGCCGAAGACGCCGTTCTACGGCGGGTTCGGGCTGATCGCCGGGCGCCGCATCGACAAGCCCGCGTTCAATGCGTTCGCGATGCTGCACCGGCTGGGGGACATGCGGCTGGCGCTCGATTCGGACAGCGCGCTCGCCACGCGCCGCGCCGACGGCACGCTGGTGCTCGCGTTGTGGAACTACGTGCCGCCGGTGGGCGACGGTGCCACCTACACGCCCGGCGCTCCGAAAGGCACGATGAAGCACTTCGACATCGACGTGTCACATCTCGCCGCCCACGCCACCGCCCGCGTGTGGAGGCTCGATGCCACCCATGGCAACGTGCTCGCGACTTACGACAAGATGGGGCGCCCCGCCTTCCCCACCCGCGCGCAGATCGAGCAATTGCGTGCCGCCGGGCAAGCACCGCCGCCGCAGACAATACACGTTGAAAATGGAAGACTCGCGCTCGACGTGCCGCCGCAAGGCCTGGTGGTGGTGATGCTGGACGGCGACGCAGCGGGAAAATGATCATCGCCGGCGGGCGCCGCAGGCAATGCGGCCGGCCTGCGCACCGGGACTGCTGGCGCATTGCTGCCCCGCGACGACCTGCCTTCAGGGCAGGCCCGCGGGATCGACATCACGCCGCGTGCACGTCCGGCGTTTTCTGATACGACTCCCCGCGGCGATGCCATCGGTGGGCTGCGGGGGTACGCGCCATCGAAGCGCTGGAGAGCCCGACCGACTACGAGCAAATCCCGACCAATCCCTACCTGCGCGGGAGGAGACATGAAACGCCCAAGGATAGTGCGGACCCAACTGCTGGCGGCGCTGATCGTCGGCACGGTGACGGCAACACTCGCGATGCCCACGGTTTCATCGGCGCAGACGGCCAATGCGACGTTGCAGGGCCAGGCGGCGCCCGGCGCACAGATCACCGCGCGCAATACCGCCACGGGCCAGGTGCGCACCGCCAGGGCCAATGCGCAGGGACGTTACATCCTGGTCGGCCTGCCGCCCGGCACCTGGCGTGTCGACGCGGGTCCCGGCACCGCGCAGACCGTGACGCTGTCCGTTGCTTCGACCGCCACGTTGAATCTTGCGCAGGCGCAAGCGGCGCCGGCTCCGTCGTCGGCGCAAACGCTGTCGACGGTGCAGGTGGTCGGCTCGGCGCTGCTGGACACCCGAACCTCGCAAGTCGGGAACACCGTGTCGCTGCGCCAGATCAACGAGCTGCCGGAAGCCTCGCGCAACTTCCTCGAGTTCGCCGACATCGTGCCCGGCATGATCTTCACCCGCGGCGCAAACGGCAACACCAGCCTGAGTTCCGGCGCGCAGGCGTCCAGCAACATCAACGTCTACATCGATGGCGTGGGCCAGAAGAACTACGTGCTGGCCGGCGGCATCACCGGGCAGTTCGCGAGCCAGGGCAATCCGTTCCCGCAGCTCGCGGTCGACCAGTACAAGGTCATCACGTCGAACTACACGGCGGAATTCGGCCAGCTTTCCAGCGCCGCGATCACCGCGGTGACCAAGTCCGGCACCAACGAATTCCACGGCGACGTGTTCGGAAGCTTCACCAACACCGTGATGCGCGCGGAGACACCCGCCGAACGCCACGCGGCCAAGAAAACTCCCTCGCACGAGAAGGATTACGGCTTCGACATCGGCGGCCCGATCATCAAGGACAAGGCGCATTTCTACCTCGCCTACGAGGGCAAGGAGTTCGACAGCCCGACCGTGGTGGTACCGGGGGTGAGCGATTACGTGCAATTCCTGCCCGCCAGCGTGCAGGCGCTGGCGGGCCCGGCGAGCCTGCCGTTCAAGGAGAACGACTGGTTCGGCAAGCTCGACTATGAAATCACCGACGAAGACCGGCTGGTGCTGACGGGTCATTACCGCGCCGAAACGGCAATCAGCGGCCTGGGCGGCATCAACGCCGCGAGCGCCGGCCTCAACACCATCAACAATGACAAGCGCTACGACCTGAGTTGGGAGCACAGCGCCGACGCGTGGTTCAACAAGCTGCTGTTCACCTACGAGAACGCGTTCTATGCGCCCACGCCCATCATCCTGGGCGATGGCTCGGTCTACGTGCCCGACTTCAACAAGAACAGCGTGATCATCCAGACCGGCGCCTCGCCGCTGGCCCAGCAGAACAAGGGCCAGAAGGGGCCGGGGTTTTCGGACGACCTGACCTTCAACGATTTGCACTGGTACGGCGATCACGAGTTGAAGCTGGGGATTTCGTACAAGTCGGTGAAGCTGGTCGCGCAGGATTCGGGCGACAGCAATGCGTTGTTCAATTACCTCGTCAGCCCATCGGGGACCGAGAGCATTCCGTACCAGGTGCAATTCGGCTCGCCGACACCCGGTCTCAACCCCACCTCGACCAGCACGGACAAGCAATACGGCGCGTACGTCCAGGACAACTGGACGGTCAACGATCACCTGACCCTGAATCTCGGCGTCCGCTGGGATTACGAGAAAACGCCGTCGTATCTCAACTTCGTCACGCCCGCCAACGTGGTGGCGGCGATCTATTCGCAGGATCCCAACGCACCGCCAGGACAGACCTATGCGCAGTCCCTGGCCAAGGGTGGCGTCAATATCGCCGACTACATCTCCAACGGCCACAACCGCAGCCAGCCGAAGAACGAGTGGCAACCGCGCCTCGGTTTCTCCTGGGACATCAACGGCGACCAGAAGCACGTGATCTTCGGCGGTGCGGGCCGCGCGTATGACCGCGACCTTTACGAGACGCTGCAGGTCGAACAGACCAAGCAGGCGCTGTCGCAACCCACGCTGCTTTTCGACACGCCCGGTTCACCCTGCACCGTCGGCATCGGCACCTGCTTCGCATGGAACCCGGCCTACTACGACATCCCGACCCTGCAGTCGCTGGTCGCCGGCTCCAACCTCGGCAAAGAAGTCGACCTGGTCACCAACAACCTGAAGGCGCCCTACTCCGACCAATTCAGCGTCGGGATGCGCAACACGGTGGGCGAATGGAACACCAGCGTGACCCTCGTCGACATCCACAGCTACGACGGGCTGGTCTTCCAGCTGGGCAACCGCTTCCCGGACGGCTCCTTCTGGCGGAACGGCTGTCAGCCGTGGTGTGCCTCGACCGGCGTGCCCGGCTTCGGCAACCTGATCCTCGGCAACAACGGTCTGGAAACCCACCTCGACCAGTTGCTGGTGTCGCTCGAGAAGCCCTACACGCACGAATCCCACTGGGGTGCCTCGATCGCCTACACCTACAGCCACGCCACCAAGAACAACGACAACATCGATCCCACCGACCAGTATGCGTTCGATTTCGAGACGATCGGCAACTATCCGTTCGTGGCGGCGCCGGGCGTACCGAGGCATCGCCTGGTCGCCACCGCCACGTTCG
>DASZTT010000022.1:0-21622 GCA_035547895.1 Rhodanobacteraceae bacterium
TCCGGGGGCGCGAGATGTCGCACCAGGAACTGGGCATCGAGCTGGCCCGACGCATCCAGAACGACATCGCCGAAACCGGGGTGGTGGACCAGTTCCCGCGCATGGAAGGGCGCCAGATGACCATGATGATCAGCCCCAAGAAGAAGTGAGGGGCAATCCATCCGCCGCGGATCGGCGGATGGTCGAGACGGCACCTGCACACCGGAGCCGCACAACAAGCCGGCAAGGGCATGGATGGAAAGCGTGATCGCGAAGATCACCGCCCGGGCCAGTCACGAAAACCAGAACGGAGTGGCATATGCCAAAGATCAAGACCAACCGGGCCGCCGCCAAGCGGTTCCGCAAGACCGCTTCCGGCAAGTTCAAGGCCGGTCACGCGTTCAAGTCGCACATCCTCACCAAGAAGGCGACCAAGCGCAAGCGCAACCTGCGCGCCCCCAACCATGTGCATGAGTCCGACACCAAGCGTGTCGCGCGCATGCTGCCGTACGTGTAAGGAGAAACCACCATGGCACGAGTCAAGCGTGGCGTCACCGCGCGTGCGCGTCACAAGAAAACCCTGAAGGCCGCGAAGGGCTATTACAACGCCCGCCGCAAGGTCTATCGCGTCGCCAAGCAGGCCGTCACCAAGGCCCAGCAGTACGCGTACATCGGCCGCAAGCAGAAGAAGCGCCAGTTCCGCGCCCTGTGGATCGTGCGCATCAACGCGGCCGCACGTCAGTTCGGGCTGTCCTACAGCCGCCTGATCGACGGCCTCGGCAAGGCCGGCATCACCATCGACCGCAAGGTGCTGGCGGATCTCGCCGTGCACGACATTGCGGCGTTCGGCGCGATCGCCGAGAAGGCCAAGGCCAGCCTGGCTGCTTGAACCGTCCCGGCGTTCGCGCCGGACGTTATGATGCAAGCAAGCGGGGAGAAGGCCTTGCCTTCTTCCCGCTTTTCTTTTTATGGGGTTGCGATGGATACGTTGACGCAACGCACCGATGAGGCGCTGGCCGCGATTGCCGCGGCGGCGACGCTGGACGCGCTGGAAGCGCAACGTGTCGCCCTGCTCGGCAAGAACGGCGCGATCACCGCGGAATTGAAGGCGCTCGGCAAGCTGTCGCCGGACGCGCGCAAGGCGCGTGGCGCCGAGGTCAATGCGGCCAAGGAGAAACTTGCCGCCGCGATTGCCGCGCGCAAGGAAACGCTGGAAGGCGCGGCGCTGGCGCAACGCCTGGCCTCCGAAGGCATCGACGTTACGCTGCCCGGTCGCGACGGCGGACGCGGCACGATCCATCCGCTGACGCGGACGCGCGAACGCATCGAGGCGATCTTCGCGCAGCTCGGCTATTCGGTGGCCGAAGGCCCGGAGATCGAGGACGACTGGCACAACTTCGAGGCGCTGAATTTTCCCGCGCACCATCCGGCGCGCGCGATGCACGACACGTTCTACTTCGGCGACGGTCGCCTGCTGCGCACGCACACCTCGCCGGTGCAGATCCGCGCCATGAAAGGGGTGCAGCCGCCGATCCGCATCATCGCGCCGGGCAAGGTCTATCGCAGCGATTCCGACCAGACGCATTCGCCGATGTTCCACCAGGTCGAAGGCCTGCTGGTCGACGAAACTTCGACGATGGCCGATCTGAAGGGCACGCTTGCCGAATTCCTGCGCGCATTCTTCGGGCGTGATTTCGAAATGATGTTCAAGCCCACGTTCTTTCCGTTCGTCGAACCCGGCGCGGACGTGATCATCCGCTGGGATCGCGATGACGGCAGCGAACGCTGGCTGGAAGTGCTGGGCTGCGGCATGGTGCATCCGAACGTGTTGAAGAACTGCGGCATCGACCCCGAGCGGTACTCCGGCTTCGCGTTCGGCATGGGTGTCGAACGTCTGGCCATGTTGCGCTATGGCGTCACCGACCTGCGTGCGTTCTTCGAGAACGACGTGCGTTTCCTCGAGCAATTTGCATAAGGATATGGTGGTCATTCCGGGCGCCGCGCAGTGGTGCCTGTACCGGGTTGGCGCCATGTATTCGGCTTGATTCATTTCCGGCAGTCGGCTCCCGCATGAAATTTTCCGAAAACTGGCTTCGCTCCCTTGTCGACATCCCCGCCGAAAGCGCCGCGCTGGCGCGGCGCCTGACCATGAGCGGATTGGAGGTGGCGGGTGTCGCCCCGATGGGCGGCGCGCTGGACGGCGTGATCGTCGCGCGCATCGTGGCCTGCGAGCCGCATCCCGATGCCGACCGGCTGCGCGTGTGCCGCGTCGATACCGGGGGCGGCGAAACACAGATCGTGTGCGGCGCACCCAACGCGCGTGCAGGGCTGGTCGCACCGCTGGCCACCGTCGGAGCGACCTTGCCGAACGGCGTCGCCATCAAGGCGGCCAGACTGCGCGGCGTCGAGTCGCAAGGCATGTTGTGTTCGGCCAGGGAGCTCGGCATCGACGCCGACGCTTCGGGGCTGATGGAGCTGCCCGCGGATGCAACGGTGGGCACGCCGCTGGCGCAATACCTCGGCCTGCCCGACGTTTCGGTCGAGGTCGAACTCACCCCGAACCGCGGGGATTGTCTCGGCATGATCGGTCTTGCCGACGAAGTTGCGGCGGAATTCGGGACGCGCGCGAAGCCCTTCGACGCGCGTGCCGTGAAGCCCGTGATTGGCGCCCCGCGCGCGATCCGGCTGGAGGCCGGTGCGGATTGCCCGCGCTACCTGGGGCGAGCGGTGCGCGGCATCGACATGACGGCGCGCACGCCGGCGTGGATGGCGCAGCGCCTGCGCGCCGCCGGCGTGAAACCGATCAACGCGGTGGTGGACGTCAGCAACTACGTGATGCTGGAAACCGGCCAGCCCATGCACGCGTTCGACGAAGCGAAGCTGGACGGGGCTGTCGTGGTGCGGCGTGCGCGCGACGGCGAATCGCTGAAGCTGTTGGACGAGAGCGAAGCAAAACTCGACCCCGGATTTCTCGTGATCGCCGATGAGAGCAGGCCGCTGGCCGTGGCCGGGGTGATGGGCGGCTTCGATTCGCGCGTCACCGATCAAACGCAGGACGTTTTCCTGGAAGCGGCGCATTTCAACCCCGCCACGATCATGGGCCGGGCGCGCAGGCTGGGCCTGGCGACGGATGCTGCGCATCGTTTCGAGCGCGGCGTCGATCCGGAGTTGCCGCGCGCGGCGATCGAACGCGCGACCGCGTTGCTGATCGAGGTTGCGGGCGGTCGGCCCGGTGAAGTCATCGAGGCCGCGCTGCCCGAACAGCTGCCACGCCGCCCGGCGGTGACGTTGCGCCGCGCGCGCGTCGCGCGCGTACTCGGCATCGCCATCGAGGACATGGAAATCGAGCGCATCCTCACCGCGCTGGGCATGCTGGTCGAAACGCAGGCCGATGGCTGGCGTGTCACGCCGCCGTCGCGCCGCTTCGACATCGAGCGCGAGGAAGACCTGATCGAGGAGGTTGCGCGCATCCATGGTTACGATGCGATTCCGCCATCGTTGCCGGCCGGTGCACCACCGGTGCCGCGCGACGACGAATCGGAACTGCCCGTTTCGGCTTTGAGCGCCGGTCTCGCCGCGCGCGATTACCACGAAGCCATCTGCTACGCCTTCGTCGATCCGCGCCTGCTGCAAAGCTGGCAGATCGACGCGCGGGCGGTTCCGCTGGCCAACCCGCTTTCGGCCGATCTCGCGGTGATGCGCACCTCGCTGCTGCCCGGTCTCGTCGAAGCGCTGAAGCGCAACCGCAATCGCCAGCAGGCGCGGGTGCGCCTGTTCGAAAGCGGCGTGGTGTTCGAACGCGGCGAGGCGGATGCCGCACCGATCGAAACCACCCTGCTGGCGGCGGTCGCCTGTGGCCACGCGCGCGCCGAGCAATGGGGCGAACCGAAGCGTGCGCTGGATTTCTTCGACGTCAAGGGTGACCTGGAAGCGCTGATCGCACTGTCCGGAAACCGGGAAGCATGGTCGTTCGACGCCGGCCACGTGCCGCCATGGCTGCACCCCGGGCGCAGCGCGCGCGTGCTGCGCGGCGGTGTGGCCGTGGGCGTGGTCGGCGCCCTGCACCCGGCGCTGCAACGACAGCTCGACGTGCCCGAGATGCAGGTTTTCGAAGTAAGGCTCGACGCCCTGCGGAATCGTGCCATTCCCCTGGCCCACGCCTTGCCGAACTTCCCGTGGATCCGGCGCGACATCGCGATCGAGGTGGAGGAGGCGGTGGAATGGGCACAGGTCGCCCGGGCCATCCGTTCAGGCTTGCCAACAATGGTGAACGAGCCGGTACTGTTCGACTGTTTCCGTGGCCCCGGGTTGAGCGTAGGTCGAAAGAGTCTTGCCATCGGCTTGATTTTGCAGGACAGTTCACGCACGCTTACGGATCAGGACGCCGACCGCAGCGTGGCCGAAGTGGTCAAGCTGCTGGAAAGCGAATTCGGGGCAAGACTGAGAGGTTGAACATGACGCTGACCAAGGCAGAAATGGCCGAGCGCCTGTTTCTCGACGTGGGCCTCAACAAGCGGGAAGCCAGGGAATGTGTGGACGCCTTTTTCGAGGTGTTGCGCGAGGCACTCGAACGGGGGGAGCAGGTCAAGCTTTCCGGTTTCGGCAACTTTGACTTGCGCAACAAGAATCAGCGGCCCGGACGCAATCCCAAGACCGGCGAGGAGATTCCCATCTCCGCGCGCCGGGTGGTGACGTTCCGTCCGGGCCAGAAGCTGAAACTGAGGGTCGAGAACCATGCTGGATCAGGGCAACAATAACGAGCTTCCCGCGATCCCCGCCAAGCGGTATTTCACGATTGGCGAGGTGAGCGATCTGTGCGCGGTCAAGCCGCACGTGCTGCGTTACTGGGAACAGGAATTTCCCGCCCTGAACCCGGTCAAGCGGCGCGGCAACCGGCGCTATTACCAGCGCCACGACGTGCTGATGATCCGGCAGATCCGCGCACTGCTGTACGACCAGGGCTTCACCATCACCGGTGCGCGGGCCCGGCTGGAAGGCCAGCAAGGCCGGATGGAAGCCAGCATCTCGCAGCAGATCGTGCATCAGATGCGGCTTGAGCTCGAACAGCTGCTGCAGCTGCTGCGCGATCCGATCCGCAAGAATCCTTGATGCGATCATCCCTGATCGCTGCTTCGCCGAATCCCTTTGCGAGATTCGGTTACTCGATTCCGCGAGCGCCAGAACGGCCTTCCATGGCCTGACTTTTCACGACAGCCGCTCCGATGGCAGGGTGCTGTGGGGCGCCGTGTTCCGTTATCATGGACGTTCGGTCGGGGCGTAGCGCAGCCTGGTAGCGCATCTGCCTGGGGGGCAGGGGGTCGTGGGTTCGAATCCCGCCGCCCCGACCATCATTCTTGCGATCGTCCATGATCGCGGTGCTGCGGAGCTCTTCGCGAGCGCCGACGTCGATCACTCGACCACCACCACCACGGCCATCCCTGGCCTGATTTTCACGCGGACCCCTATGGTCCGTTTTTCGTTATTGGCTGAGGTGGGATGAGAAGCGGCGTCTTCACGAAAGGCGCGAGTCACTCCGCCGCTTCCTGATTTGCAATCGCCTCGCCGATGTCGAGTTCGTTGCCGTCCGGATCGACCACACGGAAATCCCGCAAACCATAGGGCCGATCGCCGATCGGGACGGTGATTGCTGCATCCGCACGCTCGAGATTGGCGTAAAGCGCATCGATGCCGGCGACGCGCAAGTAAACGCGGGTGCGGCCTTCCGGCTTGTCCGTCCGTACCATCAAGGTCATTTCGACGGCGTCGCGGCAAATGCCAGCCAGTTCCGGTGGCTCGCCCCAGCACCAGGCTACGTTGAAGCCCAGCAAGTCACGATAGAACGCCAGCGCCTGATGCAGGTCGTCGACCGCGAGGATCGGCGACAGGGATTCGAATCGCGTCGCCGTCATGCCGGCTTTCCAATGTTCGTCCCGATGCGCCACACCACGCCGGTGGGATCGAACAGCGTGAAGTCGCGGATGCGCCACGGTCGATCGCGCGGTTCATCGACGCGCACGCCGAACGCCTCCACGACGCCGGATGCAAGCACGTGCGCATGCCAATCGTCCACGTTCTCGACCAGCAGGTGCATCATGAAATTGCTGGCGTGCAGGGGGACGTAAAACGCCTGCAACAGGAAACTGGTGTTGCCGCAATGGACGTATGCCAGATCGTCCGAGGACCAAGGAATGTTGAAACCCAGCCTGGCATAGAACGCTTTCGACTGCGCAAAGTCCCGCGCGGGTACGAAAGCCTTCATTTCCACCGTCGCAAGATTCATGGCGATGCTCCCTCGGCGTCGCGCCGCTGACCGATTTCGATGAGCGTGGCAAGCCCCTTGCGCAGCACGCTCACTGCGCGTTCGCCGATGCGCTCCCTGAGTTCGGCATCGATGGATTCGCGCGCGGCCGCCTGCGTTGCGGCGGCCTTGCGGCCACGCCGCGTCAGGGTCACGACCAGCCGGCGGCGATCCTCGGGGTCGACCTCGCGCTCCAGATAACCGCGCGCGACCAGGGTGTCCACCAGTTGGCCCGCGGATTGCTTGGAAATGCGCAGGTCCCGGATGAGGACGGCCAGCGGCACTTCCTTCCGGTCCATTGCCAGCCCGCCGATGACGTACAGCCCGTTCGCGGGGATGTCCCCGCACCCGGCCGCGTCCAGCGCCTCGCGCATGGCGGTCCCGTAGGTATTGCGTGCGTGCCTGAGCAACGCGGGCAGGAGGACTTCTTGGTACCAAGGGATGGGGTCGGTCATGGGCTTCGCCTTTGGTAAAATATACAGACTGTAAAGTATTTGTACTAATTGGATGTGTCAAGCCCGCGCCGGACCGGCCTTGCGATCGCCGGGCCGGATCGGTGGAAGTGCGTGGTCGGAGGAGGAGGTTGCGCCGCTTGCGGCGCCAACACGCTTCAGTACAGCAAGCGCGTCCTCACGGTGCCCGGAATTGCCGCGAGCTGCTCGCGCAGGCCTTCCGACTGCTCCGCGGAGGCCGAGACGTCGATGACGACGTAACCCAGATCGCCCTGGGTCTGCAGATGCTGGCCGTTGATGTTGACGCCGCCCTGCGAGAACACGTCGTTGATGCGCGACAGCACGCCCGGCACGTTGTGGTGGATGTGCAGCAGGCGGCGGCTGCCGGCATGCTCGGGCAGGTTGACCTCGGGGAAGTTGACCGCGGAGAGCGTCGATCCGTTGTCGCTGTAACGAACCAGCTTGGACGCGACCTCGGTGCCGATGTTGAGCTGGGCTTCCTGGGTGCTGCCGCCCACGTGCGGCGTCAACAGCACGTTGTCGAAATCACGCAGCGGCGACACGAATTCCTCGTCGCGGCCCTTCGGTTCCTTCGGGAAAACGTCCACGGCCGCGCCGGCAAGGTGTCCGTCGCGCAAGGCGGCAGCCAGCGCCTCGATGTCGACCACGTTGCCGCGCGAGGCGTTGATCAGCATCGCGCCGCGGCGCATGCGCGCAATCTCGCCGGCACCGATCATGCCCGCGGTTTCGGGCGTCTGCGGCACGTGCAGCGTGACGACGTCGGAGCGTGCGAGCAGATCAGCGAGATCACGCGCCGGCGACGCATTGCCGAGCGCCAGCTTGGCTTCGACGTCGTGGAACAGCACGTGCATCCCCAGGGATTCGGCCAGCACGCCGACCTGCGTGCCGATGTGGCCGTAGCCGACGATGCCGAGCGTCTTGCCGCGCACCTCGAAGCTGCCCTCGGCGGATTTTGCCCAGCCACCGCGGTGGCATTCGGCGTTGCGCTCCGGCACGCGGCGCATCAACAGGATCGCCTCGGCGATCACCAGCTCGGCGACACTGCGCGTATTCGAATAGGGAGCATTGAAAACCGGCACGCCCAGCTCGCGCGCCTGGCGCAGGTCGACCTGGTTGGTGCCGATGCAGAAGCAGCCCACCGCAAGCAGGCGCCGGGTGTGCGCGATGGCTTCGGCATCCAGTTGCGTGCGTGATCGCAGCCCGATGATGTGCGCATCGGCGATCGCCTTGAACAGTTCCGCGCGCGGCAATGCTTTCTCGTGTTGTTCGATGTGGCTGTAGCCGGCGGCATGGAAAGCCTCCGTCGCGCTCGGATGGATGCCTTCCAGCAACAGGATCCGGATGTCCTTCTTGGGGAACGAGGTCTTCATGGCGGCGCGTTCGCGAAGTGAGGTGCTAGGCTAGCGGGATTCAATCTTCCAGCGAAATGCCGCAAATGGATATGCCCAGCAACCGCCGCGACCTGTACCCCGAGATCGAACCGTTCGACAGCGGCATGTTGCGGGTGTCGGACCTGCACACGTTGTACTACGAACAGTGCGGCAATCCGCACGGCAAGCCGGCGGTATTCCTGCATGGTGGTCCCGGCGCCGGTTGCAACGCGAAGTGCCGGCGGTTTTTCGACCCCAGGGTGTACCGCATCGTACTGTTCGACCAGCGCGGCTGCGGGCGCTCCACGCCCCACGCAGAGTTGCGCGAGAACACCACGTGGGACCTGGTCGCCGACATCGAACGCTTGCGCGAACACCTGCGCATCGAACGCTGGCAGGTGTTCGGAGGATCGTGGGGCTCGACGCTCGCGCTCGCCTACGCGGAAACGCATCCCGAACGCGTCACCGAACTGGTGCTGCGCGGCATTTTCATGCTGCGGCGCGCGGAGCTGGAGTGGTTCTACCAGAAAGGCTGCGACATGCTGTACCCGGACGCGTGGGAGAAATACCTCGCGGCGATTCCGGAAGCCGAGCATGGCGACCTGATCATGGCGTACCACAAGCGGCTGACATCGGACGATCCGGAAGTGCGGCTCGCCGCGGCGCGCGCCTGGTCGGTTTGGGAGGCCTCGACGAGTTTCCTGTTCCAGAACGACGGTTACATCGCCGCCAGTGCCGGCGACGAATTCGCGCTCGCGTTCGCGGGGATCGAGAACCATTACTTCGTCAACCGCGGCTTCTTCGACCACGACGACCAGTTGCTGCGCGATGCGCATCGCCTGCAAGGCATTCCGGCGGTGATCGTGCAGGGCCGCTACGACGTGGTATGCCCGATCCGCAGCGCGTGGGACCTGCACCGCGCGTGGCCCGGCGCCGACCTGCGCATCGTCGCCGATGCCGGCCACTCCGCGTTCGAGCCGGGCAATACGCACGAGTTGATTGGCGCGACCGATCGCTTTCGCGATCGCGCGGCCTGAGTTGCGCCTGCGTCGCGCGGTCGCGAACCGCGCGAGCGTCGGCATGACCATGCCGCGCGGCTCGGGTATCCTTGCGCGCATCATGTCCGCACTGAAATCATTCAAGCAGTGGTCCGCCGCGTTCGCGATTGCCGCGTTGCTGGCGGGATGCGCGTCGAATCCGGCGCCGGTGGCCAACTATTCCTTCGGCGGCAGCAGCCCGCCCGCGCCCGCGACGACGGCGGCGCCAGCCGTGGCGAGCAGCAGCGGCGTGCAGACGTTCGGGCTGGGCGGCCACGCCAACGGCACCATGGGTGCTTCCGGCTACACCGTGGCGCGTGGCGACACGCTGTACAGCATCGCCTTCGCCAACGGCATGGATGCGCGCCAGCTTGCTGCGCTCAACAACATTCCACCGCCTTACGTGATTCATCCGGGGCAAGTGCTGAGACTGAAACCTGCGTCGCATGCCGTCGTGGCAGGCGGCCCTGCGGTCGCGGGCAATGCCGCGCCTCCCGCGGCGGCAACCGCGCCGCCGCGCCCCATCACGCAGGCGCAAGCCACGCAGCCTTCCGCGCCCGTGTTCGGTCCGGTGACCACGCAGTCGATGACCGGGAACGGGGTGGCGCCCGCGGAATCCGGATCCGCCGCTGCGGCACCTGCTGCATCGGTCGCCCCGGCCGCGACGGCTGCCGCGCCAAGGATCGTTCCGCCGCCGGCTGAAGTCCAAACCCCGTCTGCACAACCTGCGGTGCCCACGCCACCACCGGGCGCGACCCGCAGCGTCGGCGGCATCACCTGGCAGTGGCCCGCAAGCGGCAAGGTCGTCGGCGGGTTCGAGGCGGGCGGTGGCGGCGATGGCGCCGGGCTCAACATCACCGGCAACATGGGTGATCCGGTGCGCGCCGCGGCCTCGGGCACGGTGGTGTACAGCGGCAACGGCCTGATCGGCTACGGCGAACTGATCATCATCAAGCACAACGACACTTTCCTGTCGGCCTACGGCCACAACAGCAAACGGTTGGTGAAGGAAGGCGATCACGTCAGCGCAGGACAGGAGATTGCGCTGATGGGTGCGAGCGGCGCGCCGCGCGTCGAGCTGCACTTCGAGATCCGCAAGGACGGCAAGCCCGTCGATCCGCTGGGTTATTTGCCGCAGCGATAAGTTCCGACAGGATTGGGTGAGCTGTTCGCGAATTCCGATGTTTTAGGATTCGCCCCAATGAACCCCTTGCCCACTTCGGCCTAAGCAAGGACAAACGCCACGACGACGTTGCGGCCTTCGCTGGCAAGAATGTCCCAGGTTCTTGCGGCGGCCGCGTTGTCCATTACTTCCACGCCGACGCCGCGCTGCAGGAACGCTGCCAGCACCGCCTGCGATGGAAACCGTTGGCGTGCGCCGGTGCCCAGCAGCACCACGTCGGGTTTCAGCGCAACGATCGGTTCGACCTGCTCCGGCGTCATGGCTGCCACGTCGGAAACGCCCCAGTCGTCGATGACCTTGTCGCGCGTGAGGATGAAGCTTGCGGAGAACGACCGGTCGACCACGACGACCGTGTGCGCGTCGGCGCGGCGCACGAACAGGTAATCACGCGGGCGTTCGAGGTTCAGTTCCAACGTGGGTCACTTCGGCAGCGCGATTTGCGGCTTGTCGTCATTGCGCCGGAACAACACCGCGATGTGGCCGATGGTCTGCACGGTTTCGGCTCGGCTCGAGGCGACCAGCCTGTCGAGTTCGGCCGCGCGCTCGGTGCGGTCGCCGCCGCCCAGGCGCACCTTGATCAGCTCGTGGTCGTCCAGTGCCTGCTCCAGTTCCTTCAGCACGCTGGCGGTCACGCCCTTGCCGCCCAGCAGCAGCACCGGCTTCAGCGGGTGCGCCAGGCCGCGCAGGTAACGGATCTGTGAGGACGTCAGCGGCATCGGTCGAACGGGGCACGGCGGTCGGAAAGACTTGTCAGGGTATCATGTGCATGAAAGGACGCGCGCACCGCGCCCTGGAAAGATTTCCGTGGCAAGAAGCAAAAGCAGCGCGCGCTGGTTGAAGGAGCACTTCGGCGACGAATTCGTCAAGCGGGCGCAGGCCGAAGGCTTTCGTTCGCGCGCCGCATTCAAGCTGGACGAACTGCTCGATCGCGACAAGCTGCTGAAACCCGGCATGGTCGTGGTGGACCTGGGCGCGGCGCCGGGCGGCTGGTCGCAGCTCGTGCGCCAGCGGCTCGGCGAGAACGGCCGCATCTTCGCGCTGGACATCCTGCCGATGCAGGGCATCGGTGGGGTCGAGTTCATCCAGGGCGACTTCCGCGAAGATGCCGTCTTCGATGCCCTGATGGCAAGGCTAGACGGCGCGCCCGTGGACCTTGTGCTGTCGGACATGGCGCCCAATATCAGTGGTATCGAAGTGGCGGATCAGGCGCGCGCGATGCATCTGGTGGAACTGGCAGCAGAATTCGCGTCCAAGTGCTTGAAACCTGGGGGTTCCTTGCTGGTCAAACTCTTCCAGGGGCGCGGCTTCGACGAATACGTCCGCGACTTGCGTGCGGGCTTTGCGCGGGTGACACTGCGCAAGCCCAGGGCGTCGCGGGCACGATCACGCGAGGTCTACGCGTTGGCGACAGGATGGAAAGGCAAGCAATGAATCGGTTCGAATCCCGTTCACTGGAGATGATCCACGCTGCGCTCGTTGGCGTGTCCGAGCGAGGTGCCCGCGCATGAAGCCTCCGATGAGTGAGCTCGCCAAGCAGGGCCTGCTGTGGGTGGCCGTGGCGGTGATCGTGCTGCTGGTGTACCAGAGCCTCAGCCCGCGCCTTGCCGGCAGCGAACAGCAGATGTCCTATTCCGAGTTCGTGACGCAGGTGAAGAACGACAACGTCGCTTCGATCACCTTGAGCGCCAACCTGCCGACCGTGGTGACCGGCAAACTCAAGGACGGCAGTTCGCTGCGCACGGTCGTGCCGGTGGTCGATGACACCACCCTCTTGCCGTTGCTGGAATCGCACCGGGTCCAGACCACCCAGAAGCCGGGCGACAACGGTTTCTCGTTGTGGCGGCTGCTGCTGGATTGGGGCCCGATCCTGATTTTCATCGCGATCCTGATCTGGTTCATGCGCCAGATGCAGGCGGGTGCGGGCGGACGCGGGGCGATGAGCTTCGGGCGTTCGCGCGCCAAGCTGCAGGGCGAGGACCAGATCAAGGTGACGTTCAACGACGTGGCCGGCTGCGAGGAAGCCAAGGAGGAGGTTTCCGAGCTGGTGGACTTCCTGCGTGATCCGTCCAAGTTCACCAAGCTGGGCGGCAAGATTCCGCGCGGCGTGCTGATGGTCGGTTCACCCGGTACCGGCAAGACCCTGCTTGCGAAGGCGATCGCCGGTGAAGCCAAGGTGCCGTTCTTCTCGATCTCCGGCTCCGATTTCGTCGAGATGTTCGTCGGCGTCGGCGCCGCGCGCGTGCGCGACATGTTCGAGCAGGCCAAGAAACACGCGCCGTGCATCATCTTCATCGACGAAATCGATGCGGTCGGCCGCCATCGCGGCGCCGGTCTCGGCGGCGGCCACGACGAGCGCGAGCAGACCTTGAACCAGTTGCTGGTCGAGATGGACGGTTTCGAGGGCAGCGAGGGCGTGATCGTGATCGCCGCGACCAACCGTCCCGACGTGCTCGATCCCGCGCTGCTGCGTCCGGGCCGCTTCGATCGCCAGGTCGTGGTGCCGCTGCCCGATCTGAAGGGACGCGAGCAGATCCTGAAGGTGCATATGCGCAAGGTGCCGGTCGCGGCCGACGTCGATCCGATGGTGATCGCGCGCGGCACGCCGGGGTTCTCCGGCGCCGATCTCGCCAACCTCGTCAACGAGGCCGCGCTGTTCGCCGCGCGCGAGAATGCGCGCGACGTGCGCATGGATTTCTTCGAACGCGCCAAGGACAAGATCATGATGGGCTCCGAACGGCGCTCCATGATCATGAGCGAGGACGAGAAGAAGCTCACCGCGTACCACGAATCCGGCCACGCGATCGTGGGCCTGTCGGTGCCCGACCACGATCCGGTGCACAAGGTCACGATCATCCCGCGCGGCCGGGCACTGGGCGTCACGATGTTCCTGCCGGAGCAGGATCGTTACAGCCACAGCAAGCTGTCGCTTGAAAGCAAGCTCGCCAGCCTGTTCGGCGGCCGCGTTGCCGAGGAACTGATTTTCGGCAGCGAAAAGGTCACCACCGGCGCTTCCAACGACATCCAGCGCGCCACCCAGCTCGCGCGCGACATGGTCACCAAGTACGGCCTGTCGTCCGCGCTCGGTCCGATGACCTATTCGGAAGAGGAGGACGAGGTGTTCCTCGGCCGCTCGGTCACGCAGCACAAGAACGTTTCGGACGAAACCGCGCGCAAGATCGACGTCGCGGTGCGCGAGGTCATCGACACGGCCTACAACAAGGCGCGCCAGATCCTCACCAACGACATCGAGAAGCTGCACGCGATGTCCGCGGCGCTGCTGCAATACGAAACCATCGATCGCGACCAGATCGCCGCGATCATGGAAGGGCGCGAGCCCGGCCCGCCGCGCGACTGGCATCCGCGTGACAGCAACACCGGCAGCATGGGCGGCGGCAAGCCCGCCACCGTGGCAGGCGTCGCGCCGGCGCCGTCCAGCCACCCGGCGGGGCAGCATTAGCATGTAACGATGCTGGATCGCTGCGTCGTCGGCTGTCCCGGGGCGTTTCCGGGTTCCGGAACACCACGCCGTCCGCGTCCCGACTTTGCGACAGCCGCTTCGTGAATCATGAAGGCCGCCGTTGGGCGGCCTTCTCATCTCCGGTGCCTGCCCGTGTAGCATTCCGGGAGACGCGAACGGGACGGAACCGGAGCCGTCCACCATGAGCGACTGGGTCGGATCATTGAAGCAATCCTTCGCCGAATTCCGCCGCCGGCGCGTGTTCCGCGTCGTCGCGGTCTATGCGGTCACCGGCTGGGTCCTGATCCAGCTCGGCAGCGCGGTATTCGAACCGCTCGGGTTGCCGTCGTGGTCGATGCGGCTGCTGCTGGTGCTGCTTGCGCTCGGCTTCGTGCTGGCCTGCGTGCTCGCGTGGGTCTACGACATCGGCGCGCACGGCATCGAACGTACCGCGCCGTTGCCGCAGGCGTCGCCCGCCGCCAAGGCAGCCGCACCCGGCGCTTCGGTCGCGATCCTGCCGTTCGCCGATCTCAGCGAGGCGCATGACCAGGCGTATTTCTGCGACGGGCTGGCCGAGGAAATCCTCAATGCGCTGGCGTCGATTCGCGGCCTGCGCGTGGCCTCGCGCACCTCGTCGTTCCGGTTTCGGGAGAGCACGGCCGACGTGCGTGAAATCGGCCGCGTGCTCAACGTCGCCGCGATCATGGAAGGCAGCGTGCGCAAGTCCGGGCAGCGCGTGCGCGTCACAGCGCAGTTGATCGATGCCGGCAATGGTTACCACCTGTGGTCGGAAAGTTTCGACCGCGGACTCGCGGACGTGTTCGCGATCCAGGAGGAAATCGCGCGGAGCGTCGCGCGCGCCCTGCGGGTATCGTTGAAGACGGACGCGGCGCTCGACATCGGCCGCAATGCGCCGCGCGACATGCGGGCGTACGAGTTCTACCTGCGCGGGCGACAGATCCAGTCGCTGAAGAGCAGCGACAACTGGCCCAAGGCACCACAGATGTTCCGGCGCGCCATCGAACTCGATCCGGATTACGCGCAGGCGCACGCCGGCCTGGCCGATTCGCTGGCGCAGCTCCTGATCTGGCGCATCATCAAACCCGAGGATGCTCTCCACGAAGCGCTCGCGGCCGCGAAGCGCGCGCTGGAACTGGCGCCGGAGCTTGCCGAAGCGCATGTCGCGCATGCCAACACCTTGTCGCTGTCCGGAGACAATGCGGGTGCCGTCGCCGAGTTCGAGCGCGCGATCGAGCTCAATCCGGAACTCTATGAGGCGCATTACTACTTCGGGCGCCACTGCTACGGAAGCGGAGACCATGCCCGGGCCATCGAGGAATTCGAGGCTGCGCACCGCGTGCGCCCGGACGAGTTCCAGGCGCTGTCGCTGGCCGCCAACGCCGCCGACTCCCTGCACGATCCTGCACGTGGCGACGCGCTGACGCGGCTTGCGTTGCCTTCGGCCCTGGCCGAGATTGCGGCCGATCCGGAAAACGGGCGCGCCTTGTATCTTGCCGCAGGCATGCAGGTGCGGCTGGGCGACGCCGAGGGTGCGCGCCGCAACATCGAGGCCGCGCTGCGATTGCAACCAGACGATTTCGGGACGCTCTACAACGCCGCGTGCACGTACACGTACCTGGGTGACACCGAACGGGCGCTGGATCTGCTCGAGCGCGCGATTTCGACGGGGCATGGATTCCGCGAGTGGATCGAACACGACCCCGATCTGGACAGGCTGCGCGGATTGCCGCGCTATCGTGAAATCATGCGGCGCCTTGAAAACTCCTGAAACTGAAAACGCATGTTCGATACCGTTCCCACACTCGATTGCAACGGCCGCGCGCTGAAGCTCGACCGCCCGCGCATCTGCGGCATCCTCAATCTCACCGATGATTCGTTTTCCGGCGACGGCCTGCGCGGCGACGTCGAGGCCGCGATCGCCCAGGGCGTGGCGATGGTGGAGCAGGGCGCGGACATGCTGGACGTCGGCGCCGAGTCCACGCGCCCGGGCGCGACGGCGGTCGAAGCCGCCCTGGAAGCGGATCGCGTGGTGCCGGTGGTGGAGGCGCTGGCAAAGCGCGTCGAAGTGCCGATTTCGGTCGACACCTCCAAACCCGAAGTGATGCGCGCGGCGGTTGCCGCCGGCGCGGGATTCATCAACGACGTGCGTGCGCTGCGTCGGGAAGGCGCGCTGGATGCCGCGGCGGAACTGAAGGTGCCGGTGTGCGTGATGCATATGCAGGGCGAGCCCGGCACGATGCAGGACGATCCGCATTACGACGACGTGGTGGGCGAGGTGCACCGCTTCCTCGCGGAGCGCGTATTCGCCTGCGAAATGGCCGGCATCGACAAGCGCCGGGTGCTGGTCGATCCGGGTTTCGGATTCGGCAAGACGCTGGAACACAACCTTGCCTTGCTGCGCGCACTCGAGCGTTTCCGTGATCTCGCTGCGGGCGTGTTCGTGGGCGTTTCGCGCAAGGCCATGATCGGTGCGCTGACCGGACGGAGCGGCGGCGCCGATCGTGCAGCGGGCTCCGCGGCGGCGGCCATGATGGCGGCGCAGCGCGGCGCGATGATCGTGCGCGTGCACGACGTCGCCCCGACGCGGGATGCGCTGGCGGTCTGGCAGGCGGTGCAGGCGGGCGATGCGCCCGCCAGGCACGAAGCCAAACCATTCGGTTCGCAGCGGTTCAGTGACGATTGACGCTGCGGACAGGACGGCGCGTTATCCTCCCCATCTCGCACTGCACACAGGATCGTGACCATGCCCGACTCTCCGGCTTCCGCGCCCCGCAAGTACTTCGGCACCGACGGCGTGCGCGGCGTGGTCGGCCAATGGCCGATCACCGCCGAGTTCATGTTGAAGCTGGGGCGGGCGGCGGGCGTGGTGCTGGGCGACGGCAAGCGGCCGCTGGTATTGATCGGCAAGGACACGCGCGTGTCGGGCTACATGTTCGAAGCGGCACTGGAAGCGGGCCTGGTCGCGGCGGGCGCCAACGTCGGCCTGCTCGGTCCGCTGCCGACGCCGGCCGTCGCGCAATTGACCCGCGAACTGGGCGCGAGCGCCGGCATCGTGATCAGCGCCTCGCACAACCCCTACCAGGACAACGGCATCAAGTTCTTTTCCGCGGAAGGCGAAAAACTCGACGACGCGGTGGAATGCGACATCGAACGCGAAATCGACGCGCCCTTCACCACCGTGGCACCGGAACGCCTGGGCAAGGCGCGGCGCATCGACGACGCGGTGGAACGCTACGCACGCTTCTGCCTCGGCACCCTCGCGTCACCGCCCGATCTTTCGGGCATGCACATCGTGCTGGATTGCGCGCATGGCGCGACGTACATGGTCGCGCCCAAGGTGTTCGCCGCACTGGGTGCGCGGGTGACGCGCATCGGTTGCGAACCGGACGGCTTCAACATCAACCACGAAATCGGTTCGACCCATCCGGCCACGTTGCGCGGCGCGGTGGTCGAGCAGCACGCCGACCTTGGCATCGCGTTCGACGGGGACGGCGATCGCGTGCAGATGATCGATCGCAATGGCGAGCTCGTGGACGGCGACGACCTGTTGTACGTGCTCGCGCACGACTGGCTGGCCGCGGGCAACCTGCGGGGGCCGGTGGTCGGCACGCTGATGAGCAATTTCGGACTGGAGCGCGCGCTGACCGGCGCGGGCGTGCGCTTCCTGCGCGCCAACGTCGGCGACCGCTACGTGCTGCAGCAGCTCAAGGAACATGGCGGCGTGCTGGGCGGCGAAACGTCCGGGCACATCCTGTGCCTCGATCGCGCCAGCACCGGCGATGGCATCGTGTCCGCGCTCGCGGTGCTGGACGCACTCGCGCGGGCCGGCAAGGATTTGCCGGAAGCGCGTTCCGGGCTGGCCAAGCTGCCGCAGATCACGCGCAACGTGAAGGTGGCGGGTGCAAAGGGTGCCATCGCGACGCCGCACGTGCAGCAGACGCTGGCCGAAGTGCAGCAGGTGCTGCATGGCCGTGGCCGGGTGGTGCTGCGGCCGTCCGGCACCGAACCGCTGGTACGCGTCACCATCGAGGGCGAGGATGCCGAGGAAGTGCACGCGCTGGCCGCGCGGCTCGCGGACGCCGTGATGACGGCGTCCGCAGAGACGCAAAGCACACGGTGAAACCGCGCCGCATGCTGCGCGGGTTCCGGCGGAACCTCAGGCCATCTGGCTGGCCGCGAAATCCCAGTTCACCAGGTTCCAGTACGCATCGACGTACTTGGCGCGCGCGTTGCGGTAGTCGATGTAGTACGCGTGTTCCCACACGTCGCAGGTCAGCAGCGGACGATCGCTGCCGGTGATGGGCGTGCCCGCGTTGGACGTGCTGACCAGGCCCAGCGAGCCGTCGGCGCGCTGCACCAGCCATGCCCAGCCGGACCCGAACGTGCCCATCGCGATCTTGCCGAATTCGGCCTTGAACTTGGCGATGTCGCCGAACGCCTTGGTGATCGCGTCGGCCAGCTTGCCGGACGGGTCGCCGCCGCCCTTGGGCGACATGGAATTCCAGTAGAAAGTATGGTTCCACGCCTGCGCGGCGTTGTTGAACATGCCGCCCGTGGCCTTCTTGACGATGTCCTCGAGGTTCATGTCGGCGAAATCGGTGCCCTCGATCTGCTTGTTGAGGTTGTCGACGTACGCCTTGTGGTGCTTGCCGTAGTGGTAGTCCAGGGTTTCCTCGGAGACGTGCGGGGCCAGCGCGCTGCGCTCGTACGGAAGCGGGGGAAGTTCGATCGCCATGGAGTGCTCCTTGCAGTTTCGGAGAAGGGAAATGGCAGCATGCGTGGATGGCGCGCTGGTACAATGCGCAGCTTCGGCACGACACCATCCCTCATTCTAGACCGATCTCCCATGGACGTCATTGAACGCATCAAGAACACGCTCTCCGAGCACCCCATCGTGCTCTACATGAAGGGCACGCCCGATTTCCCGATGTGCGGTTTTTCCATGCGCACGTCGCAGGCCCTTACCGCCACCGGCGCCGAGTATTTCTCGGTCAACGTGCTGGAAGACCCGGAGATCCGGGCCAACCTTCCGCGCTATTCCAACTGGCCGACGTTCCCGCAGCTCTACATCAACGGTGAGCTGATCGGCGGTTGCGACATCACGCTGGAACTGTATGAATCCGGCGAGTTGCAGCGCATGGTCGCGGAAGCCGCGAAGCAAGCGACCGCGCAATGAGCCTGCCCGTCACGCGTCTGCCGGCGGGCTGGGCGCCCGTCGCGGATTCGCTGGCGGGACGGGTGGTTTTGATCACCGGCGCCGCCGGTGGGCTGGGCCGCGCATCGGCCCTCGCGTGTGCGAAAGCAGGCGCCACGGTGCTGCTGGCCGACCGCAAGGCGCGCGCGCTGGAACCCGTGTACGACGAGATCGCCGCGCTGCCGGGCGTGGTGCAACCGGTGCTGCAGCCGATGGACCTGCAGGGCGCGACCCCGCTGGAATACCAGACTTTCGCCGAGTCGGTCGAGCGCCAGCTCGGGCGGCTGGATGGCGTGGTGCACGCGGCGGTGAAATGCGAGGGCCTGACCCCGCTCGGCATGCTGTCGCCGGAAGAATGGATCAGCACGCTGCATGTCGATCTGTCCGCGCCGTTCCTGCTGACGCAGGCCTGCATGCCGTTGCTGCTGAAGCGCGAGGACAGCGCCGTGGTGTTCGTGCTCGACGATCCACGCCGCATGGGCAGCGCGCACTGGGGCGCGTACGGCGTGGCCAAGGCCGGGCTGGAAGGCCTCGCATCGATCCTGCACGAAGAGACCGACGAGACCGTCCTGCGCGTGCACGCGCTGCTGCCCTCGCCGATGCGCACAGCGTTGCGCCGCACCGTCTGGGCGGGCGAGGATCCTTCCTCCATCGCGACGCCCGACGCGGCCGCGCAAGCGGTGCTCTATTTGCTGTCGCCCGCGGCGAAAGCCGCGCGCGGCAAAATGCTGGACCTTCGCGAACCCGGGGGGTAAGCCATGCACCAGCAGATGACCATCGTGTCGGCGTGCATCACCCTGTTCCTGGTGCTCGACGCGCCGGGCAACGTGCCGTTCTTCCTGACGGTGCTGAAGGACGTGCCGCCCAAGCGCCGCCGCTGGGTGATGATCCGCGAATTGCTGATCGCACTGGGCGTGCTGGTCGCGTTCCTGCTGGGCGGCCGCGAACTGTTGTCGGTGATGCAGTTGCGGCAGGAAGCCATCAGCATCGGCGGTGGCGTGGTGCTGTTCCTGATCGCCATCAAGATGGTGTTCCCGCCGCGCGATGGCGGCATCTTCGGGCCGGTGGGGCAGGGCGAACCCTTCATCGTTCCACTTGCGATTCCCGGCGTCGCCGGTCCTTCCGCAATGGCGACGCTGCTGCTGATGACCAGCGCGCAGCCTGGCCGCGAAGTGGAATGGGGACTGGCGCTGCTGATCGCGTGGCTCGCCACCGCGGCGATCCTGCTGGGCTCGACCTGGTTGTTCAAGCTGCTGGGCGAAAGCATGCTGGCGGCGCTGGAGCGCGTGATGGGGATGCTGCTGATCGCGCTGGCGGCGCAGATGATCCTGGGCGGCGTCGAGGCGTATCTGAAGGCAGGTTGACGGATCTTCGTTGCGATCATCCGTGATCGCTGCTTCGTTTGGTTTCCGGATTTCCTTGACGACGTAATTGCCAGACCACCCCGGCCACCCAAGCTGCCCTCCATGGCGAAGGGCAGCATGGCCCGACTTCCACAACAGCCGCTCCGAAGGGATGTTGCGTATGAATGATGTTCATCAGCCTCCGCGGCCCGCGACGGTCAATGCGCAGATCGTGCCGGCCGGCACGCTGGATGTGCTTTCCCGCGACGAGATCGCGCGCCTGCGCGATGCGACCTCATCGGGCCTGCACAACCTGCTGCGGTCGTGCGCGCTGGCGGTGTTGACCTCCGGCGCGGTGCAGGACAGTGCGCGCGCGACGCTGGACCAGTATCCGGATTTCGACATCCAGGTGCTGCAGCAGGATCGCGGCGTGAAGCTGGACCTCAGGAACGCGCCGGCGCAGGCATTCGTCGACGGCAAGATCATCCGCGGCATCAACGAACTGCTGTTCGCGGTGATGCGCGACATCGTGTACGAATCGACCAAGCTGGAATCCGGGGAATTCAATCTCGACGATTCCAGCGGCATCACCCATGCGGTGTTCGACATCCTGCGCAACGCGCGGGTGCTGCGCGCGCGCTTCGATCCCAACCTCGTGGTGTGCTGGGGCGGTCATTCCATTTCGCGAGAGGAATACGACTACACCAAGGACGTCGGCTACCAGCTCGGCCTGCGCGGGATGGACATCTGCACCGGCTGTGGACCGGGAGCGATGAAGGGGCCGATGAAAGGCGCGACGATCGCGCACGCGAAACAGCGTCACTACGAGAACCGCTACATCGGCTTGACCGAGCCGAGCATCATCGCCGCGGAATCGCCGAATCCGATCGTCAACAGCTTGGTGATCCTGCCCGACATCGAGAAGCGCCTCGAAGCGTTCGTGCGCGTGGGTCACGGCTTCATCGTGTTTCCCGGTGGCGTCGGTACCTGCGAGGAAATCCTGTACCTGCTCGGCATCCTGTTGAACCCTGTCAATGCGAACGTGCCGTTTCCGCTGGTATTCACGGGCCCGTCCGAATCGGCGCAGTATTTCGGGCAGATCGACAAATTCCTCCGGCTGGTGCTCGGCGACGCCGCCGCGAAGCGCTACCAGATCATCATCGAGGATCCGGTGGCGGTCGCGCACGCGATCCAGCAAGGCATCGAGGTGGTGCGCGACCATCGCGTCGAACAGCACGACGCGTTCTTCTTCAACTGGGAATTGAAC
>DASZTT010000023.1:0-3124 GCA_035547895.1 Rhodanobacteraceae bacterium
GCATGTTCGATGGCCTTGGGCGAATGGTTGTCGGTCAACAGTTCACGCGAGTTCTACCAGGCGCAGATCACCGAGCGCGCCGAACGCCTGGCCGTCGCGCCGGAAGAGGGCGTGCGCCACATCGCGGGCATCTATCGCGACAAGGGGCTGGGGCGCGCGAAGGCGGAGCATCTGGCCGAGCACCTGTCCGAAACGCCGCGAACCGCGCTCGACACGGTGGTGCGCGAAGACCTGGGCGTCGACCCGTCGGAGCTCGGCGGCTCGGCCTGGAGCGCGGCGGTTTCCTCGTTCTGTTTCTTCGCCTTCGGCGCGATCTTCCCGGTGGCGCCGTATTTTTTCCTGGGCGGCCGCGCGGCGATGTTTGCGAGCCTGGGCACCACGTTCTCCGGTTTGTGCCTGATCGCGATCGGTACCTCGCTGTTCACGGGACGCACGCTCGCGTTCTCGATCGCGCGCCAGTTGGCGATCACCAGCGCGGCCGCCGCCATCACTTTCGGGGTGGGACATGTGCTCGGCAACGTGATCACGCGCTGAGCCCCGCGTTGCTATGCTGCGCGCGATTCGTGATCGTGCGAGTGCCTGATGTCGAAAGTCTTCGATCTCACCTGTGAGTTGATCCGCCGCCGCTCGTTGACACCGGACGACGCGGGCTGCCTGGCGTTGGTCGCGGGTCGGCTGGAGCGCGTGGGCTTCCGTTGCGAACAACCGCGTTACGGCGACGTCGCCAACCTGTGGGCGACGCACGGATCGGGCGGTCCGGCGCTCGCGTTCCTCGGTCATGTCGACGTGGTACCGAGCGGGCCGGAAGCGGACTGGATTTCGCCGCCATTCGAACCGGTCGTGCGCGATGGAAAGTTGTACGGGCGTGGTGCGGCCGACATGAAATCGGGCGTCGCTGCGATGGTGGTGGCGCTGGAGCAGTTCGTGGCCGCGCGCCGGGATCATGGCGGCACGGTTGCGCTGCTGCTGACCAGCGATGAAGAAGGTCCGGTCAATCTCGATGGAGTGCGCCGCGTCGCGCAGCATTTCCGCGAAACGGGCCAGCGCATCGACTGGTGCGTGGTGGGCGAACCGTCGTCGGAGCGAGAACTGGGCGACCTGATTCGCGTGGGCCGCCGCGGATCGCTCTCGTTCCGGCTGGCGGTGCACGGCATCCAGGGCCACGTCGCCTATCCCGATCTCGCAAGCAATCCGATCCACGCGTTCGCCCCCGCGCTTGCGGAACTCGCCGCCGCGCGCTGGGACGAGGGCAATGCGGACTTTCCGCCCACCACGTTCCAGGTTTCCAACATTCATGGCGGCACCGGTGCGTTGAACGTGGTTCCGGGCAGCCTCGTGGTCGATGCCAATTTCCGCTTCGGTACCGCGAGCAGTGCCGCAGCGCTGCGCGAACGCACCGAAGCGGTGTTGAACCGATATGGCTTCGACTACGCGATCGAATGGAATCTCTCGGGTGAATCGTTCCATTCGCCCGAGGGCGGCAAGTTGCGCGAAGTGGTGATCGGGGCCTGCCGCGAGGTGTGCGGCATCGATCCCGAGCCCAGCACCGGCGGCGGCACGTCGGACGGCCGTTTCATCGCGCCGCTGGGCGCCGAGGTCGTCGAGATCGGACCGGTCAACGCGTCGATTCACAAGATCAACGAACACGTCGCGCTGTCCGACCTCGAACGCCTGCCCACGATTCATCTGCGCATCGCCGAGCGACTGCTTGGCGGATGATCCGTTTCAGGCCGCGACCTTCGCGCGCTTGAGCAATCCTTTCGCAAGGAACAGCTCGACGCGCTCGAACGGAATGCGGTCGCCGGCGTCGCTGCCATAATACGCCTCGACGATATTGCCGCTTTCGTCGATCAGGAAATCGGCGGGCATCAGATTGGTGGTGTTGAGGCCCGCCACCCCGACGATGCGCAAGCCCTTCAGCAGGGTCGGGATGCGCGTCACGACAGCCTTCCACTTGCGCCAGAACGAGCGCTCGATGCCGTACGCTTCGTGCGCGCTGGAGGTCGGATCGGCGATCACGGTGAAGGGACGCGGCTTGCGCGCCACGAAGCGTCGGACTTGTTCGGGTGTCGAGGTGAATACCGCGACGATGTCCAGCCCCAGCGCCGCAAGGCTGGCGTGATGGTGCGTCAGTTCGTAGATGCGGAAATTGCAGAACGGACACGCGGCGTCGCGGAAAAAGCACAGCAGCGTGCGGCGGCCACTGGCGCCGCCGATCGCGACGGATTTCCCGTGGATGTCTTTCAGCACCAGCGACGGTGCGGTGGTGGGTGATTTCAGACGCATGACACTCCCCTGTGGATGTGCTGCCTTGGTGGCAGTCGAGTCGATCTCGGGCACCAGGCCCGCTCGCGGCACAGCCTAGCCAGGCCCTTCGCGTAATGGCATGGATCGGTGTGCAAAGCCTGTAGATACTGGCTTCTGCGGCGCGCGAACGGCGCCGGGGCAGACTCGAAGCGGCCCGGAAGGGCTTTATTCGCGGTCCGCGGGCGCGAACACGGCGAACATCCCCGCGTACGGTTTCACCATGAACGCGGGTGCGCCGTAGTAATCGCCGTCCACATAGATCTGCGACAGCGTGCCGTCGAGATAGAGCGCGTTGCGGCAACCGAGCTTGTCGCGGAACAGTCGCGCGAATTCGTGGAAGTTCACCGGCGCGGTACTGACCACGAACACCGCTTCATCCGGCCTGGGCGCGCACACGCCGCTGCGCCATTTGGTGCTGTCGGAATCGGCGTCGAAATTGGGATTGATTCTGCCGTCGATCACCAGCATTGGACCGGACTGGGTGGCCCAGCGCGGTTGCGCGTGCGCGGCGGCGAAGCCGGTGGTGGTCTGTACCGAGGCATGGCCATTGGCATCGATGGCGAATACGCCGTTCGGCAGCAGCGAGAAGTTGCCCGAAGCCGGATTGCCATGCGCGGTGTTGAGCGGCTTCAGCGCCTTGCCGTTTTCGACATAAAGCCCCAGCGGTTCACCCTGCGCATCGTAGATGCCCGCATTGGCGGCGAACAGCAACTGGCGGCCATGTGCGGCGCCCCACTGCTGCAGCGCATGGATGCTCGCGAACGGCTTGCCGGTGGCGGGATCACGCCAGTGCAGGTCCAGCCCGGCCTTCCCGGCG
>DASZTT010000024.1:0-10710 GCA_035547895.1 Rhodanobacteraceae bacterium
GATGCGCCACGCGTCGGAGGTGTTCCATGGCGAGTTCGGATCGGATGCATCCGCTGCGCCCGAACGTTCGTCCTGCAACAGCGCCGCGACGGCCGCCGCAAACACGGCGGATGTTTCCGGCTGTGCTTCGCCCGCGACGAATTCGTCCAGATGCCGATCCAGATAGCCGGTGTCGATGGAATGTCCGGCGACGCTCGGATGGCGCACCAGCCGTTCCAGGAAGGCGACGTTCGATTTCGGACCGGCGATTTCGCATGCGGCCAGCGCTTCGCGCATGCGTTGCAGTGCCGACGGGCGATCGACATCCCACACGATCAGCTTCGCGATCATGGGGTCGTAGAAGATCGTCACGGTGTCGCCTTCGCCCACGCCACCATCGAGGCGTACGTGGGTCGATGGCTGGGGCAACGTCAACCGCGTGAGCTTGCCCGAGCTCGGCAGGAAATTGTGGTCGGGGTCTTCCGCATACAGGCGCACTTCGATCGCGTGGCCGCGGGACTGCACCTGTTCCTGTGTCCACGGCAGCGGCTCGCCGTCGGCGACGCGCAGTTGCCATTCGACCAGGTCGATGCCGTGGGTCATCTCCGTGACAGGGTGTTCGACCTGCAGGCGCGTGTTCATTTCCATGAAATGGAAATCGCCTTGCGGTCCCACGATGAATTCCACGGTGCCGGCGCCGACGTAGTCCACCGCCTTGGCTGCGGCGACCGCGGCGGCGCCCATGGCGGCGCGGCGTTCGGCGTCGAGGAAGGGCGAGGGCGTTTCCTCCAGCACCTTCTGGTAGCGGCGTTGCGCCGAACACTCGCGCTCGTCGACGTGGATCACGTTGCCGTGGCGATCGCCGAACACCTGGAACTCGATGTGGCGGGGACGTTCGATGTAGCGTTCCAGCAGCATCGACGCATCGCCGAACGAGGCTTTCGCGACGCGCTGCGCGGTGGCCAGCGCGTCGGCGAATTCCGCGTCGCTGCGCACGATCTGCATGCCCTTGCCACCGCCGCCCGCGGACGGCTTGATGATCAGCGGATAACCGATCCTGTGCGCCTGCTCGGCAAGGTGCGCATTGTCCTGATTGTCGCCGTCGTAGCCCGGTACCAGCGGCACGTCGTGCCTCGCCATCAGGCGCTTGGCGGCGGCTTTCGAACCCATCGCCTCGATGCTTTCGGGATCCGGGCCGATGAACACGATGCCTGCGTCCCGGCACGCGCGCGAAAAGGCGGTGTTCTCGGACAGGAATCCGTAACCGGGATGGATTGCCTGCGCACCGGATTGCCTTGCGACTTCGATGATCGCGTCGCCGCGCAGGTACGACTCGTCCGGCCGCGGGCCGCCGATCGGCCACGCTTCATCGGCCAGGCGCACGTGCTGCGCATCCTTGTCGGCTTCCGAAAACACCGCGACGGTGTGGATGCCCAGCCGACGGCAGGTGCGGATCACGCGGCATGCAATTTCGCCGCGGTTGGCAATCAGGACGCGCTGGAACACTATTCACCCTCCCAGTAATCGCGCGTGTCTTCGCGCCGCGCGAGATGCCGGAATCGCACCCGACGCTCGTCGGCATCCTCGGGCAAATCCTCGTAAACACCGAATTTGCCGGAATCGGGGTATTCGCAGATTTCGATCGGCGCCATCGTGCTGACGCTGAGGTAACGCATTTCCATGTCGCCGGTGTTGATGATCTGGTGCGCGGTTTCCGGGCCGCCGGTGGGGCAGGCGATGAAGTCGCCGGCGCGCAGCGGAACGCGCCGGTCGCCGTAACGCAATTCGCCCGTGCCTTCGAGGATGAAGAACATTTCCTCTTCGGCACGATGGCTGTGGAAAGGGCAGTTGCGCTTGCCCGGCGCGACCACCGTCAGGTTGTAGCCGAGCTTGCGGGCGCCGATGCGGCTGGCGATCTCGGCCCAGCGGATGTCGTACTGGTCCGCGTTCGGCCCACAGGGTGCGCGATCGGCGGTCTCGCCACGCACCTCGAGGTCGGCAAGATTGATGACAGGGACTTGCATGCTTTTTTCCTCGCCTACTCGCCTTCCCAATAGTCGCGCGATTCCCCGGGGCGGCCGATGTGCGCGAACATCTGAGGTCGCCCCTCCTTGTCGGGTCCGAAAAAAGCCAGGACACCGAATTTGCCGGTGTCGGGGTATTCACAGATTTCCGGCGATTCCGCAGTGCTGACCGCGAGCACCCTGAGCTCATCGCTGCCGGTGTTGTGCAGTTGGTGCGCGGCTTCCGGGCCGCCGGGCGGACAGGCGATGACGTCGCCGGCGCGAATCGGAAACGTCGCCTCTCCGATGCGAACCTCGCCGGTGCCTTCCAGCACGAAGAACATTTCCTCGTTGACGCGATGGTTGTGGAAGGGGTACGCGCGCTTGCCGGGTGCGATCGCGGTGACGTTGTATCCCAGCTTGCCCGCGCCGATCACGCGACCGAGTTCCGCGCGCCGGCCGCCGTAGCGTTCGGCGGGCATTTCGGCGCCCATCCGGCGCGAGGTTTCGGCGAGATCGGTGTACGGGGCGTCGGCGATGTTCAGAATGGGTTTCATGGGTTGCTCTCGAAGCGGAGTGGCTGCAGCCTGGGCCTTCGCTGTTGCCAGCGTCATGTCAGCAGTCGCTCATTCCGGCGTATGGCAGACCGCTTCGATGTTGTGGCCGTCCAGGTCCAGCACGAACGAGGCGTAATAGTGTTCGTGGTAGTGCGGCCGCAGGCCCGGCTTGCCGTTGTCGCGCCCGCCCGCCGCAAGCGCGGCGCGGTGGAACGCGTCCACGTCGGCGCGCGATTTCGCGGTGAACGCGATATGGAACCGGCCGCGCACCATGCCTTCGCCGTCGCCGATCCAGAAATACGGCTTGCCGTTCTCGCCGAAGCCCGCGTGCGAGCTGCCGCCGGTCTCCTCGGCGGTCACTTGCATCACGACGCCGATGCCGAGCGGCTCGAGCGCCGCTTCGTAGAACTTCCTGCTGGCGAGGAAATTGGAAACCGGGAAACCGATGTGGTCGAGCATCGTCCTACTCCTTCAGCCATGGTGGCGGACACTTTTCCAGAAAAGCCGAGAGCCCCTGCTGGCCTTCGGGTGACACGCGCAGGCGCGCGATCAATGCCGCATTTTCGGTATCGATGCTTTCGGCCGATTCGATCGTCATGCCGGCCGTGCGCAGGGCCAGTCGTTTGGCTTCGTGCTGCGCCAGCGGGCCGCCCTTGGCGAGGTGGTGCAACTGGCGATCGACCGCTTCGTCCAACTGCCTGGCGGGGACACACTGGTGCAGCAGTCCGATGCGCGCGGCTTCGGCGGCATCGAAAATTTCCGCGCTGACGAACAGGCGCCGCGCCTGGCGAGGACCGATCGCCTGCACCACGTACGGGGCGATGGTGGCGGGAACGAGGCCGAGCTTCACTTCGCTCAGCGAAAACTTCGCACCCTCGACGCCGATCGCGATGTCGCAGCACGCCACCAGGCCCACGCCGCCGCCGTAGGCCGAGCCGTTGATGCGCGCGAGGGTGGGTTTGGGGAAGAACTGCAGCGTGCGCAGGAGTTTTGCGAGACGCAGCGCATCGGCACGATTCTCGTCCGCGCTGGCCGTTGCCATGCGCCGCATCCAGTTCAGGTCGGCGCCGGCGGAGAAGGTCGCGCCCGTGCCGGTCAGCACCAATACACGCAGGCGTGCATCCGCGGCCAGCGATTCCAGCGCGGCGGTGGTTTCGGCGATCAGCGTGTCGTCGAACGCGTTGTGGACGTCCGGACGGTCCAGCGACAGGGTCGCCACCGCGCCGTTCCGCTCGAGTCGAATCGTTTCGGGCATGGATCGCACCGGTCAAAATCGCAAGGATAGCCGGTCGCGTGGGACGCGCCTCGCATGGCCTTTGTTCGACTGCGAGCCGGACTACCGCACGTTGCGCCGTGCGGGGCTCGACCCTTCAGGTTTCAGTTGCGTTACTAAATGAGAACGATTAGCATTTGCTGTGTAAGCAAAGCGGGCGCAAGCCCGGGTGGAGTTCGGATGCGCGGGTTGCAATGGTTGCCGGTTCTGGTGTTTGCGAGTGCGGCCGCGTTGGCGGTTCCGGCGCACGCCGGGAATGCGCCCGAATTCCACCTCGTCCTGCAGAACCACAAGTTCGAACCGGCCACCCTGAAGGTGCCGGCCAACACCCAATTCAAGGTGCTGGTGACCAATCGCAATGCCACGCCCTCCGAATTCGAGAGCGCCGATTTCAATCGCGAGAAGATCGTGTTGCCGAACAGCACCATCACGGTATTCGTCGGGCCACTGGACAAGGGCACCTACAAATTCTTCGACGATTTCAACCAGGCCACCACGGGCACGCTGGTGGCGGAGTAGATCATGTTGGGTATTGCACTGCTCGTCTTCCGTGAAGTCCTGGAAGCTGCATTGATCGTGACCGTGGTCGCCGCGGCCACGCGCGGCGTGTCCCGGCGCAGCCTGTTCGTGGGCGGCGGCATCGCGCTCGGCGTGATCGGTGCGATTGTCGTCGCCGTGTGCATGGGCTTCATCGAAGGTTCGCTGGGCGGCATCGGACAGGAAGTATTCCAGGCCGTCGTGCTGCTGACGGCGGTGGTGATGATCGGCTGGCACGTCACCTGGATGTCCAGCCACGGCAAGGAAATGGTCCAGCAGATGCAGCGCGTCACCGATTCGGTCAAAGCCGGTTCGAGTTCGATCGCGATCCTTCTGGCCGTCGTCGCCCTGGCCGTGTTGCGGGAGGGTTCGGAGGTGGTGCTGTTCCTGTTCGGGATGGCCGCGGGCGGCGCCGGCAAGCTCGGCTTCATCGGCGGCGTTCCGCTCGGGCTCGCCGGCGGCGTCGTGGTCGGGTTCGCGTTGTACTTCGGTTTGCTGCGCATCCCGATCCGTTATTTCTTCAGCGCGACCAACTGGATGCTGGTGGTGCTCGCGAGCGGACTCGCGGCGTCGGCCGCCGGTTTCCTGATCCAGGCCAACCTGCTGCCCGCGTGGGGCAACCAGCTTTGGGACACCTCGTGGCTGCTCACCAACCAGTCGATCGTCGGCCAGGCCGTGCACGTGCTTACCGGTTACGAAGCGCGTCCGGCTGGCATGCAACTGGTGTTCTGGCTCATGACCTTCGTGTTGCTGGTCGCCGGCATGCGCTTCATGTCGCTGCGGATGGCGTCGCAGAAGCAGCGCGCGAAGTCGACCAGCCGCTCTGTCGTCCCGGGTGCCTCGCACGCGGCCTAGGCGGCTCAGCGGCGCGGTGCCGTCACTGCGGAAATCATCTGTCCCACATGGCCACGCGGTAGAGGAGCCTGGGTCCCGGATCGCGGATCCATGGCATCGGTTCGTACCACGGTTCGGAGCCTCCCTTTCTGGTCGATCGATGCGGGCTTTCCTGTTCGCGGAGTTGTTGCGCTGAACATGAACGGGGAGAAAGTTTCGCGACACCTTCCCTGCAGAATGCGGCTTCGATTCGGGCGTATACTGCGCTCGAAAACGCGACCCCTTGGCTCAGTGTCATCCGGCCACGTAAGTCTCTCGGTTCTCGTTCTTCCGGATGCCGTTGTCCGGCGAGGCTCGACATGGAGGTGGGTCATGCGTTCCGGTCACGCGACATCATTTCGCGGCGCGCTCTGTGCTTTGGTCATCGCGCTCTCCGCTTCCGCCGCCTGTGCCCAGGCGCAAACCTACAACCTGCGGGTGCTCCACCGGTTTTCAGGCGCGCCAGGTGACGGCAGCATTTCCGAGACCGGCGTGCAGTTCGACCGTGTGGGCAATCTTTACGGCACCACCTTCAAAGGTGGCACGTACAACGCCGGAACCATCTTCAAAATCACGAAGGACGGGACCGAGACGATCGTCCACTCCTTCAAACATGTACATACAATCGTTCCGGGTGAGGTGACGATCGATCGCGCAGCCGGAGACCTGTATGGGACCACCCTCGGGGGCGGCAAACACGATTTCGGCCAACTTTACAAGCTGGCGGCGAACGGATCCTTCACCGTACTGCATGATTTCGATGCCACCCAGGATGACGCAGCTCCCAGCGCCTCGCTGTTTCGGGACGACCAAGGCAATTTGTATGGCACAACGACAGCCGGCGCCGGCTATACCTGGGGCACCGTATTTGAATACGGTGCGGATGGGTCCTACCGCGTACTGCATGTTTTCACAGGCCCCGATGGCACCGATCCCTTGAATGGTGTGATCCGCGACAAAGCCGGCAATCTGTACGGTCTCACTGAAGAGGGCGGGGTCAACAACGGGGGCACGGTTTACAAATTGGCGCCGGATGGGACTTTGACCACGCTCCATTCATTTCCCGGCTTCGCCGATGCGACTCCTCCCGGCGCTGGCCCCCTGATCAGGGATAACGCCGGCAACCTTTACGGCACGACTTACGGCCTCACGGGTTACCCGCCCATTTACGGCACGGTATTCAAACTCGCCCCGGACGGGACTTTCACCACGCTGTACACCTTCACCGGGGGCATCGATGGCTTGTATGCAAATGCCCTTCTGCGCATCGGTCGCAATTTCTACGGAACGACCCAAGATGGTGGCGATGAAGGTTTCGGCGCTGTGTTCAAGCTCACTCCCGACGGCAGATTCACAGTATTGCACTCCTTCACGCTGCTCGACGGTGTCTACCCTGAGTCCGGCCTCACGCTGAAGCAGGGCAGGCTGTTCGGTACCGCTTCTGTCTCCCGCCCCCGTCTCCGCTCAGGCGGAGGCACCGTATTCAGCTTCGGCGTGGGCAAGCAATTCGGCTTGGGCACGCAATAGGTTCTGCGCTTCGCACGCTTCCGCTTTCTGAAAGCACGCAAGGGAGCTCAAATAGACCGGGATCGTTGGTCGAAGCAGCGCCGTTCGAGGCGGTCACATCCGGACCGCGCAGTGGCGTTCAGGCACGGTCGGCGCGTTCGTCGCGGCGGATATGGCTGCACACGTCGTCTGTCGGCCGCGTCGATGCTGCTCGTTCCACAGTCGCACGCTGATGCCGTCGCGCTTGACAGTCGCCGGCATCGCTTCAGGTCGACCAGCCGATTCGCCGTTTCGACCAGCGCCACGCACACGGCCCGATCGGGAACAGGCGACCGTTTCACCACGGCACCAGCCGTCCCAGATAGTCGAGATAGCGAAGGCCGGGATTCCCGGCTTGCGCGTCCATGGTATCGGCCAGATTGGGGATGCTGTCCGCGATCGTGAGCCGCGCATCCGGACCGCCCAGGTCGGTTCGCACCCAGCCTGGAGCCATCAGCAACAACGTTCGCGGAACATCGGCATGGCGTGCGGCGAAGCTGCGCATGAACATGTTGAGCGCGGCCTTGCTGCCGCGATAGACATCCTCGTGGCCGTTCTCGTTGTTGGTGATGCTGCCGCGCCCGGACGACATCACGCCGATCGTACCGCTGCGGTGCACGAGGTCTTGCAGCGCTTCGATGACACGCACGGGGCTCAGCGCATTCGTGATCATCACGCGCACGAACTCGTCGTTCGAGACCTCCGCAGCCGTTTCGTGATGGGCGGTCGTGACTCCCGCGTTGACGAACAGCATGTCGAACTGCCTCGATGCCAGACGCGCGTGCAACGCATCCACCTGATCCGGACGATTGATGTCGACATGCTCGATATCGAGTCGTTCCACGTAAGTCCGTGCGAGATCGTGCAGCCCGGATGGCCGGCCGTCGCGTTCCGTGGCGACCACCTCCCACCCGCGTTTCAGGTATTCCTCAGCCAGCGCGAGGCCAAGGCCACGCGAGGCCCCGATGAGCAGAAGCTTCTTGCTGGAAGAACGAGACGACATGTGTGTGCTGTGTCCAAATGCGCGTAGCAAAGGAGTGCCATAAAGGCAGCGGGCGAACCACGGCGGGCACTGCAGCCGTGGCTCCATGGCGCTGTGCTCAATCGCGCTTGCTGCCGGCGGCGATCTCGCGGGCGGCGCGTTCGAGGATCGCGACCACGCGTTCGGCTTCGGCCTTGTCCCATTTCGAGACGCGCATCGCCAGCGCATGCTTCAGGGCGTGGACCGCGTGGCGTATTGCCATGGGTGTGGCGAGCTTCGCCGCGAAACGCGCCTTGCGTTCGGTGCTCTCCATGACGGCTTCGACTGTGTCGCGGTTTTCGTCGAGAAAGGCGCGGCCCTCATCGGTGATGGCGTAGCGCTTGCGGCCACCTTCCTCGCTTTGCGCGACGACGTAGCCCATTTCCTCGAGGAGGGTGAGGGTGGGATAGACCGTGCCGGGGCTGGGCGAGTACTGGCCGTGGAACATGTCCTCGATGGTGCGGATCAATTCGTAGCCATGACGGGGTTCCTGTTCGATCAGCGCCAGCAGCAGCAATTTCAGGTCACCGTGACCGAACATGCGGCTACCGCCGCGACGTCCACCACCGCGCAGGCCGTTCCAGTCGGCGAAGGACCCGAAATCATCGTGGCGGTGGCGTCTGCCTCCGAACGGGCCGCGACCGGCATAACAGGTGCGGGCATCATCAGGATCGGCGTCCCAGTCGAACGCGTGGAGTCGATGCATGGCGTGGAGCTTGTGGTGCAGTTTGTCGTGCATGTGCATGGGTGGATTCCATTTTGAGAGCGTATTCAAGATATATCTAAATAATATCGAAAATCAAGAGGTCCTCAACCCGCGCGGTGACGGCGTTCGCGGAACAAGACAACGGGAGCGGGGCGGAGCCCGGGTTTCTGGGGCGGATCCAGCGGCCGGTCCTGTTGAGATTCGCGGCGGAGCCGCTACCCAACCCGCGCGTTACATCCGGAACACGCCGTAACGCTCAGGTTCGATGGGCGCGTTCATCGACGCGGAAATCGCGAGGCCCAATACGCGGCGCGTGTCGGCGGGGTCGATGATGCCGTCATCCCACAAGCGCGCACTGGAATAGTACGGGCTTCCCTGGCGTTCGTATTGTTCGCGGATCGGCGCCTTGAAGGCGTCTTCCTCTTCCTTCGACCATGATTTGCCGGCGGCTTCGATGCCGTCGCGCTTGACGGTCGCCAGCACGCTTGCGGCCTGCTCGCCGCCCATCACGGAAATGCGCGCATTGGGCCACATCCACAGGAAGCGGGCGCCGTACGCGCGGCCGCACATGGCGTAATTGCCTGCGCCGAAGCTGCCGCCGATCACGACGGTGAACTTCGGCACGTGCGAGCAGGCGACGGCGGTGACCATCTTCGCGCCGTCTTTCGCGATGCCGGCCTGCTCGTACTTCTTGCCGACCATGAAGCCAGTGATGTTCTGCAGGAACACCAGCGGCACGTTGCGCTGGTTGCACAGTTCGATGAAGTGCGTGCCCTTGAGCGCGCTTTCGGAAAACAGGATGCCGTTATTGGCGATGATGCCGACCGGATAACCGTGGATGTGCGCAAAGCCGGTGACCAGCGTCTTGCCGTAGCGTGCCTTGAATTCGTGGAATTCCGAGCCGTCGACGATGCGCGCGATCACTTCGCGGATGTCGAACGGGCGGCGCGTGTCCACGGGGATCACGCCGTAGAGTTCTTCCGCGGCATATTTCGGCTCGCGCGGTTCGGCCAATGCCAGCGGCACGCTCTTCTTGCGATTGAGCGCAGCCACGATGTCGCGCGCGATGGACAGCGCATGCGCGTCGTTTTCCGCGAAATGGTCGGCGACGCCTGAAATGGACGTGTGCACATCGGCTCCGCCCAGCGTTTCGGCATCGACCACTTCGCCGGTCGCGGCCTTCACCAGCGGCGGACCGCCGAGGAAGATCGTGCCCTGGTCCTTCACGATGATGGTTTCATCGCTCATCGCCGGCACGTATGCGCCGCCCGCGGTGCACGAACCCATCACCACCGCGATCTGCGGGATGTTCAGCGCCGACATGCGCGCCTGGTTGTAGAAGATGCGCCCGAAATGTTCCTTGTCGGGAAACACCTCGTCCTGCAGCGGCAGGAAGGCGCCGCCGGAATCGACGAGGTAAATGCAGGGCAGGCGGTTTTCCAGCGCCACTTCCTGCGCGCGCAGGTGCTTCTTCACCGTGATCGGGAAATAGGTGCCGCCCTTCACCGTGGCGTCGTTGGCGACGATCATCACCTCGCAGCCGTTGACGCGGCCGATGCCGGTGATGAGCCCCGCGGCTGGCGCGGCATCGTCGTACATCCCGTGCGCGGCCAGCGGCGAAAGTTCCAGGAACGGCGAGCCCGGATCGAGCAGGGCGCGGATGCGTTCGCGCGGCAACAGTTTGCCGCGTGCGACGTGCTTCTCGCGGGCCTTGTCGCCGCCGCCTTCCGCGGTGCGCGCGAGCTGGGCCTTCAATTCGTCGGTGAGTTTGCGCAGGTTCGCGGCATTGCCACGGAAAGCTTCGCTTTTGCTGTCGACGGCGGTGGACAGGATGGTCATGGTCGGTTCCGTGACGGGCGCAGGCGCATCAACCGGCATTCTATCGGTTGTTGCCGCGAGGGCCGAAGCGGGGGATGGAAGTTGCGCCGACGGCTTTCGGAAGGCCGAAAAAAAACCGGCCGCACAAGGCGGCCGGTTCGGTACGACGGGATGCAACGAAGGGATCAATGACCCTTCATCGCGTCCTTGGCCTTGCTGGCGGCGTCTTTCGCGGCGTCGGCAGCCTGGCCCGCCTTGTGGGCGGCGTCTTTCATGGCGTCCATCGCGCTGGCACCGCTGGAAGCCTGGGAAGCGGCGCTGGCAGCCTGCGAAGCGGCGCTGGCGGCGGCCGAGGCGGCGCTGGCCGCGTTCTGCTGCGCTTCATTGGCAGCCGACTG
>DASZTT010000025.1:0-10623 GCA_035547895.1 Rhodanobacteraceae bacterium
GAAGCCGATGTCGAAAATGAAGCCGGACAGGATCCTGCCGAAGAAGCGGCCGGTGGCCTGGCCGAAGCCGATGCGCCGTCCATACATGTCGGTCACGCGCAGGTTCAGCGCCATCTTGCCCGGCGTTGCCTGCCATGCGGACGATTCACACAGGGCGAAATACAGCCATTGCCCGACAATGATCGCGAGCCACAGCAGCAGCATGGACATGCCTACCGCTGCATCGTCAATGTGGCGTCTGCCGGCCGCTGCAGCCGGGACAATCACGATGAAAGCGAACAGCATGTAAAGCACGCCCGCTGCAGCACCCAGGACCAGTCCATCGATGAGGTAGGCTGCGAACCTCCGCCAGAATCCCGCATGCAGCAGCGGCGCGTGCAGATGGTCGGGCAGCGGTTGCGTACCGCCATGCGGCATGGATGCCATCGTTTTCCCCTTGTCGTGAATCCCCGCCTCGATTCTGGCGAAACGTTGTCTTAGCGGCAACTCTCCGGCAGGTAGCGATCGCGGATGTCCGGACTGCTGCATTGCCAGTGCAGCGCGGCTGCGTTGCCCACCGGCGCGATCACCACGTGGCCGCCGCGGATGCGCAGGTCGGCCTGGTTGCCGAAGGTCACGATCACCTTGCCACCGGTGACGCGTACGCTGCTGACGTAGCGTGCGTTGATCGCTCCGGGCTGCGGTAATCCGAGTGCATCGTTGTTGTCGGGCAACGCGCCGCGCTGACCGATGTATTCCGCAATCAGCGCGCGGGCCCGCAGGGTTGCGTCGAGGCCCTGGGCAACTTCGGCCCGCACGACATAGTCCTGGTAGGCGGGGATCGCCATCACGGTGAGGACCGCCGCGAACGGCAGCAACAGGAACACGCAAACGCCGATCACGACCAGTGCGATGCCCCACCCCGGCATGCCGCTTCGCGGCAGCGCCGCGACAGCTGCCATTGAATCCTGCGCAGTCGCATCGCGGTGTTCCCAGGCGTGCAACCCTTCCCTGCGCACCACGCAACAGCCGGCCATCAGGTCGTGCAGCGCCTGCTTGCGTTCGGTCCAGCCGGCCAGCATGTAGCCGATGTCCAGGATGAAGCCGGACAGGAACTTCCCGAAAAAGCGCCCCGTCGCGCGGCCGAAACCGACCCTTTGTCCGTATTCATCGGTGACCCCGAGGCCCAGCGCCAGCTTGCCGGGCGTGGCTTGCCAAGCAGAGGCTTCGCACAACGCGTAATACAACCAGGGCACCAGCACCAAGGCGAACCAGAGCGGAGGCAACACGCGAAACGGAATGCCATGCGGCTGCATCGCCGCCGCGGACGAACCGACGATGATCAGGTACAGCACCGCGAACACGGACGAGAGGATCAACGCGTCGATCAACCAGGCCACCGCGCGCCGCCAGAAACCCGCGTGCAGGCCGCGGTCCTGGTAATGGGTCGGCAATGGCTGCAAGGACGCCGTCATGGCGAGTCCACCGGATTCACGCGCCGATGGTCGCAGAACCGTGCGCTGCCTGCACGCTGCCTGCGCACTCTTCCGGTCTATCGACGCGACCCTGCAAAGCGCGCGGGACAGCCGGCAACCGGGGTGACGTCGAGCGTGTAACGCGGCTGGCCGCCGGTACCGCCCACCGCGAGGCGCAAGGGATCGCCCAGCGCACCGATCAGCACGGGCTGTGCGAGCTTGTGCCCCGCGGCGTCGAAGATCGTGGCGGCGATGCGAACGCGATGGTCCGGAAGCGGCGTGACGACGGTTTCCACCGCCATGGTCACGAAGCTCACGCGCATTGCCTTGTCCGGAGCCTGGCACATCGCCACTGCAAGCCTGCGTGTTCTTCCATGCGACCCGTTGCCATCGATCCATCCGACCTTCATTCCAAGCTGGTATTCCCTCACGGCGGGCGTGCTGCCATCCGCGAGCGACAACGGGACGGGCGCGCCTGCCGCATACGCAACGCCGGCGCCGAACGAAACAGCGACCGTCATCAATATCGCACCGCCCAGGCGGCGAACCTTTCCGGGTTGGGCTTGCTTCAACATGGCAATACGCTCCGCAAGTGGATGACGGGGTGACCAGGCACAACCCACCGGCAACGCCAAAACGGCTGGTTGCGTTTTCAACATTGCATTCGCGTACCGGCGTCGCGCGCCGCGGTTCTCACGCAATACTCCGGCATCGCAGGCCAGCTCCTGATCGCGGCGCAGCGCCGAAAGTGCCCACCACACCAACGGGTGAAACCAGAAAATCGCAGCGACGACTTGCGCGAGCAGGCACCACAAGCCATCCCGGCGGCGCGCATGCACCGCCTCGTGCGCAAGGATCAACGCGCGCTCATCGCCGTCGAAACGGGTATCGAAATCGAACGGCACGACGATCCGCGGACGCCACGCTCCGACCAGCGCGGGCCCGGTACGCGAATCATTCGCGCGCACGATCGGCCAGCGTGTTGGCTCCGTCCCGTACGGAGCTGCTCCGCGCAACCTTTCGTGATAGCGCCGTTGCGCGTACGCGGCCAGCAACAACGCAATGATGACGCCAGACAGCCACAGCGCCGCGATCCAGACACGCCAGCCGGGGACGCCTCCGGCCATGATGGCCGAGGTGCCCGGCAGGCTTGAAATGCTCAACACGATCGGCGGCAATGATGCGGTGGTTGCACGCGCATGCGGCAACAAGCTCGCCAGCATCGCCGAGGGTGGAACCAACCACAACAGGAATGCGCGCTCGGCTCCGAACGCCATGCGCGACGGCTTGCGCAGCCCGGCCACCATCAGAACTGCGACCGTGAATGCCAGCAGCAGCGGCCAGCCTGTCCGGCACCACGCCGCGACGAGCATCTCGGGCTCATTCATCGTCGAGCTCCTCCAGCAATTCGCGCAACTGGGCAATATCCTTTTTCGACAGCTTGCGCCGTTCGCTGAAATGCGCGACCAGCGGCGCGACCCGTCCACCGAACAGGCGGTCGAGCAGGCTCTTGCTTTCCCCGAACACGTATTGTTCGCGGCTGAGGCGCGGCCGGTAGAGATAGCGGCGCCCATCGCGCACCGCTTTTACCGCGCGCTTCCTGAGCAGGCGATTCAGCAGCGACTTGACCGTGCCTTCCTGCCAGCCCCGCTCGGAGCCGACTTCGCCGAGGATCTCCTGGGCGCTGAGGGGCGCCCTGCGCCACAAGGCTTCCATCACCGCGGCTTCGGCATCGCTGATCGACATGGTTTCGTTTACGCGTGTGAACGATGGTAAATGTTTACATCCGTAAACGATAAATGTCAAGCGATAGTGCAAGGGCACCATCGCCAGTGCAGGAGGTTGCGCCGGTCCGGCATCCGCAGGGCCAATGTGCACGGCACTGGCAACGTGGGTGGCAATCGGATAGCGTCGAAAATATCCGCGGGGGCGGAGTGGAATTCTTGACCCGCCAACGCGGCAGCGGCTCCACGGGGGCAGCGTTGCAGCTGCAGTCATCCAGAACACGGGTTCCGCGGACACGGTGGAGAAAAGCCGTGGTTCCGGGGGAGCCCATCGGCATCGAGTGCCAAGGTACCGAAGGATATGGACGACCAACAAGCCGATTTCGTTGCAGAGTGGCAGGCACGGGGCGTTCTGGTCCTGCCCCGCTTCTACGCCCACCCGGAAATCGACGCCGTGCTCGCCGACTATCGTGCACTATGGAACGACCGGCGTGCCCGCGTCATCGTGGACGACATGGACCTGGATCGGCGGATGCGGTTGCGCGACGTGCCCGCGGATGCGCGCAAGTCACATCGCTTCAAGGTCAATGATCTGTACCTGAAACAGGCATCGGTCCGTCACCTCGCCCTCAACGATCGTCTGGTCCCGCTGCTGCAGCGGCTGCTTGGCGAGACACCTGCGCTTTGCAACTCGCTCAGCCTGGAATACGGGTCGGAGCAGCCCGACCACGTCGACTCGCTTTACATGACGCCGCGCACGCCCTCCCATCTCGTGGCTGTCTGGATAGCGCTGGAGGATTGTTCGCCGGAGTCCGGGCTGCTGCGGTACTGGCCGGGCAGCCACAGGATCGAGCCTTACGTTTTCTCCAATGGCGCACGCCATTTCGTTCCCGGTGAAATGGATGCGTGGAACGGCTACATTCAAACGCAATTGCGTGAACGCGCACTTGAATGCGAACTGTTCCAGGCACGGAAGGGCGATGTCTTCATCTGGAATGCGCAACTGCTCCACGGCGGCAGCCCCATAACGGCGCGCGAACGCACCCGGCGCAGCATCGTCTTCCACTACTTCTCCGAACGCGATTGTCGGACCATGGGATTCCATCTGGTGGCCGCGTCGGGCGGGTTCTGGATACGGCGGTCGCCCCAACCGGTCCCGGGGAGCCTCAATGCCTGGATGCGCCATCGCGTTGGCGGAGCGGCTCGCCATCTGCGCGGATTGATGGCGCGCGGGCATTCATGACCGCCTTGTTGCGCTTTTGGGCAATGCCCATCGATGGATCGCCAGCCGGTTTCAGGTAAGGCGCTCGACACCGGCCGTTTGGCCTTGCACCGCCGGCATCGGCAAGGCCGCGTCGGGTGGCTGTGCGGCGGGGAAGTGCGCGGTCGCGATGGTGCCCTTGCCGAGCGTGCTTTCCAGCGTGACCTGCCAGCGATAGCGATCGGCGATGCGGCGCACGATCGCGAGTCCGATGCCGTGCCCGCGACGTCCCGTGCGGCTGCCGCGATAGAACGGCTGGAACGCGCGTTCCAGATCGTCCTCGCTCATGCCGCTGCCGGTGTCGGTCACGCGCACCTCGTTCGTCCCGACTTCGACGGTGACGCTCCCCTGCTCGGTGTACAGGCACGCATTGCGGATGAGGTTGCCGATCATCACCGCGACCACGCGCGGCGGCGCGTGCAGCGCGAAGCGCGCGTGTTCGACCAGCGCCAGTTGCACCGGCTTGCCCGCGAGCAGTTCCCGATAGCGTGCGATCTCGGCGCCGACCACGTCGTTGGCAAGGAAGTCCTCGTCGCGGAGGCCGGAATCGGATTCGCGCGCCAGCACCAGGAAGGTCTCGATCAAGCCTTCCATCTCGCGGACGGAGCGACGGATCCGCGCCAGCGAACGCTGCGCGAACGGACTCATGTCTTCATCCGCCAGCACGTCGACCGCCACCTTCATCACGGTCAGCGGCGTGCGCAGTTCGTGGCTGGCATCGCGGGTGAAATTGCGTTCGCGCTCCACGAACGCATCCAGCCGGTTGGCGAAGTTGTACAACGCGGCGACCAGCACTTCGACGTCGCTGTCGCTGGCGGCCGGCAGCCGGTCGGGCGCCAGCGATGCCGGGTCGGGATGGTCCGGATCCCAGCGCCGCACCACCTTGGCCAACTCGATCACCGGCGACAGCGCCTTGCGCGAGGCGCGGTAGGTCAACCAGGTGGCGAGATAGATGATCAGCACCACCAGCACGACCGGGATCAGCCCGAACAGCATCACCACGCTGTTGGGCCGGTCGTTGTTGAACAATAGGAACAGCCGGCCGCGCGGTGTATCGGAAACCAGCAGGGTTCCCTCGGTGCCGTCGGGTTGCGTGACCTGGTGGTAACCCGGCGCCAGACCGGCGAAACGCTCCGGCACTGCGTTCGCCGGTCCGGCGGGTGTGCGCAGATAGCCGCGCAGCAGCCAGGTGTCCGGCAACGGCGCCTGCGGGTCGCGTGCCAGTTGCTGCGCGTAATAGATGTTCTCGCGATCGAGTTCCTGGCGGGCCATCGCCGTGCGGCTGGAGTTGGCGGCCGCATAAACGCCCAGCGCAGTGACCACGCTGATCGCCGCCACCCACAGCGAAAACATCACCCAGAAACGTTGGCCGATGCTTGTGTAGCGGGCCATGCGCCGAGCCTATCCGCGGTAACCAGTGCGTGCCGGATTGTGGGCGCCCGCGCGGATGCCGCGCAAGCCGCGTGTTCAGCGGCCCGACGCCAGCGCGCTGGCTTCCGCCTCCGCGTCCAGGTCCGCCACGCGGTAGCCCGCGCTGTGGATGGTGTGGACCAGCGGCTTCGCGTAGGGCTTGTCCACCACGCGCCGCAGGTTGTACAGGTGCGAACGCAGCGTGTCGGAATCGGGCAGCGTGTCGCCCCAGATTTCGCGTTCGATGTCGTGACGCGACACCACCCGCGGCGACTCGCGCATCAGGATCGCGAGCAGCTTCAAACCGATCGGCGAAACCTGCAGTTCCTCTCCGTCACGCGTGATCCGCAGTGTCGCGGTATCCAGTACCAGCCCGCCGATCTGGTAGACCTCGCTGGAAACCTGGCGCCGCTCGCGCCGGATCAGCGCGCGGATGCGCGCTTCCAGTTCGCGCGGCTCGAACGGCTTGACCAGGTAGTCGTCGGCGCCGGCATCCAGCCCGACCAGCTTGTCTTCCAGCGTGTCGCGCGCGGTCAGCATCAGCACGGGCGTGGACTTCTTCGCTTCGCCGCGCAGCTTGCGGCAGACGTCCAGGCCATCCATGCCCGGCAGCATCAAATCGAGCACGATCACGTCATAGCTGTTGGTGACGGCAAGGTGCAGGCCACTTACTCCGTCGCCGGCGAAATCGACCGTGTAACCACGGCGCTCGAGGAACTCGCCCACCATCTCGGCGATGCCGCTGTTGTCTTCGACCAGCAGCACCAGCCCTGTCTGTTTTTCGAATTCGGATTCCGTCATGTTCCGCCGTTCCCCCGTCCATCCCGGCCATCGTGGCAGTAGCAGGCAATGTGCAGGTGCGCGGGTGAGAATTGCGTGAAAGCCGCATGGCCGCGGCGCGCGACGACGCTGTCAACCGATCCCGCATCGCCGCGTTATCAGGCGAGGCGGGGCAACGACCGCCTGGCATCACAGTGACGAATGCGGCGGACAGACTTCCCTTCCCGTCCGCCGCATTTTTGTGATGCGCCGGCTGCGGGTTCGCCCGCGGCCGGCAACTTCGAGGCCCGTGGACGCAAGGCCGTGTTGTTCAATCGTCGTCGCGCGGCACGCTGATCTTGCCTTTGACGTTGCGGTGGCTGATGTCGCCACTGCCGACCGAGCCGACGCTGAAGTCGCCGCCCACGCCGTCGGCGCCGAAGTCGCCCGAGCCGACGCTGCCCGCGTGCACGTTGCCGCCGGCCTGCGAGATCTTCACGTCCCCCGACGCGACCGTGCCCACCGACACGTTGCGTGTGACGTTGCTGATGACGAGATCGCCCGAACCCACGCTCTTTGCGTCGAGGCTGCCGCCGACACCCGTGACCTTGGCGTCACCGGACGCGATCGAGCCCAGCGAAACGTCGCCCTTGACATTGCCCAGCACGAGATCGCCCGACCCGACGCCACCGGCGCGCGCGTTGCCGCGCACGCCGTCCATGCCGACGTCGCCGGAACCCAGGCTTGAAAGATCGAAGCTGCCGGCATCGCTGGCGACCACGTCGCCCGAGCCGACGCGCAGGCCGAATGCGCCCGCGACGCCATCCACCTTGAGGTCGCCGGAACCGAGCGACGCATCCAGCGCAGCGACGTTGCCGACCTTGGCATCGCCCGAACCTTCCTGCAGCTTGATCGCCAGCGATTGCGGCACCCGCACGTCCAGCTTCAGGTAGGCGTAGGAGCCGCCAAACAGCGACATCAGCATCGTGTGGTCGCCGTCGTGGGCGATGAGGCTGGCGGTGTCGCCGCTGCGCGCAGCTTCGACCTTCACGTCCTGCAGCCATTTCTCGTTGGAGGCACACGCGGTGCCGCGCACCACGACATTCGTCAACCCCGGTTCGCCGTGGATCACCAGGTCATCGGGGCCGATCTGCACCGTGAGAAGCTTCAGGCCCGCGGCATTGATCTCGGCGTTGCGCGGTGCGCTGTAGCGGCATTGTTCGGCGCCCAGCGCCGTGAACGACAACACAAGCAGCGACGCGGCCGCAAGCAACAGGATGGATCTGCGCATGATTTTTCTCCGGAATGTGGAACAGGGGTTCCCTGGGCTGACAGCAATTGCGATGCCAACCCGGCCGCGATGCCATTTCGATGTTTTTCAACGGGCTGGCCCTGGACACCTGTCCGGGAATGTGTCCGCGGACAGCGCGCAAACGCCCGCGAACACTTGCGGCGTGGGGTGGCCTCAGCGTTCCTCGGCCTTGGCCCTGTCCCACAACGCGTCCTGCTCGGCCAGCGTCTTGCCCTCGAGCTTTTCGCCAGCCGCCGCGGCAAGTGCCTCCATGCGGCGAAAGCGCCGCTCGAACTTGGCGTTGGCGTGGCGCAGCGCGGCGGAGAAATCCACGCCGGCGTGTCGCGCGAGGTTCACCAGCACGAACGCGACGTCGCCGATCTCGTCCAGCATCCGATCGTGGTCCGCGCCGGCCGCGAATTCAGCCCGCACTTCGACGATTTCCTCGTGCAGCTTGTCCAGCACGGGTTCGGGGCCGGGCCAGTCGAAACCGACCGTCGCCGCCTTGTCGCACAACTTCAGTGCGCGTTGCCATTCCGGCAGGCCGCGCGCGATGCCGGCCAGCACGCTGTTGTCGTCCTCGCCCTTCGCGGCGCGTTCGGCGCGCTTGATGCCATCCCATGCGCGCGATTGTTCTTCTGCATTCGCATAGCGTGCATCGGCGAACACGTGCGGATGCCGGCGCCTGAGCTTGGCGTTGATTGCATCCACCACGTCATCGAACGCGAACAGGTTCTGCTCCTCCGCCATGCGCGCGTGGAACACCACCTGCAGCAGCAAGTCGCCCAGTTCATCCTTCAGCGCTGCGTAGTCCTTGCGGTCGATCGCGTCGGCGGTCTCGTAGGCTTCCTCGATGGTGTACGGCGCGATCGTCTCGAAGGTTTGCGCGGCATCCCATGGACAGCCCTGCTCGCGATCGCGCAGGCGCGCCATGATCGCGAGCAGCTCGGCGACCTTGTCCATCACGCGCGCAACCCGAGCCGCGCCAGCCAATCGACCGAAGCATCGCCCAGCGCCAGGAATTCGGAGTTCAACAACGATTCCTTGGCGTTGTAGCGCAGCGCGTTGCCCTGCAAATCCACCACCGCGCCGCCGGCCTGTTCCAGCACGCATTGCGCGGCGGCGGTGTCCCACTCCGAAGTGAGGCCGAGGCGCAGGTACAGGTCGGCGTCGCCGCGCGCGACCATGCAGAACTTGATCGACGATCCCACCGACAGCAGCCTGTGCTCGCCGAGGTTGGCGAGGATCGCGGCCTGTCGATCGCTGCCATGCGAACGGCTGCCCGCCACCACCGGAATCGTTGCTGCGGCGCGCGTGGCAATCGGTTGCGGCAATGCGCCCGGCGCGTCTTCCAGGAATGCGCCGTCACCGGCGACGCCGAAGTACAACGCGCCGGTCACCGGCAGCAAAACCACGCCCAGCACCGGCGCATGATTTTCGATCAACGCGATGTTGACGGTGAACTCGCCATTGCGCTTCACGAACTCGCGCGTGCCGTCCAGCGGATCGACCAGCCAGTAGCGATCCCACGCGCGCCGCGTGTTCCAGTCGATGTGCTTCGATTCCTCGGACAGCACCGGGATGTCCGGCGTCAGTTCCTTGAGGCCAGCGACGATGATGCGGTGCGAAGCCATGTCCGCGGCGGTCAGCGGCGAATCGTCGGGCTTCTGTTCGACCGCGAAACTGCCCGCGTAGATTTCCAGGATGGCCGCGCCTGCGCGGCGCGCGAGCGATCGGCATTCGTGCGCGATGCGTTCCAGTTGGCTCATGCCGGTTTGTACCTTCCTTCGAGATATTCGCGCGCAATGAACAGCGCGGCGATCGACCTGCCTTCCGACACGTCGTCGCGTGCCAGCAGGGCGTGCAGTTTCGACAACTTCCACGGCACCACTTCCAGCGGTTCGGGTTCGTCGCCGGGGCGGCGCTGCGGATACAAATCCTCCGCCAGGACCACCTGCGCCTTGTGGGTCATGTATGCGGGCGAAAGCGACAAGGTGGTCAGCGGCGTCAGCTTGCGCGCGCCGAAGCCCACTTCTTCCTGCAATTCCCGATTGGCGGCGTCGAGCGGGGTTTCGCCGTGGTCGATGCGCCCCTTCGGCACGCCCAGCTCATAGCGGCCAATGCCGGCTCCATACTCGCGCACCAGCAGCACGGTGTCGCGGTCCTGCATGGGCACGATGAATACCGCGCCCATGCCGGACGCGGTCAGCCGCTCGAACGTGCGGCGCGCACCGTTCGAAAACGCGAGGTCGACGTCCTCGACACGCAGGAAGCGGCTGTCGCGCGCGGCGCGCGTCGCAAGGATCTCGGGAGGAGAGGGCATGAGTCATTGTATGCGATCAGCTCCGATCGCCGCTGTCGGTCACCCAATGCGCGATCAGTCCGGACCCGACGGCGGTGGAGGCACGCTCGATGCCGACGCGGGCACCTTCACCTTCTTGCCGGTCAGCGTTTCCGCGGGCGGCATCGAGAGGCGGATGTCGTTGTCGTTCTTCGGCGGCGGTTGCGGATCGTCGCCCTTGCAGCCTGCGAACAACGCCAGCGGCGACAACGCGCAATGCAACTTGATGCCGCCCGGCAGGTGCACGGTCTTCTTCACCGTGGTCTTCTCGATCACCTTGTCGATCGCGCGCCCGATCGTCTTCTGGCCCAGGCTTTCCTTGTCCGGCGCCCAATCCTGGTTGAAGCGCGTGGGCTTGTAGGGAATGGGCGACTTGCCGCTGT